>JAKAIF010000036.1 GCA_021814445.1 bacterium
ATGAAACATCATTTATGAACACATTTCTTGTGTGGAAGAACAGAATTAGTGGAAAAACGCGGTCTATCCTCATCACAGTGGTTGGGATTCTTGTTGTTGCATTCCTTGCGTTCATATTCTCTTCATTATCAGGACGAGGCATTCCCGATACATTTTACGCTTCTCGTCAGGCAGCTTCTTCCTATGCGCAGGGGATTGTTTCTATGCTAGGAGAAACAAATAAAAATATCACCGCTCTTCAAAAAGGAGGTGTGTTTCAAACACGCTCTGAGATAGCCGATATGATCACCACGGAAATTCAAAAGAATAAAGATATCCGCGAGAAAGCAATTCAGCTTGCGTTGCAACTTGAACAAATGGCAAAAGATGTTCCCCAGATTTCTCCCAAAGATGCGGCACAGACCGCGCTTGTTGCTATTTCTCAGGAAACCGCGCTTATTGGTCAATTACTTTCCTATAACAACGATTTAAATCAATTACTTATGTTGGCGCAAGAGGAATTGGTAAATGGATATCGCGATTATGTTTCTATGAACGATATTATTACGAAAGTAAATAAGGGAGCGCAGGATATCAATGATTTAAATGGACGGTTTAATGATGAGTTGAAAAAGTTTGACGCGTTCTACGGAAATTAATTCTTCTTGTCTTTATGTTGCGTGTTCTTGAACCTGAACTTATGGAGGATAAAGAACAGGTTATTGCTTATGCACACGCCGATTTTACCGACTCCATCGGTTGGTATACGGATACTTTCTTGGAGAAATTTCCTCATGCAAAACAAATTCTAGATGTGGGTTGTGGTCCTGCCGATGTTCCTATCCACATAGCTATACATAAGAAAGATGCACATGTTGTTGCATTAGATGGTTCTTCTGAAATGATTTCTTATGCACAAAAATTGATTTCAGAAAAATATCCTAAAGTACAAAGCTCTATAGAGTTGTATTGTGGACGTCTTCAAGAATTCAATCCCCAGAGGTTTTCTTTTGACGCCATTATTTCAAAGGACTTTCTCCATCATCTAGAAAATCCCATGGATCTTTGGAGTTTCATAAGACAACACGCTCTACCAGGAACGGCTCTCTATCATATGGACCTATTGCGTCCTAACTCCGTAGAAGATGCAAAAAATATTGTTGAGCGTGTTGCAGGAGAGGGGCATCCTATATTAAAACAAGATTTTTATA
This sequence comes from bacterium, assembly GCA_021814445.1. Classification (GTDB taxonomy): domain Bacteria; phylum Patescibacteriota; class Minisyncoccia; order UBA6257; family JAGOQP01; genus JAKBUF01. The sequence continues at coordinate 1,191 of JAKAIF010000036.1, forward strand.
ATTCGTTACTCGCGGCGTTTACTTTGGATGAAATAAAGGAACAATTGCTACGCGTTGGGTTACATACATTAAAAGTTTCAAAAACGACCACGGGAAGACATTTCATTATAGAAGGAGAGGTATAGTAATTTGCAAAGTAGTTTGTTTTTGTTACACTAGAAAACTACAAATGGGCCTATGGTATAGTGGTAGCACGCGGCATTCGCATTGCCGAGACGGCGGTCCGATTCCGCCTAGGTCCACAATGGTATATCTTCTTCAAAGAGCTTCTTTGGCTCTGTTTTTTTGTACCCAACATAATATTTCTGATGTATACTGATACTGACATGAAAGTAAAAACAAAAAACGCCATAGCAAAAAGATTATTTGGTCGGTGGGGGAAATACACCGTATATATTGTTGATGATGAAGCCATTCGTAATAGAGCTCAATATGCTGAAGAGTTTAGCGACTATGGAGTGAATATTGGTGAGCGAGGATTGGTGACTATTAATTTTCCTTTTATTCCTCTCAATGAGATCTGGGTTGCAAAATCTATAAAACTTTCTGAGCGGCATTTTATTGTGCATGAGGCATTGTCATATGTTGCGGGAGTGGATCGGGGGCTTTCTGCGGGAGAGGCGTATGATCATGCGCTTCGGTGTGAACAAATTATGCGCACGCGTGAAGCAATTCATAAATTTAATTTGCGTAAGAAAAATATTGTTTTTAAAAACCCCGTTCACGCCGATGTTTCTCGGAAGATATATCGCGCTGTATACGCAACGATTGCCGACGGTGCCCATGTGGTTACGGTATATCAGGTAAATGGCGAGGTAGTGCGGGATATCTATAAGACCGATTATGTGGCGGGAGGGCATGGATATGTCTATGCCTGGATTCCCCAAAATGAAATATGGATAGACGATAGTATTCCTCGTGATGAAATACCGGTTATTATTTTGCATGAATTTATAGAACGAACCCTCATGAAACATAAAAGGTTCCCTTATGTGAAAGCGCATGTGATTGCTTCAAAGATTGAGTTTCAACATCGGGGGCATTTTTATAAAAAAGATGTGGTGCGTTTGAATGCACGTGCGGTCATGCGTCTTATTTCTCAGAGCTAATCTATTTCCATATGCGTCTATTACTTATTGATAATGAATCTTCTCTTCTAGAAAAATTAGAAAACATTCTCCCCAAAAATACCATCGTTGAAAAATGGGATGCTCTTCCAGCTCACTATGTGGGAGATGAATTTGATTGCGTTATTTTATCGGGAAGTAAAAATTTTTCTGCAGTATGGAACGTAAATGATTTTGCGAATGAAATACATATGATACAAACCACTACAACCCCACTCATTGGAATTTGTTTCGGGTGTGAATTAATAACGGTGGCCTATGGGGGAACACTCACTCGGTTAGAGCATAAAACACAGGGTATAAAGGAAATACATATTCAAAATATAAATACTCAGAAAATTTCTTCTGTACGAGTTTATGAAGGGCATCACTGGGTCATTAATCGCATTCCGCCGAATTTTGAGGTTCTCGCAACATCATCCGATGGACCAGAAATTATTAAACACACCTTGCACCCTATCTATGGATTGCAGTTTCATCCAGAAAATTTTGTTGAAGAAACAGAGGGGGATGATATTTTCTTGAAGATTCTCTCATCGCTTGCTTCATAGAACGGGGGATAAGTTTTCCACAGAAGGCCCTTGCCTTTCTATACCCTATACCCTATAGTATAGGGTATATGAAACAACCTATTACACAAAAACAAAAATCTCTCAAATATGTGCGTCAAACACAAGGGACTCTTTCTAAGGTCATTGCGATGATTGAGGAAGACAGGTATTGCCCCGACATTATTCAGCAAGTGGATAGTGTAATCGGGCTTCTCAAAACCACAAAGCGTGAATTACTCGCGGGGCATATTGATACCTGTGTAGGGCACCAACTTATGGATAATAAAAAGAAAGCCATAGAAGAGTTATTAAAAATCTATAATCTTTCAAACTAATGAACCAGCCACAAATATTTACAGTAAAGGGAATGCATTGCGCCTCGTGCGCGAGTATTATTGAAAAGACACTCAAAAAAGTTGATGGTGTTTCTTCTGCGGAAGTAAATGCGGGCACCGAAACCGCAAAGATATCTTTTGATACTCAAAAAACAAATCTTGAAACTCTTTCCGAAAAAATACAACCTCTTGGATATACTCTTATCTCTTCTCCGTCTCTTTCTGCACGAGAAATGGGAATGTCTCCTGATGAGCATGCCGCACATACTGGCATTGGACAGAGTAAAAAAGAAAAAATTGCCGAACTTTCTGCTTCAAAAAAATTACTGTTTGTTATTATTCCTCTCGCGATTGTAAGTGCTCTTATCATGGGATGGGACATTTTTTCTCAATATGGATGGGTGATAGAAATGAGTGCTCCGATGAAAATATTCATTCATCATTTATTATTAGTGATGGCAACGTATACGTTGTTTGTTGCGGGAAAACCGTATCTTGCGGGAGTGTATCGCTTTATGCGTTATGGAAAAGCAAATATGGATACGCTTATCGGCATCGGGACTTCAGTAGCGTTTTTGTATAGTTTCATAATTACGGCTCTTGGAGGAGTGCTGAGCCCGTTCATTAATGTGGATCAATCATATTTTGATGTGGTGATTGTGGTTATTGCGTTTATTACTCTGGGTAAATATCTTGAGGCTCGATCCAAAATTAAAACGGGAGATGCAATAGAAAAGCTCCTCAATTTGCAGGCGAAAACGGCACTTGTGATTCGTGATCAGAAAGAGATGGAAATCCCTCTTGTTGAGGTGGTGGTGGGAGATATTATTATCATAAAACCAGGAAGTAAGATTCCTGTTGATGGGATTGTTGTTGATGGCTCTTCTTATCTAGATGAATCAATGATTACAGGGGAACCTATGCCGGTGGGGAAAACTATTGGCGACAGTGTTTCCTCGGGGACTGTTAATACTACTGGACTCTTTCGTTTTCAGGCAACAAAGGTTGGTGCTCAAACTATGTTGGCGCGTATTATTCATATGGTTGAGAGTGCTCAGAGTAGTAAGGCTCCCATACAAGCTCTTGCGGATAAAATTTCTAGTGTCTTTGTCCCCATTGTTTTAGTACTATCTTTTGTGTCGTTATTTTTATGGTTATTATTGGGGGTGGGTCCTCTTGGTTTTTCTCAAGCGCTTTCATTTGGACTTGTTTCATTTGTAGGTATCTTAGTTATTGCATGTCCCTGCGCTCTTGGGCTCGCAACACCAACCGCAATTATTGTGGGGGTTGGGAAAGGAGCTCGGGAGGGAATCTTAATTAAAGATGCCGCTACTTTAGAGAAACTCCATACGGTGACTACTGTAGTCGTTGATAAAACAGGAACCATTACCGTGGGAAAACCAAATGTTGTCTCGGTACAAAATTTTTCACAGAAAACAGATGAAGAGTTTATGATGATTCTTGCTTCACTTGAGCGAGGTTCTGAACATCCTATAGCACACGCGATTCTTTCCTATGTTCAGTCAAAAGGATTAGAGCTGGGTTTTGCTGAATACTTTGAGGCTATAAAAGGTAAGGGGGTGCGCGGAGAAATTTCTGGGGTAACGTACTACGCCGGTAATGTGGAACTTATAAAAGATCTTAATCTCTCATTTGATTCTACCGTGGTGGTAGAAGAAACCAAAGAAGGGAAAACACCTATTATTCTTTCTACTCAAGATGCGATATTGGGTATTGTTATGGTTGCCGATGAAATAAAACCAGAAGCAAAAGAGGCTATTGCTCAACTGCATGCCATGGGAGTGCGAGTAATTATGCTTACGGGGGATAATAAAAATACAGCTCACTATATTGCACAGCAGGTACACATTGATGAAGTTGTTGCCGAGGTATTAGAAGATAAATTAAATAAAATTAAAGAACTTCAGTCTGACGGAAAAATTGTTGCTATGGCAGGAGATGGAGTGAATGATGCGCCGGCGCTTGCGCAGGCGGATGTAGGGATTGCCATGGGAACGGGCACTGATGTGGCTATAGAATCTGCGGGGATTACCTTATTACATGGAGATATTTCTAAATTAGTCAAAGCAATTCGTCTCTCAAAAATAACTATGCGAGGCATCAAACAAAATTTATTTTGGGCATTTTTCTATAACGTGATTGGTATTCCACTTGCGGGAGGGTTATTCTATCCATTTTTTGGATGGTTGTTGAGCCCTATATTTGCAGGTA
>JAKAIF010000037.1 GCA_021814445.1 bacterium
AAGTAGTAAGTATTAAGGAATATTCTAAGGGGTATCTCTTTTGTTCAAATTTACTTAATACATAATACGTACTTCTTACTACTATCTACATCTATGCATGATTACGTTCAAGGAAAACAAGAAGAAAAACGTCGGAAAAAGGCGCATAAAGTGCATTTTATTGTATTAGGTATAGGTATTTTTTTGTGTTGCGTGGGAATTTTGTGGTTTCTCCATAGTTCACTCTATACTGTTTCTCGCATCACGGTGGAAAATATTGACCCTACTTTGCAAGCGTCAATTACTCAATCGGCGCAAGAATATATCCAAGATAGATCTTGGTTTTCTTCTCTTTTCTTTAATACACAAAGTTTTTTTGGATTTCGTATGAGCACACTTGCGCGAAAAATAACCGAGCTCTATCCCATAGTAACCGACGTTACCGTATCAAAAAATTATATAACGAGAACGGTGACCATTACGGCTCGTGAACGTAAAAAAGTTGCTTTGTGGTGCGTGACAACGGATGCATGTTGGTGGTTTGATGAAACAGGAACTATTTTTTTGGAGGGCCCTTCTACACAGGGGCAGCTCATTGATAAAATCACTTCTCAATCATCAGATCCCATTTCGTTAGGAGAAAAAATTCCTATTCAGGGGGATGTTTCTGTTATTGGACCCATTTTTTCATTCTTAGATGCTCTGCATGCTCCCGCAAAAAATATTGTTTGGGATCGTGATCGTGATGAAATACGAACCGATGTGTATCCACAATTTCCCACTATGTATTTTAGTATTCATCAAAATCCACAGTATGCCCTTCCAGAACTTCAGAAGCAGAATATAAAAAGCCTTGTGTATGTAGATCTTACCTCAACAAACAGGATTTATTTGTGTGTGCGAGGTTCTCTGTGTGATACTCATAAGTAATTATGGATCCACTTCTTCGTCTTTCTAAATATTTTTGGACTCAGCACGCGAAAGTTAAAATGGCGTATTATGGATTGTCTGAAAGTAGAATAAAACGAGTTTTGCGTAGTCCTGTGCGTACCGAAGAGGGAATTGCGCCTCAAACAATTGCCTGTATGCAGCCTGCGTCTACAAAATCAAAAGAGGGAGTAAAAACATGGAGTCAAGAAATATGGGTTATGGCGCAGACAAAAAAGAAAACAGGGGATGTGTATATTATTTCTGCATGGCGATACCCAGGAATGTCAAAATCTCGCGCACCTCTACCAGCAGAAGTTCAGATGGAAATTGAGGAAGCACTTGAGACGAGTATCTAGAGATGGGGATCTCGTGAAGAGTGGAAATATAGTCTTAAATTATGTAGAATAACTGGTATGGAATTATATCAATTACCGTCAGGAAATGAGTTGCAAAATTTGCACCGTGTCTTGTTTGAACGATTTAATAATGAGTGGAAGGGGATTAGTGCGCATGAATTGCTTGATTTTGTAAGCGTCAAAACGGAACAAGCACTCACCTTTGAAGAATTAAGCGATCGTCTTTCTCACCAAAATAAAGTTTCAGTAAAATTTGGTATTGATCCTACGGGTCCCGATGTACATTTAGGACACCTCGTACCCATTATGCTTCTGCGTCAATTCCAGAAAGCGGGGCACACCGTATGTCTCATTATTGGAGATTTCACTGCGATGATTGGTGATCCGAGTGGGAGAGATTCACAACGGAGCGTGCTTACTTCGACGCAAGTCACTCAGAATAAAAAAACATATCTCAAGCAAATCGCGCCATATCTAAATGTAAAAACAGCAAAAATTTATCATAACTCAACGTGGCTTTCAAAACTTACTGCAAAACAGATTTTAACTGATTTACAGCAACTTTCTCTGTCACAAATTTTGCAACGAGAAGATTTTCGTACTCGTATGGGAAAAGGGGTGCCTTTATCTGTGGCTGAGGTTTTATATAGTTATTTTCAGGGCATGGACTCGGTTCAATTAGAACCAGATATTGAACTGGGAGGAAGAGATCAATTTTTGAATCTTGCGCATGCGCGAGAAATTATGCGCATCCATAACCAGAAGCCACAAGTGAATATTGTAACGCCGGTACTTGAGGGAACTTCGGGAGATGGAAGAAAGATGAGTAAAAGTTATGGAAACTATATTGCATTATCCATGGATCCCGAGGATATCTTTGGCAAAATTATGTCTATGCCTGATTCTCTTATTATTCCGTATTTGAAATCTTTTGCTGATATTAAGAAGACGGAATTACCTCATTTTGAAGAAGTGGCGCGTCAACATCCATTGGAAATGAAAAAGCAATTAGCGCAATTCATGGTGGCGATCGCAACTAAGAAATTAGCGCAGGCAAAAAAACAGCGAGACCTCTTTGAGAAAAAATTTAGTAAAAAAGAATTTGATGTAGATATTCCTACTCTTTCTATTGCTTCAGAAACTATTTTATTTGAGGCTCTCAAGGAAGAACAGGGAGTAACAAAACTAAGCAATACTGAATTACGCAGATTGTTTGATGATGGGGCGGTAAAAATCGTTTCTCCAGTTGAGAAGACACTCAATATAAAAGATACAGTTGCGAATGGTTGTGTTGTCCGTGTGGGGAAAAAGTTATTCTTAAAAATTGAGGTGGAGTAGATAGCTCAAAAGTCAAAATGCAAAAGTCAAAATTTAAATTAAAAATCCAAAAGTAAAATCCTTAAATTTATATGCTTTTGACTTGAACTTTTGACATTTGATTTTTAAATTTTGATTTTATTTATATGAAACTTTCTATTGGTATTGTCGGACTTCCCAATGTAGGAAAGTCCACACTTTTTAAACTATTAACTCATAACGATGTTCATATTGCGAACTATCCGTTTGCGACTATTGATCCCAATGTGGGTATTGTATCGGTGCCCGATGAACGTCTTTTGGCTCTCACAAAATTAAGTGCATCAAAAAAAACAATTCCCGCCATTGTTGAATTTTATGACATTGCGGGATTGGTGAAGGGAGCGAGTCAAGGACAGGGTTTAGGAAATCAATTCCTCTCTCATATTCGAGAAGTAAATGCCATTGTGCATGTGGTGCGTTGTTTTACACAAGAAGATATTATTCACGTGGAACAGACTGTGGATCCTTTGCGTGATATTGATACGATTCATGGAGAGCTTATTTTAAAAGATTTGGAGAGTATTCAGAGACGCAAGGGAAAGGCAGAGAGTGAAGCGCGCACGGGAGATAAAAATAAGATTCAAGAATTTGAATTTCTGAAAGAGTTAGAAGAGACACTTCTTGCAGAAAAACCCCTCTTTACGTTGGGAAGAGAGTTATTGGATCATCCACTTATTAAAGAAATGGCGCCTCTCACTATAAAACCACAACTCTATTTATTAAATGGAAGTGAATCAGATGTGTCTCCTGAACTTATTCAGAAAATCACTTCATTTGGAAATAAGTATGTTGTTTTAGATTTATCGCAAGATCCAGATCTCACCCCGTTAGTTACAAAGGCATATGAGCTTTTGCATTTGATTAGTTTTTTTACCACAGGAGAAGATGAAACACGTGCGTGGACGATTGAGCGGGGGTGGAAAGCGCCACAGGCATCGGGGGCAATTCATACTGATTTTGAAAACAAATTTATTCGCGCTGAGGTGGTTTCGTATGCTGATCTTATTTCTTGTGGCGGATGGAGCCAATCAAAACAAAAGGGAAAACTTCGTGTAGAAGGAAAAGAATATGTCGTGCAGGATGGTGATGTGCTAGTGGTACGACACGGATAAATAAAAATAACAAAAAACAAATTTCAAACACCAAAATAAAAACCGCCATTCCAACATTTAAGTTGTTAGTTTGGCGGTTATAATAGTATCTGCTTTTTTTAAAAAATTTTCTCCTAATTCATTAATAACTTGTTCTGTTTTTCTTCCTCCATAGTCACACAGCTTGAGCAGGCCAGCTTCTATACAAAAATTTTCTCTCTGTGAAAGATGGTGAATATCCTTCATTAACGTTTTCTCTTCTTCTCCCGAGGCTATCTCGGCTAGGAGAATATGCCAAATATCAATTTCTGAAGGGAGAATTTCTCCATACTTTTGGATATTTATTAAACCAAAAAATGAGAAATAGGTCTTTTGAAAACGTGGTCCTTTTGTAATAAATTCTTTCCAATTTTCGGCAACTCCATTTAATAGGGGATATTTTATTTCACTTGCATAAATTGGGAGCGATAGTTCTTTTATGAGATCTCCATCTTTTAGATAAGAAATAAAATTTTTATAGGATTTTTTTAATAAAATCTTTGGAAATTTAAGAACCACCCCCATTTTCTTGAATTGTAAAACAGAACGAGTTTTTCCTTTTTTGATTTTCAAGGTACCTCCATCTAATTTTTATAATATTGATTATATCATCGTTAGCGATGGTAGTCAATATACTTTGCATGCACAAATTCTTCACAATCTGCTATACTTATCTTATTCACTAATTACTAGTTACTAATTACTAGCTCTACTTTACTCATGGATTCAATAAATTATCAGGAATTGGCAAAAGAGGTTATTAGACAACAGCAAAACAAAGAACAAGCGCCGCAAGATCATAAAGAGGCTATGATTTCTGTGCTTCGCGAAAAAACAATATTACAGCAACAAGCGGCGCCACAACAACAAGCGCCCATTGCTTCCACAGCCCCTCAAACTGCCGCAAGTACTTTGCAAGAGAGGAACTTGCCTTCATATGCTGAATCTGTTTCTCCAGAAATACAGCAGGAGGTTGAACACCTTATCTCTACAACACTAGAAAAAGGGCTCACTCACGGTATTTCACTCGCTGCGAAAGCGGATCCTTTTGTTATAGATATGTACCACGACGCGCTTGCCGAACACATTGTGGGGCAGATGAAAATGAAAGGGATGCTATAAAATTTATATTATAAAGACATCCTCTTTAATTAGAAATTAGTTATTGGATATTGGAAATTTGTACTATTATGTCTTCTTTATTACTTATTAGTGGGCTCGTGGTTTTAGG
>JAKAIF010000038.1 GCA_021814445.1 bacterium
TATGTATACCGATGCGGCGACAACTGTTGCTATTGGGAAGATATCTCCTAAAACAAAAAAATTATTACAAAGTACTAAGAAAGCCCTTGATGAGGCTTTGGCTATTATTCGCCCGGGGAAAACATTGGGAGATATTGGATGGGTTATTGAACAACGAGCTCGGGTAGATGGCATGAAAGTTATTAAAGCTCTCACGGGGCATGGAGTGGGTTATGAACTGCATGAAGACCCCGTTATATGTAACTATGGAAATAAGGGACAAGGGTTAGTTTTGAAAGAGGGTATGGTTCTTGCTATTGAGCCTATGTTTAGTGTTTCATCTGAAGACATTTTTCAGCAACGTGATGAAAGTTATGCGACTGCTGATGGAAGTATGGCCGCTCATTATGAACACACCGTTGTAGTTACGAAGCGGGGACATACTATTATTACCGCATAATGTATTTATGAAATTACAGCAACCACTGATATCAATTATTATGCCGTGTGGAAAAGATCTTCACGCGATAACTTCAGCTCTCGTTACTTTGGATGCTTATTTTGCAAAGCATACATTTCCGTATGAGCTTATTATACTTCCGTATACAACCACATCACACGTGAAAGAAGTATTGCATAGATTTACTTCTATTATTCCACACGCGCACATTCAAGAAATAAAAGGAGGACATGAGGGTCTTGCTATTCAAAAGGGGATGCTTGAAGCGCGTGGGCTTATCCGTATCTACATGACTCCCGTGTGCGCTTCATCTATTTGCGCGTATGAAAATATTGAGCAGTGGTTTCGTAAAGGATACGATATTGTCGTGGGATCTCGTATACACGCGTCGTCTCCTTCGCTATCTCGTATTTCTTTTTTTGATCGTGGCTTTCAATGGGTTATGCGGCATATACTCGTTTCTTCTATTCATGATGCTGATGATGGGTGGGTGGCTTATTCCCAGAAATCAGCGATTGTGTTATTTCCTCATACCGTTGCACGCACAACTACAATTATTAGAGAGTCTCTTATACTTGCGCAAACGCAACGACTCAAGGTGAAGGAGTTGTGTGTTGAGACCCAACGAACTTCTGTATCACGAAAACCGTCTTTATACCTGAAAAGTTTACTTGAGGCAGTGCATGTAAGGGTTCGTTTGTGGTTGCGCACATACGCACTTAAAAAGCCTTTATAATCTTCCTTGTTTGTCTATTGACTTTCAATGAGGCGGGTACTATATTTGACTGAATATTTTAATATATCTTATGAGCCAAAACTACGTAAGCAAAGAAAAAATTGAAGAACTGAAGAAACAATTGCATGAATTAAAAACGACCCATCGTATTGAAATTGCTGAGCGTCTGAAACGTGCGAAGGAATTCGGTGATCTTTCAGAAAATTTTGAATATGCGCAAGCGAAGGAAGATCAAGATCGCTTAGAACACGATATTTTTAAACTTGAAAATCTTATCAAGAACTCAAGTCTTATTACAAAACCAAAAAATAAGTCTGTGGTCAGTGTGGGACTCTCTGTTATCCTTAGAAAATCAGATAAGAGTCAATCACAGTTTACCATTGTTGGTTCTGAGGAAGCTGATCCTACCAATAATAAAATTTCTAATGTTTCTCCTATTGGAAAAGAACTCATTGGAAAAAAGGTGGGAGATGAGGTACATGTGAAAACTCCGAAGGGCACCACTATTCAATATGAGATAATTGCGATAGAATAGAGTCATGGATGTATTGTCCAGATGTTATGTTATTAGATAAAATTCTTGAAGAGAGAAAAAAGAAATTAGAACTATTGCAAGGTGAACAGTGTGATCCGTATCCTGTATCTTCAAAGCGAAGTATGGTGATAGGGGGGTTCCTTACTTCTTTTTCTCGTCTGATTAAAAAACCAACCTCTGTATTTCTTATTGGTCGAGTTCGATCAATACGTGATCAAGGTAAAATCTTATTTGTGTCCTGCGAAGATGCTTCGGGGCGTGTTCAATTTGTGTTGAAAAAAGATACTGTTGCTACTTTTGATCTTATTAAAAAAACCCTTGATGTGGGGGATATTATTCAAGGAGCGGGAGTTCCTATAAAAACAAAGACGGGAGAAAAGAGCTTGCTCGTAAAAAAATACACCTTATTAACAAAATCACTACAACCTCTTCCAACCGAGTTCTATGGTTTGGAGGATATTGAGACTCGTTTGCGAAAACGATATGTGGATACTATTCTCAACCCTTCAGAACGAGCCCTATTTTTAAAGAAATCGGTATTTTGGAGGGCTATGCGTGAATTCTTAGAATCTCGCGATTTTATTGCCGTTGAAACCCCAGTGTTTGAGGTTACCCCTGGAGGAGCTGAGGCAGAACCTTTTGTGACCCATCACAATGCGCTTGATGAAGATTTCTATTTACGTATTTCTCTTGAGATTGCGCTTAAAAAAATGATTGTGGGAGGATTTGAAAAGATTTATGAAATTGGACGTATTTTCAGAAATGAGGGTATTGACGCTGAGCACTTACAAGACTATACACAGTTGGAATTTTATTGGGCGTATGCAGATTATCATGACATGATGAAGTTTGTGAAACACATGTATCAAACAGTTATTAAAAAGACGTTTGGCACACTCACACTTCCGTATCGTGATGCAAAAATAAATTGGAGTGGAACATGGGAAACGGTTGATTATTGTAAAATATTTCAAAAACACAACAAGCTTGATATTCTTTCGTGTTCTGATGATGATTTAAGGACTCGTGCAAAAGCATTAGGAATTGCATTTGAAAAAAATGTTGGTCGGGGACGGCTTATTGATCTTATCTATAAGAAGACCGTGCGGCCACTACTTATTCACCCAACGTTTCTTATCAATCCGCCCGTTACCATTGAACCACTTGCAAAACGCTCTCCACAAGATCCTCGTGTTGTGGAACGGTTTCAGGTTATGGCATATGGCACTGAATTAGGAAAGGGATTTTCTGAATTAAATGACCCCATTGATCAGAGAAAACGATTTGAGGAACAAATGAAGTTACGTGAAAAAGGAGATGTTGAAGCTCAAATGTTGGATGAAGATTTTCTTGAGGCATTGGAATATGGTATGCCTCCGACAGCTGGTTTTGGTACCTCTGAGCGATTGTTTGCGGTCCTTGCACAGCGTCCTATTCGGGAAACAATTTTTTCTCCTCCTATGAAACGACGTAAAAAATAATACATTCCTATATCTTTTTAAAACCCGCTTATTTATGGCGGGTTTTTGTTTTATTCCTTCTTTTTTTATATCTTTTCTGTTATTCTATACGCATATACACTTTTATGATTAATATAGATATTCTTCGCAATACCCCAGACGTTCTGAAAGAGGCGCTTATTAAGAGAGGAAAGGATGCCGCCTTGATTGATTCTTGTATTGCGCTTGATGACCAATGGAGAAGTCTTGTGCGGGAAATAGACGCATTGCGCGCCGCGCAAAAACAATTTACAGGACCCCAGCATCGTGAAGAGGCTCGTTTGAACAAAGAAGCATTGAAGGCAAAAGAACAAGAACTACCCGAAATTGAACATCGTCGTCGCGTGGCACTCACTGAGCTTCCCAACATTCCCTTTGATGATGTATTCGTGGGACCAGATGAATCTCATAATAAACCTATTCGCGCCCATGGAAAAAAATCAACATTTGACTTTGATCCCAAAGATCACATGGCACTCGGAGAGGTGTTGGGTATTATTGATACCAAACAAGCCGCAGAAGTTTCTGGCGCGCGATTTTATTATTTAAAAGGGAAAGGAGCTCTTCTTGAATTAGCATTGGTGCGGTATGCCTTTGACGTGCTTACCGAGGAAGGGTTTGAAGCTGTTCTTCCTCCTGTTATGATTCGTCCCGATGTATATGAACGCATGGGACGTCTTACGGAATCACAAAAAGAAGAACGGTATTATTTATCAAAAGATGATATGTATTTGGTGGGAAGCGCAGAACATACACTTGGTCCATTACATATGGATGATGTGTTTTCTCTTGAGCAACTTCCCAAACGATATGTTGGGTTTTCTACTTGTTTTCGTCGTGAAGCAGGGAGTTATGGAAAAGATACACGGGGAATATTGCGTGTGCATCAATTTGATAAAGTTGAAATGTATGAATTTTGTACTCCCGAAACATCTGAGCAGGAGCATCAAAAGTTAGTAGCTTTGCAGGAAAAACTATTCCAGGGATTGGAGGTTCCGTATCAGATTGTGGAAATTTGCACGGGAGATATGGGACCAACCGACGCGCGTCAATTTGATATTGAGGCGTGGGTACCGAGTCAAAATGTATACCGAGAAGTTGGATCATGTTCAAATACAACTGATTATCAAACACGAGGTATTAATACAAAAATAAAACAGGCAGATGGAACTTTGGTGTTTGCGCATGCGCTCAATGCAACGGGACTTGCGATGGGAAGAACTATTATTGCTCTTTTAGAAAATCATCAACAGGCCGATGGTTCTATTCTCATACCAAAGGCGCTTCAGAAATATACAGGATTTAACAAAATAGGTTAAAAAGTAGTATGTATTAAGTAGTAAGTATTAAGGAATATTCTAAAGGGTATCTCTTTTGTTCAAATTTACTTAATACATAATACGTACTTCTTACTACTATCTACATCTATGCATGATTACGTTCAAGGAAAACAAGAAGAAAAACGTCGGAAAAAGGCGCATAAAGTGCA
>JAKAIF010000010.1 GCA_021814445.1 bacterium
TAAAATGCCTGTTTTGCCGAATCGGTATAACGCACTTTAAAATGACTGTATTTTTCTAGTCCTTCGTGGAGACGACGAGAGATATCTGTTCCAGACATACCCAACACGCGAGGAATAAAAGTTCCCTTTTCATCTAAAAGACCAAAAGCAAACGCCCCTGGTTTTTTAAACCGAGCAATACGTTTTATTTCCTGTTCGCTAAGAACGTAAGGCCCCGACAGTCCATGGATATGTTCCATAGAAATATATGCTCTCAATATGTGTGACCTTTATAAAAACGAGCTGTAATAGTATGTGTTATTTTTTCTTCCGAGGAAAAAACATATGGGTTGTTTCCTGATACGAAAGATATTCATCACCAAATTTCTTTATGAGAGCAGCCTCTTCCACATATGACCACACAATCATAACGACGGTGAGCCACAAAACACTAAAGAAGACAGAAACGAGAGGATACGCGACAGCAACACCCCACGCAAGAACAATATCTGCTGAATACATAGGATGACGAACAAAGCGATAGACTCCCGTAGTAATAAGATGCGTGATATGCGCGGGACGGTGGGGAGCTTCTGGATTCACGGTAATTGCCTTAATAAAAAGATACATCCAATATACAAACGTAAAGAAGAAAAACACAAATGCCCACCCCGATGGCTCAAATAAAAACACATAGGGCAATGAAAACACCGTAATCACGACTCCCAAGATAATTATCAACCACATGGTATAGGGGGCCGACAAAAGAGTAGAATTCATAAAAATAAGTATTAAAAATTTGGTAGTATGAGTACTTTGTAGCAAACTTCGCTCTGCTACTAGAGTATTTAATTTATATGTGTCCCTTAGGAGTTATTATACCACGTTTACAAAAAACAAGTAGGAGTAGGATTGACATATTGTGGTTTTAGTATATGGTACATTTAGTTCTAGAACACATTTATACACAAAAAGGAGGTCCGTATGGACACATTTAGAATACTTGAGAAAGCCCAAGAAATTTTCTTTAAAGGAATGATTCAAGGATATGCAGGATCAAACACACTCAGTAAAAAAACAATTCCACTTTTACCAGGATCAAAAGTTGTTCCTACATTTGAAGAGGGTGGGTTCACTCTTATAGACTATTATTTCACATACCCAAACAGTACCAAGAGTTTCGGGACAACTCTTATTTCATGTACTGATGGAATATTAGTAAGGCCGGTCTGGATCATGCATTACGGTGGGTGGTACAGTAAGGAGGCAATCCCTTTTTTAAAAGAGATCCTACGCGTAGCGTATAGCAAAAATTTCTTCTCTGGCGGACGAGGTATAAGCCCATCACAAAGTAGCTCATTCTTATATATGAATAAAATTGAAAAGAATGAGTTCTCTGATTTTAAAGGGGTAGAGGAAATCTATAATGGGAAAGGAACGTTTCTCGGATCCCATCAATACTTCGGGGGAAGTCTGATCTCAGAATAAACATCTAGGCAAACAAATTTTATAAGTAATTACCGCACAAAACATCGTGCGGTAATTTTATTTTCTCATTATATCCTAATCACTATATACTATCCCCTACTTACTTATTATTCTATTCATAGTGCAACGCTTCCATAGGACTCTTTTTTGATGCTCGGTGCGCAGGAAATATTCCAAAAATAATTCCCGTACCACAAGAGACTACCAAACCAAGAACAACACCCAGTCCAGAAAAAATAAAAGGAAACGAAAGATTGGTGCTATAAGAAGCAACAATAACCAAAAGATAGGTAGTAATACTTCCTCCCACAATACCCACCACACCGCCCAATCCAGTCAAAATAGAGGCTTCTAATAGAAATTGAAGTAAGATGTTTTTATTGGTAGCCCCTAACGCCTTGCGCAATCCAATTTCACGCGTACGTTCAGTAACCGACACAAACATAATATTCATAACTCCGATACCCCCCACAATAAGTGATATAGCCGCAACAAAAGAAAGAAACACGGTAATAGCGCCCAAAATACTATCCACACTTTTAATAATATCTTCCTGGGTAGTAACAATAAAATCATCTTTCGCGGGGTCAGTAATATTATGACTATCACGCAATACTCGTTTTACATCGGAAACAACCAAAGGAACGTCCTCAAGAGTTTTTGCCTGTATCGCAATTTCTTGAAAATGTCTCGTTCCAAGCAAAAATTGTTGTGCGGTGCTATACGGAATAACCGCTAAATCATCAATCCCCATCATCGCGGCTCCTGCAGATGAAAAAATTCCAATGACCTTAAATTTCTGATCTTTTATTTTAACTTTTTTCCCAATAGGATCATCTGCACCAAAAAGATCCTTTACCACATTTTTTCCCAAAACAATAACTGCAGATTTTTGATCAACCTCTTCTTGAGTAATATTTTCTCCCCTCTCCACGCTTATGTTATAGATAGCCATCGCATCAGCGCCCACACCCAATATTCCCATTGTCTTTGTTTCTGATTCATATGAGATGCTTGCCGAAGTTTGTACATTCGCGCTCAAAAGCGCCGCCCCAGGAACCTCAATAGGCCTGCGTAACCGCTCAACATCTTTTTCGGTAAGTGTTGTTGAAAGCATTGCGGCGCTCTGGCCACCCCCCGAGAACAATCCATCAGAAGGACTTCCTGGATTGATATATACGTTACGAGAACCAAAACTCTGAATTTGTTGAGTGACCATGGTCTGCGCGCTATCACCAATAGACATAACAATAATGATGGCCCCAATACCAATCATAACTCCTAAGATAGTAAGAATAGATCTCCCCCTATGTACTAAAAGAGATTGAAGCGCTGATTTTATAATATCTAAAATGGACATAAAAAATTAATCAGAATAAAGAGACTCTACGGGATTCTTTTTCGCCGCCGACCGCGCGGGGAAAATACCAAATACTAATCCAATAGTAACCGACACTCCCAAACCAACCACCAAACCACGCAAGGAAAAAACATACGGTAAGTTTATCCCCGCAAATGATTGAGCCGCCCATGTCATACCCCACACGAGAGCAGTTCCCAACCCAACCCCAATAAGTCCACCGCCACCCGTAAGGATAAGAGCTTCGTACAAAAATTGACGTAGAATATTTTTATTGGTAGCCCCCAACGCTTTGCGTAGTCCTATTTCTTTTGTGCGTTCAGTCACCGAAACAAGCATAATATTCATAATCCCCACCCCTCCTACAATAAGTGAAATAGCCGCAACACAGAGCAATAAAACGGTGAGAATAGTAGTAATTGTTGAAATCTGATTCACCAAATCACCTTGTGTCCGTATAAAGAAGTCATCTTTTGCAGGATCGGTAATATTATGATTGATACGAAGGGTGGTAGTAATATCAGCAATAGTCCCCGAAACATCTTCGGCGGTTTGCGCTTCAACAATCAACCGTTGAAAATATTTTATACCTAATATGTTTTGCTGAATGACTGGATAGGGAGCAATAACCGATTTATTCGCATCAAAGAAAGATGATTGTCCTTTTTTTGCTAAAACCCCCACAATAGTCAACTTACTATTCCCTATTTTTATTTTTTGCCCCACGGGATCAGATAGACCAAATAATTTTTCCCGTATAGTATCTCCAATAACCACCACCTGTGTATGGTCAGTAATATCCGATCCTAAAAGAAATCGCCCAGAAGAAACCGAGAGATCAAAATTTTTCTGTATCAGTTCACTGCTTCCAATCACCATGGCATTATATTTCTCTTCATCAACCACCAATGTTTCATATCCAAACACATACGGAATAACCGCCTTAACTTTTGGAACATTCGTCTTCTGTTTCAAACTTTCCACATCACGCTCTTTTAATGAATCATTTGAAAGTGTCCCTGCGGCACCTGATGGTCCTTTGGGTTGTTTTCCTGGAAGAACAAAAATGTTTGTGGGACCAAAGCTACTAATCTCTGCAACAACATATGCCTGAGCGCTCTCTCCTGCAGAAATAACGGTCATAACCGAAGTAACTCCAATAACCACACCAAGCACCGTCAAAACAGCGCGCGATGTATGCGTGACAACACCTTGCCAAGCGATTTTAAAAACATCAGTCAACATGAAAGCAATTATTTTTTAAACCCGTCGTGTTCAATAATGCGTCTATTTTTAACCTCTTCATCATGCGCTAATAACCCATCCTTGATATGCAAAATACGCTGCGCCGATTCAGCAACATACGATTCATGAGTAACTAAAATAATAGTATTCCCCTGTTTATGTAAATCCTGTAGAAAATGGAGCACTACTTCTCCTGATTTTGAATCCAAACTTCCCGTTGGCTCATCGGCAAAAATTACTCGTGGTTTATTAATAAGCGCACGCGCGATAGCAACACGCTGTTTTTGTCCTCCAGATAATTTTTGCGCTTGATATGAAGCCCTATCAGAGAGCCCCACAAGATCAATTAATTCAAGAGCTCGCTGTGTCCTCTCGGGTTCTTTGATGCCGGCATAAATAAGAGGAAGCTTCACGTTCTCTAGAACTGACTGCCGAGGAAGAAGATTGAACGCCTGAAAAACAAAACCAACTTTTTTGTTGCGAATATGGGCCAATTCCTCATCCGATAACAAGCTGACATCTTCACCTTGAAAGAAATATGTTCCAGAGGTAGGTCGATCAAGAAACCCGAGGAGTTGCATAAGAGTGCTTTTCCCAGATCCCGAAGGACCCACGATAGCAACGAACTCTCCCTCATGGATAATAAGATCAATCCCCTGCAACGCGCGTGTTTCTATATCGCCATCTTCTTTGTATATTTTTTCTAAACCCTTTGTTTCAATTAAAATATTCTTATTCATAAAATACAACGATCGCTATTGAATAACTATTTTATTCAGAAATAATCTTTTCTCCCTCCGCAAGCCCAGAAATAACTTCTGTACGACCATCGGAACCCTTGAGCCCCGTCTGAATCTCTTTTTCTTGTGTCTGCCCTGTTTTTGCATCAGAAATATACTTCACATATTTTTTTGCATCCTTTACCAAGATGGCACGAGTGGGAATAAAGAGCACATTCTCTTTTGTGTCTGACAATATATCAATGTTTGCGGTAAGTCCCGGAAGAATCCGCGCGTCATCCGTGTCAAATTGTAAAGTTGTTTTATAGGTAGGCACGCCCTCAATCATAGTTTCTGAAAGATCTATGGCAATAATATGAGCGGTAAATAAAACATCTTGTCCATACGCATCAAGAGTAACACGAGCTTTTTGTCCAACTGCAATCTTTGAAATATCAGATTCTGTTACATTGGTTTCCATTTGGTATTGCCCAGAACCAATAAGAGAAATAACCGTTGCGTTTGGTTGAACAATGTCTCCCTTCTCAAAAGGAATCTTCGTGACCGTACCCGCAAATGGAGCAACGAGGCGAGCTTTTGCAATTTGTGACTGATAATACGTGATCTGGGCATACGCTTGAGCAACCTGTCCTTTTTGTATATTCACGTCATCCAAAGAATCCTGTCCCGTGCTCTGTTGAGACGTAATAGATTGTTTTGCTTTATTCAAAGAAGAGAGTGCGGCAACAAGTTCTGTTTTACCCGCAGAGAGTTTTGTTTTATATGCTGATTGAGTAGTTGCATCTAATCCCGTCGCCGCATTCACCACTTCTTGCAGATTGGCATAGAAATTCATAAACGTATTCATGCGTTGTATGTCGGTATCTAACGCGCTCCGAATACCTGCATAATTTTGAGGTGAAAGTTGAAATTGCTCAGAGAGCCATACATCCAAGGCGCGTTTTGCATCAACTACCAATACGCCAGAATTTATTTTTGCTTGAATCGCTGTTGTTTCAAGAATTACTTTTGAATCATTCAAACTTCCAGAGTCAAACAATCCATTGGTTTGATTGCGCACCGCGTCATCTGATTTTGCATATGCATCTTGAATAACATCAAGCGCGTTCACATATGCATTATATAAATCAAGATCAGATTTTGATCCTCCTCCTTGAGCATTTTTAATAATTTGATCAAGACGAGCCTGTTGCGATTCATAACTCGCTTGAGCCTGAGCAAGTTGCGCATCAAGATCCATATGATCTAGTGAAATAAGCGTTTGTCCTTCAGAAACCACATCTCCTACTTTTACTAAAACCGAACTAAGCCGTCCGCTTCGTTCAAATGCTAAATCAAGATTTTTAGTTGGTTTTACACGGCCCGTGACACTGACTTCAAGCACCACAGGACCTCGTTCAACCGCAATAGTTTTTTGAGTCACCCCTCCGCCCGGAAAAAGAATTTTTATAATAATGATAATAAGGACGATACTTGTGGGAATCCAGACCTTTTTCTTTTTAAAACTCATGAGTATATTTTTTATTTTGTTCATAGGTGTGAAATAGTTATGAAACTGATAGATGATGACGTAATTTTGTTAAAATTTTTAAGAATTGTCGTTGTTCTAAGGCTGAGAGAACTTGTAACCGGTCCCGAATTGTTTTTTGTGCCGCGATTAATTGTTTTTTCATCACGCGGGTCCCTAGTACTGTAATACGAATACGGATAATACGTTTATCTGCACGATCAGCTATCCGTTCTACCAGTCGCGCGCGTACTAGATCAGCAATAATAACACTCGCCGAAGGCATCGTCACACGCAAGAAAGAAGCAATCTCTTTCATGGTTGGTTGTTGTGCCTCTTGAATATAATGCAAAACAATCACGTGAACAAACGAACGTTGTTTGGTGCGACGTGCATGAGATTTATGAGCTAGTGCGCGAAATCCCATCATCGCATTAATAATTTGATCTGTAGTAGTAGAAGACATATCAATAGGTGCACAACAAATAATACTTAGTCTAACTAAGTATCACGCAAAAAATATCCATTGTCAAATATAAAAAGCGCCCCAACTACGGGCGCAAACACACAGATTCTTTCTTCTCTGTTCCAGTGGGGCAAACTATTTTCAAGAGATGCGGAATAGTCTGATTAAAGAAATTCAGCGTCTCAAAATTTCGTGGGTTATCCTTATACGGATGCTTTTCAAGCTCGCACAGAACCACTTCAATAGCCTTGGTATCGAGTACGGCATGCGCACTCATATAAGAAGCTATGCTGTGGAAGGCGTTCCATACGTCAACTTGCCAATACGGATGCCATTTTCTAAATTCTTGTAACGCTGGCCCATATTGGGTTCCCAATTTTTTTTCTAAAAACAGTCTGAACATATCTTCCGAAATTTCTATCATAAGTAGATCCCCTTTTATTGTGCTGGCTATACCCTATGAGACTATACGTGGAATGTCAAATAGTATCACGTAAATTTTGTAAAACACGATGTATAGTTGACAAATAGCATATAATAATATAGTATATAGACATAACAAGTTCTCACTGACCGCGCACCATATAATTGTCGCAGGATTCCGTGCGACCGTTATATGAGTATATCTCACTTACTACAATCACTGTCGTGATTTTTAGAGTATATTCATGATTATTTTTTAATAGATATACTCTATGAAACAAACCAGATCATATGGGAGAAATACCCATAGGCCTTCACGGCCATCATTCTCGCGCACCCGCGCGGCAAAATCACCGCGATCACGCGCAGGATATAGTCAAAATATCAACGCTTCGCGATTTATTAATAAGGCCAACCCTTCTGTTGAAAAAGAGGTGTTTGTGCCTGTGCATGCATTCGCAGATTTTGCGATTGCAGAAAACTTAAAAACAAACATTCGCGCGAAAGGATACACCACCCCAACTCCTATTCAAGATCACATGATTCCTCTTATTTTAGAAGGTCATGATGTCGTGGGAATCGCAAACACCGGGACCGGAAAGACCGGGGCGTTTCTTATTCCTCTTATACAGCGAGTACTGACCAACACACGAGAGAAAGTGCTTATTGTAGTTCCCACCCGAGAACTCGCCATACAAATTGACGAAGAATTTAAAAGTTTTGTGAGTGGTATGCGTATGTTCTCCGCCTGTTGCGTGGGAGGAGCGTCTATAGGAAAACAAATTTCCGAATTACGACACTATAATAGTTTTGTCATTGGAACACCCGGACGCATAAAAGATTTAGTGCAAAGAAAATACATAAAATTAGAAACCTTCAATACCATTGTCTTAGATGAAGCCGACCGTATGCTTGATATGGGATTTATCGCAGATATGCGCACCATCATGCAAAGCATGCCGGTAAAACGAAACACCTTATTCTTTTCAGCGACTATTTCCCGAGAGATTGACGCGCTTATTAAAGAATTTCTTACCAACCCAAAAACCGTTTCGGTAAAAACAGGAGATACTTCAAAAAATATTGATCAAGATGTTATCCGCGTAGAAGGAAAATCAAAAATGGAATTATTACAAAACTTACTCAAACAAAAAGAATTCCACAAAGTGCTCATATTTGGCAGAACAAAATTTGGAGTAGAAAAATTATCAAAGACATTAGTAGAACGAGGATTCCGTGCCGACTCAATTCATGGAGACAAAGTCCATGCGCGCAGACAACGCGCCCTCACCGCCTTTAAAGAAGGTCGTGTGCAAATACTTATTGCAACCGATGTGGCGGCTCGTGGATTAGATATTCCAAACGTTACCCATGTGATTAACTTTGATATCCCCGCCACCTACGATGATTACGTACACCGTATTGGTCGTACCGGACGTGGAGACAAAACAGGAAAAGCACTCACGTTTGTGGAATAAAAATATTTTTTTCCGCCCTATGCCTATGGGGCGGTTTTTTATTTCTTTAAAAAACGAAAAGAATATTCTATACTAAAGAAAAACATGAAACGATTCTTTTATATCCTCCTCAATATTCTTCCTATTGTCGCCATGATTTGGCTTATTTCTATAATAAAAAATGACTATATTCTTACCCTTGCATACATAGGAATTATTTCTATAGCCCTTAATATAAAACGTGAGCATAATGATGTAAAAGTACTCCTCGCAGGATTTGTGTGTATGACTCTCTCTGAATATATCTTCATAAGCACGGGAGTAGAAAAGTTTATGAGAGTAAGTCTTTTGGGTATGCCTTTGTGGCTCCCTTTCTTGTGGGCGTATGGTTTTATTGTTATCAAACGAATCATACAAATGATATAACCTACCGTCGTATCATGCGTATATGGGGCACGGTTATCCACGCTGTAGCCAAACCAAAACCCTTTTTATCAACTTGAAAAGGGGTTTTAATTTTTTTTGAATCTTGAAGAAATAACAACACGCAATAGCGAGGATGAGTTTTCCAAGACCGAGGATCAGCATGTACTAAACAAATCTTTTTTCCATACTGAATAAGAATTTTTTCTATATCTGAAATACATGCGATTTCAAACTGAAGCACGCGAGCAACCAACGCCTGCGCACTAATAGGCTCCCCAGAATTTTTAAAAAATATTCTGTCTCCCGCGTGTATCCTATTCCACGGAGTACGCCTCGTTTGATACCAACGAGATTCAATGGTTTTTTCTCCTGTTATAATTTTTGGAATCAATTTCCAATATTTTTTCATTATTGCGACATGATCCATGGTGGAGTATGATATAAAAAATGAACACGGCACATACCAAACAATCATCGGTCTATATCTATTATCATACCGACAACCCACGTGCGGCACAATGGGCAAAAAAGATAGGAGCATGGTTACACAAGCATCACATTCCCCTTTCCCCTAATGGCGTACACGCGCATACCATTATTGCGCTCGGAGGAGATGGGACTATTCTTGAGGCGGCGCGTATATTCCAAAAAAATCACCACATTATCCTTGGACTAAACCTGGGAAGCGTGGGCTTTTTAGCGTCTGTACGTGCTGAAAAAGATTTTATTCCCCAACTCACAAAATTCTTTTCAAAAAAATATACCATCACAAAACGAATGATGCTCTCCGTATCTGTGGAACGAGATAAAAAAATTGTATTTCGCTCTCACGCACTCAATGAAGTAGTTATACAAAATCCATTAGGCATGAGTGAGACCGAAGTATACATAGAAGGACACTCAGCCCAATTTATTCGCGGAAGTGGACTTCTTGTTGCCACTGCTACGGGGTCAACCGCATTCAATTTATCTGCGCACGGACCCATTGTCATGCCCGACATTCCCTGTATGATTATTACTGAATTATTGGATCATAATATGCCCACCCCCAGTATGGTCATTCATGCCAACAAACATATCACCATCCACATAAAACATTTCAGAAAACAAGGATTATTAGCAAACACCGCTACCACCGAAGCGCTTGATGTGATACTCTCAACAGACGGATCAAATATATTCGCGCTTAAAAAAGGAGACGTGATACACATCAATCGTTCCCCCCGACTCATACGTTTTGCAGAGCTTGAGAAAAATTATTTTTTAAAAAGTATACAAGAAAAATTTTCATTTAGATAAAAATTATGTGGATATTCCCTCTCATACTACTCATTATATTTGAAATGATTGCAGATATTTTTGCAAAAGAGTGGTCATTAAAACCATCCGTTCTTCTGTGGATTGGAGCTATTGGCGCATATGTGGTAGCAAATGCATTTTGGTTGTTTGCTCTGAAGGAAGGATCGGGGCTCGCGCGGGGATCGGCTATATTTTCAGTGGTATCAGCGATACTCGCATTAACCATTGGAGCTTTCTTATATAAAGAACAGCTAGGAACTGTAGAATATATTGGAATCGGATTGGGAATCGCCTCTTTAGTTTGTATATTCTGGAATGATATTGTTGCATAACATTTCTTGTTGAGAAAAAATATAGATTGACAAGAATACTAAAAAAGAACATACTATCAGTACGCTCTTTAGGTTTGTTCATGGGGAGAACATATACTAAAAAACAAAGAACATCAGAGAAGAGCTTCTGGTTTTTCGTTGCAATCTATTTTTCATGGTAAAAATCGCGATTTTATCATGTTATAGCACTTGTAACCGACGTATGCCGAAAGGCCCTTCCCTAAAAACAAACCAACCCACGTATATGCCGCAGTTGTTGTGCGCATAACGTGGGATTTTTTATTGCGGTATTCTCGGAAATGCCTTCTTGCTCGCAAATGATCCACGCGCGCCAAGAGATTCTTCAATGCGTAGCAATTGATTATACTTTGCAATACGTTCACCTCTACTTACAGAACCTGTTTTTATTTGATGAGCTCCCAATCCCACCGCCATATCAGCAATCGTTGTATCTTCGGTTTCCCCAGAACGATGAGAGAGAATGGTTGAAAAATGATTTGCGCGCGCCAATTCCATAGTTTCTATCATTTCAGAAACAGTTCCAATTTGATTTGGTTTTATAAGAATTGCATTTGCCGCACCACGAGTAATACCCTCCTGCAATCTTGTTTTATTGGTCACAAATAAATCATCTCCCACAATTTGAATCTTATCCCCGAGTGCCTGTGTAAGAAGAGCAGAACCTTCCCAATCATCTTCAGCAAGACCATCCTCAATAGACACGATGGGATATTGAGAAACGAGCGACTCATACCAGTGAATTAATTCTGTTGACGTATAGGTCTTATTATCTGTAGCGAAGGTATATACCCCGTCTTTATACAGCTGGCTTGCCGCAACATCCAATGCAATAAAAACATCAATGCCAAGTCTATATCCCGCACTGGTGATAGCAGAGCAAAGAGTGTCTAACGCTTGTTGATTTGAGGCAAAGGGAACCGCAAACCCACCCTCATCCCCCACACCCGTGCTCAGTCCTTGTTTTCGTAATTCATCACGGAGCGCATAAAATATCTCTGCGCCACAACGCAAACTTTCTGCAAATGAGGGCGCACCCGCAGGCACCAACATAATTTCTTGTATATCAATTGTTCCCGGCGCATGTGCTCCTCCATTCAAGACATTCATAAGAGGCACGGGCAATACATACCCATGAAGATTGGTGATGCAACCGCGAAAATATTCATACAACGGTTGGTGGAGCGCGCACGCAGCCGCACTCGCAAACGCAAGTGAGACTCCCAATAATGCATTCGCTCCTAACTTCTCTTTGTTTGCGGTTCCATCAAGAGCACAAAGCGCGGCATCCAATCCTTTTTGATCAAGCGTTTTCCCCATGAGCGCATCACGAATTTCATGCACCACCGTATACACAGCTTGTTGTACTCCCTTTCCTCGGTAGCGAGTGAGGACTCCATCGCGTAATTCATGTGCTTCATACAGACCTGTTGAGGCGCCCGAAGGAATTCCCGCGCGACCAAAAAAATCTCCTTGCAATAAAACTTCAACTTCAAGCGTGGGTGTTCCCCGAGAATCTAAAATTTCTCGCGCATGTATGTTGGTAATGGTGAACATAAGGATAAGTATATAATATTATGTATTAAGAAGTAAGTATAAAGGAGAAGTATTAAGGAGTAAGTAGTATGTATTAAGGAAAACAAAAAATTATAATACCCCTTAATACTAGTCCCTTAATACTGTTTTACTTCGTTGCATTGTAGATAGATAAAATTTCTGCTGCAGAAAGCGCACGGTTGTAGACGCGGACGTCGTCTATAAGACCATCAAAATATGCAGACCCAATAAAACAGGACCCGTTCGGTGATATTGGTGGCTCGCTATTTGTAGTAGCTCCACTTAATTCCAAAATCCCATTTAAATATATTTTCGCATTTAAAATATCATTCGTTTGATTGCCAAAAACTACAAAAGAGAAAAATGACCATTGATCATTTCTCACATTGGAACTTCCATAACGATAATTCGAACCATTCAAATATATAAGTGGCCTTTGTGTAGTAGAATAACTAGGAGAGACTGTTGGATATGAAGAACCAATTTGAACCATAACATGACGAGACGAACCTGGTACCGTTGAAGGAATTTTAACCCAACCAGAGACGGTATACTGAGAAGAGGTTACTTTTAAATTTGCTCCACAGCTAACATATTGATTATTCCCCTCTCCCACAAAACTCAAACACCCTCCTTTCTTACAACTTGCACCACTTTGCCAGGTAGGCCCATTAGTGAGAGTTCCGGTGTTGTTGTTGCCTGATGCATCTCGGGTGGTGGTGCCGGTGCCTTCATCTAAAGGCCAATAGCCCACAAGACCTCGATCTCTGAGAGGAGGAGTGAGTCCTTTATGGGTTCCTTGTTCTAAGACTCCAGGAAAGGTTCCTCCGTCAGACTGTGCGGGGAGAGATCCTTTGTCTGATTCCATAAGGGCAGTCAGTTCATAGGAACCTCCGGGGATATAGGTATAGTAGAGATTAGTAGAAGTTGTATTAATAGGATCTAAAGGAAGGGCAGAGAGATTCTGTATAGGAGATTGGGTGAAGTCCACAGGAAGCCAGCCGGTGCTATTGATGTTTCTCAGATTCGCTTGAGTAACACAATGATAGGTATAGCCTGCAGGAAGAGTGGGGAGGGAGAGATTGACGCACGTAGCAGAGGTATCAGGCACAGACACATAGACCGTAGACGCAGTGCCTAAAGAAGCATCTACTTGTGACTGCAAAAGATTAATGGCATGGGTCAAAGAAGCTAAATCAGAAGCACGCGTGGCATCGCGTGCTTGTTTGAGGAGTTGAGAGGGGTTTAAGACAATAACCACAGCAGTAGTTAAGATAGCGAGGATACCAATGACTACTAACAACTCTATGAGAGTAAATGAGGAACGTTGTTTGAGAAACAGATGCATATAAATGCTTTATCCATTCGCCAATTCGCGCGAATTGGCGAATGGATAGTTTAGGAATTGAAAATTGAAAATTATACTAGTTATTAATTACTCGTTACTAGTTACTCTTCTTAGAACGTATTCGTCAACTGATACACAGGAATAATAACGGCAAGCGCAATAGTTCCAATAACAACTCCAATCATCAACAACATAACTGGCTCAATAAATGAAACCAGTGATTTCACCGCACCCTCAACCTCACTTGCGTAGAAATTAGAAAGAGTAAGTAAAATTTCTTCAAGATGTCCCGACTTTTCTGAAATAGCAATAAGATTTGCCACAATTTTAGGAACCGCTGGCTCGCGCTTAAACGCTTCTCCCACAGTCAATCCTTTCGCAATTCCCTCTTGCGCAATACGATGTAACGCGCTTTTCAATTCCGGAACACCTACGGAATCAGAAGTAATCTCAATTGATTCAATAATAGGAAGCCCTGAAGATAATAACGAAGAAAGTGTGGCGGCAAATCTCTGAAGAGAAATCTCCCGAATAACACGCTTAATAACGGGAAGATGCAACGCAAAATCATACATAGTCTTTTTTCCAAGTGCTGTTTTCATAAAGAAGAATAATCCTCCCACTACAATAACCACCAGTAAAGTAAGCAAGACCGCAAGATGATCTCCAATAAAAAGTCCCACGGTAAATACTAGCTGAGAAAATGCAGGTGGCTTTAATCCCCCCGATAAGAACACATTCGCAATCTTTGGAAGCGCAAAGCTAACCAAAAGAATCAAAATAAATATAGAAGCAATAAACAAAATAACTGGATAGGTAAGCGCTGATTTAATTTTTGAAGTAAGATCCCTCTCCTTTTCCAAAGAAATACTCAACTCACTAAATACCCGCTCAAGATTTCCAGAGACCTCTCCAGCCCGAATTAAGTTCACAAATACGGGAGAGAATGACTTCGGATATTTTGCAAAAGTGGTATAGAATGGTTGCCCTTTTTCTAAGTTTGTTCGTATTTCAATAAGAAGATTTTTAATAATGGGTTTATCAAAGTCATCAATCAAAATATTAATAGCCCGAAAAAGGTCGGTTCCCACACGCAACATAAGAGATAAATATTTTGTAATAAAAACCTTATCTTCTAAGGTAATTTTCTGCCCGAAAAATTTACTCAAATCAAAAGAGAATGCTTTCACTGGTTTTAAAGATATCGGTTTTAATCCCGTTGAACCAATAGAAGCAAGCGCCGCCGCCATATCAACCGCCTCAAGATCAGCCTCTATAAGTTTCCCCTTTGTATTGATTGCTTTGTAATGAAAACGCATATTAAAGAAGTATTATGTATTAAGTAGTACGTATTAAAGAAAGATAAGATTTTTAATGGTTATTTTTCTCACAGATTTAGATTCTTAAAATTATAGAATTAATACATTAAAAAATTAAATAGAAATTAGAAATTGGAAATTAGTAATTGATAATTTCACCACCCCCTACTCTCTTGCCACACGCAATACCTCTTCAAGTGTTGTAAGACCTAACGCAATTTTACGCACGCCATCTTCAAACATGGTGGCATATCCTTTTTTCTTATTCAGTTCCACTAATTGGGAAAGGGAGAAGTTAGGAGAAGAAATAATTTTGCGCGCCTCATCCCCCACCTCAAATACTTCATAAATACCCATACGTCCTCTATACCCCACTCCATTGCACGCTTTGCATCCTTTTCCTCGGTACATGGTATTCGGCACCAACGTTTCGGAAAGTCCCAAAATTTTCAATTGATCCCGAAGGGTCCCCTTTTCTTCCTCGGTGGGAACATACGATTCAATACAATCAAGACAAATTTTACGAACCAACCGTTGCGCAATTGCCATATTAATAACCGCAGCAAGTAAAAATGGTTGAATGTGCATATCCAACAACCGAGCAATGGTTGAAGGAGCATCATTGGTGTGAATACTAGAAAGCACAATGTGTCCGGTGAGCGCCGCTTGCACAGAAATTTCCGCTGTTTCTTCATCACGAATTTCTCCCACCATGATGATATTAGGATCTTGACGCAAGATGGAACGAAGTCCTGATGCAAATGTAATACCTGCTAAAGGATTGATCTGTGTTTGATTGATATATTTAATATTGTATTCAATAGGATCTTCAATGGTGACAATGTTTACTTCCGGACGATTTAAAATATTAAGAATAGAATACAGTGTGGTTGTTTTTCCTGATCCCGTTGGCCCCGTGACCAAAATAATTCCGTATGTTTTTTTGATGTTGTCTCTAATGATTCGTTCAGTTTCCTCAGAAAGCCCAAGTTCATTCAAAGAGAGCGGGCGTTGAGATGAAGTCAATAAACGCATAACAATTTTTTCACCGTACAGAGTAGGTATTAGAGATACACGCACATCCACCACTCCCTGTCCTAAAGAAAAACGAAAGCGTCCATCTTGTGGTTTTTGGTGTTCATCTATTTTTAGCGAAGCAAGAAGTTTTACCCGAGCCACAATAGCGGGGTGTACCTGCTTTGGCATTGAAATAATTTCATGCAAGATACCATCAATACGAAACCGCACCATCACATCATCTTGCATCGCCTCAATGTGAATATCAGATGCGTTTAAATAGGTTGCGTGAGAAATAAGGTTGTCCACAATTTCAACGATAGGAATTTGTCGCGCCGCTTCTTCTTCTTTATCAAATTTTTGTTGTAAAGAGAGGTTGATTCGCTTTTCAATAATTTGCTTGAAATCTTCGGTCAACTCATGACTATACATGGAAAATCCAAGCGCAAGATCTTGCTGAGTGGCAAGAAACGGAATAATACGCGCAGATAATTTTTTCTCCAAAAATTCAATTGTAGAAAGGTCGGTGGGGTCCTCCATGGCAACACACACGGTTTCTTCGCTATCTTTCAAAAATGCAACCACGCGACGCTCCTTTGCAAATTTTTCATCAATTTCTTTAAGAATTTTTTCATCAATGCCGCGAATATTTAAATTCGCACGCTCTACTCCATAATATGAAGCAAGAAAATTATATAAATAGTCATAGGTAATGTACCGCTTTGAAACCAGCACATCTCCCACATCTTGATTCATGCGGGACGCCTCTCCAGCAAGTTCATCAAAAGAAGCCGCATCAATAAGACCTTGTTCAATAAGCGATTCTTTTAATTTGTCCGAGGGAACGTGAATCATCCCAGTATATCAACAACGGCTTTTATAACCGATGTTGTAGTAAATTAATAATAAAATTTTTAAACTTTAACTGCATAGTAATGTGTATCTATTTGGCTAGAAGCCAATGCCGTTGTTGTATTACTGGGTCATAAACGTATGTGCTATCAGTATTCCCTGTCGCCCTCCTTAATACTTACTACCTACTACTTAATACTTAATGCCTAATACTTTTCTCTCAATTATATTTTCAACAGCCCCCAAAAACTCAAATGACTAAAATATAGTTCATTGATAAGTATAACACAGAGAGCAAGGGGAATCCAAAAGAAACGCATAGACATACGCGCCTGCATGCCTCCACGTGCCGTTTGCACCAGAGAACCAACAACAAATACAAAAAAGAATAAAAGAATATATAAAAGAACACCAGGATATCCCACAAGAAATAGAGCAAGAGGAGCCATACAGATTTCATCATCATAAAAAAACTTTCCCTCATACTTTTTGTTGAGAAACTTCATCCCCATCCACCACAAAAATGCAAAACCAAGCGACACAACATAGGGCGCCCACATACGAAATCCCACATATGAAATAAAATAGCCGATAGAAGTGTGCGGAGGAAGTAGTCCCGGAGCGCCTAATTCCCATGCGCGATATTGGCTCCATGAAGTATATAAAAGTGTTATACCAACCAATCCCAAAGCATACCACCACACCACCGCAGTTTTATATTTTGAAAGAAAAAAAGATCCCCTTTTATAAAAAATCAACACCAACAGCGCCACAGATATTCCCGCCGTAATCCACGAAATAATATTCATAATAAATATGCATGCAGTATATCATGAAGTAAAAAATGGCACCACAAAAAAGACGGCACGCGCCGTCTTTTTTTTTCTATATTTTATATATTATAAACTCAATCCGGGATATGATCCAACCTCGTATAACGTATCTGAGTTTCCTCCATCAGAAAGCATCTTTGGACCAAACTTGGTACTTTCTAACACAGCATTAATTTCAAATGTGAGAGAGGTAGTGCTTGCCGCATAAGCATAGTAATACGTCGCTCCATGGGAAGGATCTACAGGAAGCGCAGATAACGGAGATCCGCTTGCCATAGAAGCCAAATTCACAGGAATCCATCCTGTTCCATCAACAGCCTTTGTAGTAGAAGCGCTTCCCACAGTAGTCGCGGTGGTAAATCTTGCTCCACACGCAGAGGTCGCAGGCGCGCCTGCATATGCATAACACGTTGTTGCGGCCCCAATATTAGGAGTAGTTGCATCAGCAACATATAACGCAATCGCATTTTTCATGGCATCTAAATCAGTCAATCGTTGACTATCGCGTGCTTGTTTTAATAACTCTGCCGGATTTAAAACGATCACGACCGCGGCCGTTAATATCGCTAAGATACCAATAACGATTAATAACTCAATAAGGGTAAAACCTTTTTTATTCATAATGTAATGTATTAATATACCTTATAATAGCATACTCCCCTATACACAACAACAAAAATGTGTGCATAAAAAAATACACAGATATACTGTGTATTTTTGTATAAGATATATCAATTTTTATATAGCCAATCCTGGAGAATTTCCCACCTCATAAAAACCAGTTGTTGCCGAATTTAGGTTTCCTCCATCGTTTACCATCTTGCTCGCATATTTTGTACTTTCTAAGAATGCATCTAACTCAAACGTCAATTGAGTTGTATCTCCTGAAAATGAATAGAAATATGTCGTGTTATTTGTGGGATCAATAGGAAGCGCAGAAAGTGGCGATCCGCTTGAAATAGCGGTTAAGTTAAGGGGAATCCATCCTCCTCCTGTGACAACAGTACTTTGTACAGCGGTTGTCGTTTTAGCTCCATGTCGTCCACCGCAGTTCAGAGCAACACCAGCTGGATATACATAACAGTTTCCTGTCACCACAGATCCGTTTGCGGTGAATGTTTTTTCATCAGCGAGAAAAAGCGCAATGGCGTTTTTCATAGCATCTAAATCAGTCATACGTTGACTATCGCGCGACTGTTTTAATAACTCCGCCGGATTTAAAACGATTACGACCGCGGCCGTTAATATCGCTAAGATACCAATAACGATTAATAACTCAATAAGGGTAAAACCTTTTTTATTCATAATAGTAATACTAATTTATGTAAGACTCTAAGTATAGCATATATTTTTGCACACAACAAAATAGAGTGGATACATAAAAATAAGACTCTCTCACGTACCCCGCGAAAAGAGTCTTATGAATAAATACGTTTATTTTTTATTCGTTTCTAGAAAAGAAACCACGTTGCTCACCAAATCTTCAATTGAAGTTTTTGCTTTGATGAAATATTCTACCGCACCAAGTTCCTGCCCCTTCTGCACATCTTCCGGTTGTCCAAGATTGGAGATGATAATGACGGGCGCATTCTGCATTTGGGGGTCTTGACGAATAACTTGAAGCACCTCAAATCCAGATTTTTTGGGTAAAATAAGATCAAGTAATACCAAAAGTATTCCCTGGGTTTCTTTAATAAGCTTAATTCCCTCTTCTCCATCTTTTGCGTGCAACACGGTAAGTCCTTCGCGGGCAAAACGATTTTTTAAAAGCGACGATAAAAATGGGTCATCTTCTATAAGTAATACCTTTTTTTCTTCCATACCCAGTAACATTACATTATTTTATATAAAAATACCAGCGACAATAAAAACAAATACTCTATCTATATGGACCAGTATATAAGAAAAAGGATAGAAAAACAATGCCAGAAAGGATATTATCTAAAAATAAAAAAGAGAACAAAAAAATCCCCAAATTCACGTAAAAAATAAAACAGCCTTGTATATAGACTGTTTTATTTTATTTTCGCTATTGAAATTAAGTTTCAGAATTTTTTCAGTTGCCCCGGTACGACAACTTTCGTTGAAGGGTCATAACTTGAGGATCCATGACCAACTCCTGTATCTCCGAAGAGATAAACGACTCTAAAAATATGTAATTGTTTCACGCACAGCTTCCGCTACACGTGCCTTGTTACGACTTTACCCGTGTCACCGAATTTAGGCTAGTCCGCTTACGCAGATTTCACCTACTCCCGGCTCCCTTGGTATGACGGGCGGTGAGTACAAGACTCGAGAACGTATTCACCGCGGCGTGCTGATCCGCGATTACTAGCAATTCCAACTTCATGAAGGCGAATTTCAGCCTTCAATCCGAACTGAGGCCTGTTTTGATGGGATTGGCTCCGCCTCACGGCTTGGCGACCCATTGTACAGACCATTGTAGCATGCGTGTAGCCCAAGGTATCAAAGGGCCACGCTGATTTGACGTCATCCCCACCTTCCTCCCGAAAAATCGGGCTGTCTCGTCTGACACTTGTAACAGACGATAGGGGTTGCGCTCGTTAACCTACTTAAAGGAACAACTCAAGCCACGAGCTGACGACAACCGTGCAGCACCTGCTCTTCCGTTCTAATAAATTAGAAGGGTCCAACTTTCATCGGACTTTCGTAAGAGTTTCAAACCTTGGTGAGGTGTTTCGCTTACCATCGAATTAAACCGCATGCTCCACTGCTTGTGCGAGTCCCCGTCTATTCCTTTGAGTTTTAGTCTTGCGACCGTACTTCCCAGGCGGTCTA
>JAKAIF010000039.1 GCA_021814445.1 bacterium
GATGTCCATTTCTATAATGCAAGCGATCCCACTATTGAACTCTACTATGATTCATACCCGTTTGTTCCCTCGCTTCATCCAGACTGGACAGGAGATATGGGAGGTCGTTTAGTTGTTCCTTACTTGAATAGCGGTCCATACCACGAACGATATGTGGAAGGAAGTCCATCTGCAACAAATTCACGATGGTCTGCTGAGGCACTCAATAATATCTATCCACTAAAATATAAGAGTGTGTGGGGTAGTGATACATATAAAGAACTCTATTTGCGCGACACAAGTAGATTCATTAGTAGTGGATCTCTGAGTTTTGACTCTATCGGGAATAATAAATTAACCGTTGGTACTTGGATGGACAGAGTCCCTCCTCCGCCCACGTTTGATGCCAACTCATACATCACGTTTGCTTTCTACGACCAATCATACGACAACACGCAGTTTAAAACCTATTCACTCGTGGCCGTGGACCCAACAAAATATTATTTAACTCCAGATATTCCACAATAGAGATAGGAGAAAACAAATAAAAATAACTCAAACTATTAAAAGCCAAAGTTTTTGACGATCGTCAAAAACTTTGGCCTACAAAAAAGATAGGAAAATAAAAGTTAAAATCAAAACAAAATATAAAACAGCATAAATAAAAAGAATAACTATGCACAAGAAAACATATGCCATCCTATCCCTTCTCAAGGATGGAACCATGGAGTCAGTAAAACTATTTCTAGATTTATGGGAATCAGGCTATCGCGCGCGACATAACTATTTTCATAGAATGCGTGGGGGATCCACCGCCCGAGCAACAAAAGATAACAGCAGTCAAGAAGAACGACAAAAAACAAAAAGAAGTTATAACGAATGTATACGTTGTCTTGAAAGAGATGGACTTATTTCAAAAACGAAGGAGTATAAGAAAAGATATATAACTATAACAAAAGAAGGTTTACGAGCTCTAAAAGAAAAACAAACAAATGGAAACACACCAATGTTTTCACGATACAAAAAAGAAAAAACAGAAAAGAATATATTAGTAATATTTGATATTCCAGAACACGCAAGAAAAAAACGCGGGTGGCTCAGACTCGTTCTGGAAGAATTAGGATTTCATCTTGTACAAAAAAGTGTATGGATAGGAAAAAATGTTATTCCTAGAGATTTAATAGACGATTTAAAAGAAATAAAAATTTTACAATATATACACTTTTTTGAAGTAGAAAAAATGGGAAGCTTAGAAACAATAGGTAATAAGGACCACTCGAAAAATTAGAGGATAATCCCAGCTTTAAAAAGCCAAAGTTTTTGACGATCGTCAAAAACTTTGGCTTTTGAGATGAAATAAAACGTAAGAGGCAAGAATATAAAATATAGCAAGAATATAAACGGGAACATGAAGTACAAAAAACCGCCCTGAAGGCGGTCTTTTGTATGAAGTCTACTAAGTCTAACTACTAAGCTACTAGTAACTAGTTACTAAAAATTATCCTCTCAATTTATTTCATCTTTGACTTGATAATATTATCAATCAATCCATAGGCTTTTGCATCTTCGGCAGACAAGAAGAAATCTCTATCGGTATCTTTTTCAATACGGCTCACCGCTTGCCCCGTGTGTTTCACCAACACTTGATTCAAACGATCTTTCAATTTTAATAAGTGTTTGGTTGCAATCTCAATGTCGGTCGCTTGCCCTTCGGTGCCACCCATAATTTGGTGTAACATCACTTCCGCATTCGGAAGCGCGAAGCGCTTCCCTTTTGCTCCTGAAGCGAGCAGAACCGCCCCCATAGAAGCCGCCATACCCACACAAATAGTGGAAACATCGGGCTTGATATGTTGCATGGTGTCATAGATCGCAAGTCCCGCGGTGACTGAGCCTCCCGGACTATTAATATATAATTGAATATCTTTTTTAGGATCTTCGTGATCTAAGAAGAGTAGCTGTGCCACGATAGAATTAGCCTCATCATCAGTAATCACTCCACCCAAAAACACAATACGTTCTTTTAATAAACGAGAGTAAATATCATAGGCACGTTCACCATATTGTGAACGATCAATAACCATAGGGACTAAATTCATAAGGTAGATATAAAATTAAAAATAATAGAGGTGTGATATGGACGACTCCATACACAAATATGTTATTCTTCTTCGCTCTCCGAAACGACAGGAGCTGCTTCTTCCGCATCCACCACGCCTCCTTCTTGCGCTTGATCAGGATTTGATTGTGAGCGTACATCAATACGAAAATGGGTGAGCATAGCGGCTAAACGCACGTTTTGTCCTCCTTTTCCAATGGCTAAACTGATTTGATCTTCGGGTACTAATACACGCGCTTCACGCTGACCGGTTAATTCCACATTCGTGACGGTTGCAGGAGAAAGAGATGCTCCCACAAATTTTTCCATGTCTTCGGACCATTCAATAATATCAATTTTTTCATTACCTAATTCACTATTAACCGCAAGCACCCGCGCGCCACGCTGACCCACACAGGATCCCACAGGATCTACGCCGTCCACACTTGAAGCAACCGCAATCTTCGTGCGACTCCCCGCTTCCCGCACAATGCCTTTAATTTGTACGGTACCATCGCCCACCTCGGGCACTTCTAATTCAAATAATTTTGCCACAAAACGAGGATGTGAGCGTGAGAGCACAAGGTTTGGTCCGCGCATATTATCTTGCACCGATAACAAAAAGAATTTCAATCGTTCTCCAATACGATAATGTTCTCCCGGAATTGATTCAGTACGAAACATAATACCCGACGCCTTTCCCATATCCACAAAGATATTACCCCGCTCAACACGTTGCACAATACCAGAAACCAATCCCCCAATTTTGCTTTCATATTCTTTGCGCATAGAATCTTTCTCAATCTCGCGCAATTTCTGCAAGATAACCTGCTTTGCGGTTTGCGCGGCAATGCGACCAAATTCTGATGAAGGAGTTTCTAATTCAAATTCAATTTCATCTCCAACCACTGCGTCTGATTTAATTAAACGCGCTTCAGCCAATAACAAATGGCGCTCAGGGCTATACAAAGGCAACAAGGGCTCAGATTCTTCTTCGGGAATATGTTCGGCATGGCGATGTTCAGGATATTCCACAACATCTTCCTCTCCCTCTTGTTTAAAACGCACCGTGGTTTCGTCTACTACCGTTTTAATTTGCACAAACCGAGTAGATCCATCTTTCATATTCAACGCGCAACGCACCACCTCTCCGCGCTTGTTGTATTCTTTTTTGTATGCTGACGCGAGCGCCGCTTCAATCGCTTCAATAATTTGAGCCGCATCAAGTTCTTTTTCTGATGCTAATTGCTCAATTGCTTTTTGTAATACTTTAATATCAAACATGTTTTTATTTTGAACACTGCGCAAAAATCACGCACCATTCATATTATTTTCTCTATTTAATTTTAATAAAATCCGCTCAGAGCGGATGTAACAGATGTGCATAGTATACTCTCAAGCGCATACTTGTCAAATTCATCGTTTTTTCAAAGAAACTTGACTAGGTAACACAAAAGTGATTTATTAAAAATAGTCACATTACAAAATCACAAAAATAAGCAACTCTCTTAACTAAAAGGAGGAATTCATGAAAGACCTTGGGTATATTTCGTCAATTCTTGCTGTGATTCTATTCTTTGTTATTTCCTTGGCAAGCTTGATAATAATAGTCTTTAATTATCTTTATGCTGGAATAATAATATTACTATCTTCAGCATTTGAGAAAATGGCAGACAGAAAAGAAAAAAACACAGAATTAGCACTCATCGTTCTCGGAAAAATCACCAATGGAACAAATTTATTCATGGCAATTACGCTTGGGGTCGCAGTATTCGCGGGACTTTCATTCTTTGCTATAGAGACGAAGAGTTTATCACCAATATTCATAACCCTAAACGGAATCATGAAAGATATCATTCTTTTAATTGGAACAATTATGGTTTTAGGGGGAATTATTGGAATATTCGGCGTTTTAAAGATGAACGAAGTGGTGGAAAAATTAAAAATATGTACACCCATTCCCCATAAGGACATGAAAAGAATTATTATAGGAATTGTCATTACTGTATTAATGGGAATTACTATAAAATATTTTTTCCAAGGACACTTACTTGCCTTCTCAATTGTCGCTGGATTGTTAAGTTACAAAAGTTTCGAATGGTACTACGCAAACCAACCCATCCGAGACAAACTTGAGAAACTGGAAAAGCATAAAAGCTAAATAGTACAAATAATACAAAAGAGCGGACACCACATCCGCTCTTTATGTTTCTCAACAAAAAATTATTTCTAGTTTTATTCAACGCGATCACGTAATTTTTTAAGGAGATCGGCGGCATATTCTTTGCCCCCCAATCCAAACGCGATGCCACCGGCAATAGATACCATGGCAAT
>JAKAIF010000011.1 GCA_021814445.1 bacterium
AACTAGTAATTAGTTGATAATTTTCTTTTTTTCTTTTTCTTTTTTCCCCTCTCAGGTTTTTCGCGATCGCGAAAAACCTGAGAGGGGATATCACTCAATATTTTCATAGTTGAGTTTTTTGGTTTTTCTTTATAGTATGTAACAACGGCATGCGGGTATGGTTTAGTGGCAGAATGAGACCTTCCCAAGGTTTAGACACGGGTTCGATTCCCGTTACCCGCTCATAATAAAATTTTTATCCCTTGTAGATATAAATTTTATTAAGCAGGTAAAGTGAGCAAACTGCTTTGCTCACGTAGGGAATCGAACGACGGAGCATGTGCGAACAGCTGTGAGCACAGCGAGTCGGTGGTTAGCCCGAGGAGTGCGACGGCACGACGAGAGGCGAGACCGATTCCCTTCATCCGCTCATAATATATTATCTATGAAATTTTTTACTCAACTCAAGAAGTCAGAAATACAAGGGAAAACAATAATATTGCGGGTTGATTTTGATGTCCACGACGATGATATTTCCTATTCATTACGAGTGGAGCGGGCTCTTGAAACAATTCGTTTTATGCGAAAAATGGGGGCACGGATTGTTATTTTGAGTCATCGGGGAAGACCAGATCCAATTCTCAATAAAGGAAACAAAAAACTTTCATTAAGACCGTTTGTAAAATTACTAGAAAAAGAGCTCAAAGAAGAAGTGATTTTTATTCCTGATGTTCTCAAGGGAAAAGACGGCATCTCTCAATCTGATAAAAATATATTTTTATGTGAAAACCTTCGTTTTTATGAAGGGGAGCAGAAAAATAATAAAACATTCGCAAAACAACTCTCTCTTTTGGGAGATGTGTACGTGAATGATGCGTTTGCAAATTCACATAGGGCGCATGCGTCTATGTGTGCTATTACTTCCTATCTCCCATCATATGTAGGCCCCGCGCTTGAACAAGAGATACATTCCCTTGATCGTATTATAAAAAAACCACAACACCCATTTGTGGCGCTTGTCGGTGGCGCAAAAGTGTCTGATAAAATTGAACTTTTGGATTGGTTTATTTCGCATGCTGACACTATTCTTACGGGAGGGGGCGTTGCAAATACATTTTTACTATGGTGTGGATATTCCATAGGTACCTCAATTCATGAATCTATTACCACTATTAAGAAATTTATTTCATATCCCGCAATACAGATTCCACGAGACACCGAGGTTCAAAAAAGCGCTATATTTGATATTGGCCCTAAAACAGCAGCGTGGTATGCGCAAGAAATATCTCGCGCGCACACTATTGTGTGGAATGGTCCTCTGGGACTTACCGATATTCCACGGTTTCAAAAAGGATCTCGGTCTGTATGGCGCGCGATCTTGAAACGAGCCACAACCAATCCACGAGCCGTTGTTATTATTGGAGGAGGAGAGACGGTATCATTTATTCGCAAAGAGACAAAACATATTCCCCACAATGTGTTTCTTTCTGCGGGTGGGGGAGCTCTTCTTACCTACATTAGTGGTACAAAATTACCTGCGCTGGAAGCTCTTACATAATATATGAAAAAAAGACCTAGTATTGTTTTGTATCATAGTGATTGCTTAGACGGATTCTGCTCTTTCTGGGTTGCCTGGAAAAAATTTGGAATCCATGCATCGTATTATGCGGTTTCACCCCGCCAACTTCCTTTTCCTATATCTAAAATACGAAATACTGAGGTATACGTTGTTGATAACAGCCTTTCAAAAAAAGACATTCAAACGTTGCAGGCGCAGGGATGTGCGGTGATTATCCTAGACCATCATAAGAGTAGTGAGGCGGATGTTAAAAACGCTGATGTATATGTTTTTGATACAAAACACTCCGGAGCTATGCTTGCGTGGAAATATTTCTTTCCTCAACAGAAGGCGCCGTGGTTGGTAAAATATGTTGAAGATGGTGATTTGTGGAATTTTAAACTTGCGCATACTGACCAGATACGCAATATGCTTGTGCTGAAAGGATTTCATCTAAAACAATGGAATCTCTTTGCGCGCGCATTGGAGGATCCTTTGAAGAAACGGACTCTTATTGCTCAAGGAGAAATTGTGGAGCAGTACCGAAGAACGCTTATTGGACAGTCTACGCAAAAAGCCTATCTGGTAAAATTTGCAGGTCACACAGTATATGCAGTCAACGAAGCGACACAATCCATTCGTTCCGAGGTGGCACATCTTTTGTATAAGAAAAAACCTCCTTTTTCTATTGTCTGGTCTTTAGAGGGAGATATGATATCTGTTTCTCTTCGATCTGATGGAAAATTTGATGTATCAAAATTGGCGCAAAAATATGGAGGTGGAGGGCACCCTGTTGCTTCTGGTTTTACTTTTCCCGCAAAGAATCCCTTCCCGTGGCATATAGTAAAAACTACCCAAAAGGGTGTATACTAAAAATATATGGCTACTCAAAATCATTTTGTTATCTATACTGACGGAGGCTCCCGCGGCAATCCTGGGCCGAGTGCTATTGGTTTTTTTATTCCTGATCGTGATAAGCGGCATGGAGAATATATTGGAGAGGGAACAAACAATATGGCAGAATACCAAGCGATCGCTCTTGCACTTAAGAAGGCAAAGAGTTTATTAGGATCTCATATTGCGCAACAAACTATTGTGGAAATACGTTCCGACAGCCAGCTTGTGGTGAATCAGTTATCAGGTATGTTTAAATTAAAAGAGCCTGAGTTATTTTCTTATTTTGTTGCTATTTGGAATTTGAAACAGGAATTTAAGAATGTGGTATTTGTGCATATTCCTCGAGAACAGAATGGTGTTGCGGATCGTATGGTAAATGAGGCATTGGATGAACATCAGAAACGTTCTTTGTTTTAAATAGTATATATAATTTTTTTCATATATGTCTAAACATAATTCATTTGAAGGGGCGGCAATCTTTGGTGAAGATCATGATCGTGAGCAAGAACACCATGTTTTTTTGGATAGTAAAATTCTTGAAAAATATCAGGCTGAATTTGGGAACGTCTTTTCCGTGGAAGCGCTGACACTCTTAGCTCAAGACGATGAAACACTTGCGCATGATGTTGATACTGTTATTACGCGGAGTCATATCTATGCGGGAGATATTCTTTTATTACAAGACATGGCTGAAAAAACTGGGGGAACCGTTGAGGGTATGCAGGGGTTGTTGAATCGTCAGCAAGAAGCTCACACGCAATTTATACAAGCGCTCACGGTGTTATATACTCATGCGCATGAACGGGGGAAGCAGATACCTTTTGAAATAGATGGAATATCACGTATTCGTTTTTCTCAAATTGCTCTTTTTATTGCTTATAGCGACGAACACGAGAAACGAGTTCATCATCCAATCTCTAAAAGCGCATAAGAAACGTGCACTATATACTCTGTTTGACAGAAGTGTGTTTTTGTTATATTTTTATGGTGGCACGCAGGATAACAGTCCCTCTCCAGTTTTACTTATTACTTCTCATCTCATTAAAATATTTTTCTTGTAGAATGGGTTGATAAAATAAAATGTTGTTGGTAAAACTGGGGAGGGAAGGAAAGTCCGGACACTTACCACTGCTTTGCAGTGGACATGTAGTGGGTAATTCCCATCGAGTGTAAACTTAGAGGTGCGAACAGAGACGTTGTATTACGAAAGTATTACAACATCCCACTCCAGTTTTATTTGTAATTTGTTATAAATGAATTATTGATAAAACTGGGGTGGGACGAGCTCGTATAGTAATATATGAGGTGAAACGGCAAAATCCTTACATGAGTGCAAGACCGTATCCCTCTCCAGTTTTACTAAATAGGTATAATTGATTTTTTGGTAAAACTGGGGAGGGGTGAGTCGCTTGAGCCTGAGAGTAATTGATGGCCCAGATAAATTGTTATCAATCCACATTATAATACCGATGTGGTGAACAGAATCCGGCTTATATGCGTGCCGGTTTTGTTTTTTTATACATTTTGTGGTACGGTGTCTTTACTATTTATCATGACATCGGTTATACAAACTGTTGTTGCTCTATGGTGATGAAATCAAGACGAGATTATTTTTTTGAGAATTTTTGGCGTTATATTACGAATACTTGGACCTTTGCCTGCATCATTGTGGTTTTGTTGGATTTTTTTGGAGATGGACAGTATCATTATTTAGTCACTCCGTTCTCTGTTATTTATGGTTCTCTTTTGAGTATTTTTGTAGGCACAAAGGAATTTAATAGGTGGTTTGAGCGAGATGGGGTGGGGCGTCATCCTGGTGAATTGTTTGTCGCGGTATGGAGTGCTCTTTTTATTGGACTTGCCATATCATCTGTATGGATGGGAAGTCGTTTTATTATCTCTCCCGATGTGACCTCGGTATATATTATGGTGCTTATGGTTTTTGCTATCACGCAAAGCTCAAAACAAATATATACAAAAAAGCGTAGACGAAAATAATCGTTGTATGTCTCGGAACCACCAATACAGGATATTATTTCTATTTCTCTATGTACTCGGCGCATGCGGAGTTGTTTGGTTGTTTCATTTTCCCTATATTCTTTCTATTTGTTTGGTACTTCTTGTTCCTTCGGTAATTAATTTCTTATGGCTTCGCCATGCGCGCGCTCGGGTGCTTATATTTTCTCTGGTTTCTGCTTTTATTTTTG
Source organism: bacterium (assembly GCA_021814445.1). GTDB lineage: Bacteria > Patescibacteriota > Minisyncoccia > UBA6257 > JAGOQP01 > JAKBUF01. Next base: position 4,642 of record JAKAIF010000011.1, read on the forward strand.
CTCCTCCGGTTGAGTTGGCGGCTCGTTTAGCAAATGCGTGGGATGTGCAATCGGTTTTCCCTCGTATCTTTGGACTCGTCCCTTTAGAGAATATGCTTTTTGCATTTCTTAATTTCTTGTGGGCGCTTTCGTTTTACGAATATTTTATTGATAAAGATCATGCGCAACGTCACCTCTCAAGATATTTTAAATTCCTCGTGGGGCTCTATGTGATATTTGCGGGAGTTATCTTTTCTCTCTATTTTTACGATTCTACCACGGTGTCTTTACAATATATGATACTTGCCGTTATTGTTTTGTTTATTCCCGCACTTCTTATTTTTGGACATCGCCCCGCCCTTATAAAAAAGACACTCATTCCGACGTTATTTTTTGCGCTTGTCTTTTTTGTGTATGAAATTGTATCTCTGCTTGTAGGGAGTTGGTGGTGGCCAGGAGAATACGTTTTTCCTGTGATGCTTTTTGGACACACGTTTCCGATTGATGATATTATCATTTGGTATTTTGTTTCAACGCCAGTACTTATTGGGGGGTATGAGTTTTTTGCAGATGATGATAAGTAGAAATATGCGGGGGCGCAACGCTGGACTTTTTATCATTTTGTGATATATTAGGAACTGACCCGAAGTACGGGTTTTCTGTTCTCTAAAATATTCTATTCTAAAACAAAAGCAGGAGTCTGTTTATGCCAAATTTCGCTCGGCATGCAAGTGCAACAAGAAAAGGGAGCGCTCATGTATCCAATATTGCACTCCAACAAAAAGAAAACGCTATTGAGGAATTTCAAAGTGGCGTTATTGGTCCAAAAGTATGGCAATATCTTTTTTCGCAAGCAGGTATCTCTGTTCCTTTTGGGTGGTTTTCCACCGTTCCTTCTTCAGAGAGTTTGAAAAAAGTTGAACGCTCTGCGGAAGAAATGACTATTCTTGCGGTGGGATGTGTTAACAGATTTAAAATTGACGGATTTTTCTGGGGAAACTTGGGGATTTCTTTCAAACAGAATTTTTTAACTAATGGATTCTCTCCCAACCAATATTTACAAAAAGGGTTTGGAGTTGAGGATGGGATCTATGTGGGAAATCCAAATGGTATCTCACTAGGAGATCATCCCGAGATACAAAAGACATCTCTTGGACCTGATTCGTTTGTTCCTTTTGTGGGGTTACAAATGATTCCAGAAGCTGTTCATAGGGTTTTGTTTGATAAATTTCTCAATCCGAACCATGTTGTCCGATGCCACTGCGTTCTGAAGAATACCGTCTTGGTTGGAGGTGGTGATAAGGAAATACGGATTGTACAATCCGGCATACATGCAAGTCGTATTGCACTTGGGAGTATGCGGCGTGTGTTTATTGAATAGAAAAATTTGTTCTTTGAAAAAAATTCCCGAGCTGTGGCTTGGGAATTTTTTAATTATCAGGAAACTCTACACGGATTTTAAAGGCCAAAGTTTTTGACGATCGTCAGAAACTTTGGCCTTTGTTGTGTATTAGTTTGGTACCACTCTTTCTTTATTTCTCTTTAGTAATTTGTTCAGTAACGTATGCGAGCCAGTTCTCCGTTTCTTTCTTGTTTGCTTCTAATTTTGCGAGTTCTTCTAAAATGTGTTTGTTATTATCTTCGGCGTATTTATTTTGAAGATAGGTGTAGGTGATATCTATTTTTGATAATGTTTCCTGCGCATCTTCTAAATAATCTTGTAAGATTTCTTTCTTTGTTTTCATATATGCTATGGGTTAGTAATGCGACCCAGTGTATCGCATTGAGTACGGGGAAGCAAGTTTTTACTCATATACGCTTTATGATATACTCTGTGTATATGCCACACACTAATCGCAAACGCATAAACGTCCCGTCGGTTCATCTTCACATTGACCCTCTGTCTCATCAAGATATGGTGGATGTGGTCCATAAAAAGGTATCTATTATTGATAAGGAATTACTTGAGGGGATGGAATTTATTGCTTCATACCCTAAATCAGTCACTTTTTTTGGATCGGCGCGATTTAAGGAAGATAATCCCTACTATATTAAGGCGCAACGTATCGCATCCTTATTAGCGCAACGAGGGTTTGCTATTGTGAGCGGTGGAGGACCGGGTATTATGGAGGCGGCAAACAGGGGTGCATCCGATGTGGAGGGGAACTCTATTGGATTTAACATCGTATTACCCAAAGAGCAGGTTATTAACCCTTATGTGCAAAATCATGTGGATTTTCAATATTTCTTTACGCGTAAAGTAGCGCTCACATTTTCTGCTGAAGCTTTTATCTATTTCCCGGGAGGATTTGGAACCATGGATGAATTTTTTGAGATTCTTACGTTAGTGCAGACGCATAAGATTCCTCAAGTACCTATGATTTTGGTGGGAGCTGATTTTTGGTTGCCCCTCAAACACTTTTTAGAAAATTTGATGTATAAAACTCATCAGACAATAAACAAAGAGGATGTTGATTTATTCACCATTACTGACGATGAAGAAGAAATCTTGCGTATTGTGAAGAATGCGCCGATGAGAAAAGAATAATGTATTTTTCTGTTGTGTATGTTTTATAAACGAATTATTAAGCCCCTCTTGTTTTTGTTTTCTCCTGATTGGGTGCATGCGGTGACGGTCCAATGTGGGGCGTGGTTGGGGCGATGGCGTATTTCACGGTGGATTCTAAAAACTCTTTTTGTGTATGCGCATCCCGCATTAGAAACTCAGGTGTGCGGCGTGTCTTTTAAAAACCCCATAGGACTTGCGGGAGGGTTTGATAAAAATGCGCAACTTATACAAACGATTCCGTGTGTGGGATTTGGTTTCATGGAGGTGGGATCCGTGACGCGTTATGCCTATACAGGAAACCCACAACCCTGGAGTGTGCGTCTCAAAAAAGATCAATCACTTATTGTGAATTATGGACTCAAGAATGAGGGGGCTGATATCTTAGCGCCTCGTATTCAGCGGCAAAGTCGTACGTGTCCTCTTGTGGTAAATATTGCAAAAACAAATGATGCGCGCATAAAAGGAGATGATTCTGTTGCTGATTATATCGCCTCATTTCGGATATTGCAGGACACCGCTGATATGATCAATATCAATATTAGTTGCCCAAATACAGGAGATGGCGTGTTGTTGTGCGAAGACATGAACCTTCTTAGAAAATTATTAGATGCCCTGCAAGCAGAAAAACCACATAAACCTATTTTTCTAAAACTAAAACCCGATATTTCTCACGACACATTGGAATCTATTGTGAAACTTGTTCGTGATCACTCCTGTGTGAGTGGATTTATTATTTCAAATCTTACGCGTAATAGAAACCTGCTTTCTCATGCCAATCCCGCAGATATTCAACACTATAAAGGAGGGATTTCTGGAAAACCAATGCAGAAGCTCTCCACAGAGATGATACGGGATGTATATGGGCTCACCCAAGGAACGTATCCTATTATTGGTGTGGGAGGTGTTTTTAGCGCGCAGGATGCCTATGAGAAGATACACGCGGGCGCATCGTTAATTGAATTAATGACGGGAATGATTTTTGAGGGACCCGCGCTTATCAAGCGTATCAATAAAGGATTGGTTGTGTTGTTAGAGAAAGATGGATTTCATTCCATTACTGAGGCGGTGGGAGCGGAGCATAGAAAATAAGGGGCGAGTGGGCAGTAGTTAGGTACGAAAGATTAAATAATAAAAATCCCCTTATGGGGATTTTAGATTATTTTCTGTGTCCTTTTTTGCGCGCTAGTATATAGGTGAGCTTGAGCGCTTTGTACCAGGTGTATGAGATACTGGTGATGGTAAAAGCAATCTCAAAGGGGAGTAGAAAACGATATAGTAATTCAGGACTTGCATACATAGAGATAAATGAAAGCGCAAGCAACACAATGCCGGTGCCCACAAAATATTTTCCTCCCAATTCATTTACGGGGTACCAAATATCTTTGTCTACAAAGACATATTTTGATATACGAAATCCATAGAAAATGTTTATGGGTACCTTTCTGTAGAGCAGGGGGAGGGAGACAAGTATAAATAAAATACCGACGAGAAAAAATGTGAGAGTGGGTATGTATTCCATATATTATTTATTTATTTTTATATAGAGGAGTGCGCTGATGATAAAGGAAGCAAGAAACATAAGCGCTCCATAGAAGCAGGGGGTGAGAAAGGGGTTTACGAGTCCTACGGCGCACCCAGTGGTGCACGCTTGCTTGTTGATCCAATTGATGAATTCAATGGCAAAATTAGTCCATGCAAATAACGTACCGACCAAGAGAAGAATAAACTCCGCTTTGATAAGATTTTTCATATACCTCTATTTTATCACTTTGCAAATATTAAGAAAGGGGATTGTATTTCTTTAAAATAATGATAGATTTTATGTATATTTTGGAGGGGTCGCATAGTCCTGCCTGCGCAGGCAGGGGCCTAGTGCGATACATCTAAAATATTTTTAAGTTTGATTTGGAGGGGTCGCATAGTGGCCTAGTGCGTTCGCTTGGAAAGCGAATATACCGAAAGGTATCGGGAGTTCGAATCTCCCCCTCTCCGCGCGTATAAAATATCCCGTCTTACATAGGCGGGATTATTTTATGCGTGGAGGGGGAAAGAGCCAACTGCTTGGCTCTTGTGGAGATTCGAACAACAGAGCATGTGCGAACAGCTGTGAGCACAGCGAGTTGGTGACTAGACCTAGTATGCGCGACGGCGTATACTAGAGTCGAAGGAGAATCTCCCCCTCTCCGCAGTAAGAATTTTTTGTTGCATGACCCGAGTGCTTAATATAAATAATATAAAAATATGGAGAAATTTATTAAAGAAATCATATTGAAAGCAGGGGGCGTTTTAATGGAACATTTTGGTAAGGTTGAAGTTTTGAAATCAAAAAATGATGATACCGTTGCAATTGTGACTGAAGCAGATCTTGCTTCTGATAAAACAATAACCGATGCAATCAGAAAGACTTACCCGGATCATGGTTTTGTAACGGAAGAATCTGGAAAATATAAAGAAGACGCAGAATTCATTTGGTATATTGATCCTCTAGATGGAACGAAAAATTTTGAAAGTTGAGTTCCTTTATTTGGTATTAATATTGCCTTAGCTCAGAATAAAGAAGTAATTCTCTCGGCGGTCTATCTTCCTGCTACAAAGGAACTTGTTATTGCTGAGAAAAATAAAGGAACAATATTAATTTCTAATAATGAAGAGAAAAAAATCTCTTGTTCAAAAAAACAAGATTGGAGGGGTGTGTATGGTATTGCACAGGTTAGATATACATCGCAAAATACAAGACTTCAAGAATCTATTCTCTTATTGTCAGATAACACGGCATGGGTAAATGCCATAGCTAGTCCTGCGGTAACTGCGGTTTGGATGGCTGACGGAAGACGAGACTGGTACACGAGCGCGGGGAAGAATAGTTGGGATTTTGCGGCGCCAATGCTTATAGCAAAAGAAGCTGGATGTGTGGTTTCTAATTTTCTTGGTGAAGAATGGAAACCAGGAGATCGTGGTATTGTCATAACTAATAAATTTCTTTACCCCGATTTGATTAAGGCGGTTCAGAGTGCTTACCAGGATAAACCGTAATTATTACCTTTCATCTAAAGTAGAGTTTAGTAATTTCAACTCGAGTGCATTAGCGAGTACTTTAAAACGGTGCTAAAATACTACTATAATATTCTATATATTATAATGCTTACTATTTTATTTTTTGTATTATATATAGCAATTGTAGTGATTATTGGAATTGTATCTTCTCATAAAGAAACAGAGGATGATTTTATGATTGCTGATAGGAAAGTTGCGGGCGTGCAGGTTGCCGCTACCATGAGCGCGGGATTTTTTGACGGAGCAACCCTCTCAATTTACTTAGCCTATATCTATCAATATGGAATATCGGCGGCGTGGCTCTTTGTGGGGCTAGCACTTGGTTTTATTTTGCTCCGCAAAAAATATGCAACCATAATTAAACAAAAAGCAGATGAAACACAGTCCTACACGATGTCTGAATATTTCTATAAAATATTTGGCAAAAGAAATGGATTGATGTTTTCGTTTATTCTGATTTTTCAGTTTTTCCTTTTGCTTATCGTAAACTTTATTATTGCAGGAAAAGTTTTGGCTCTTATCTTTGATATTCCATACTGGATATCAGTTGTTATCGGGGGAGGGGTTATTCTCACCTATCTTTTACTTGCAGGATTTAAAGCGGTTATCAAAACCGACTTCTTTCAACTTGTAATTATGTTTATTATGAGCTTAACGGTTGCGATTGTTCTGTTTGGAAAAACAGCCATTCCCACCTCTGAATTTAATCCTATCGGTATTGGGTTTGGTAATATTGTTGGGTTTCTATTGCTCGGGAGTATTGGTATTATGGTTGCGCCAGATTTATGGCAACGTATTTTTGCTACAAAAGATGAAACTAATTTAAAAAAGGGGTTGGGATATTCTGCGATTATTTTACCCCTTCTCGCAATTATTATTAGTATCGTGGGACTTACGACAAAACAATTCTTTCCCAATATTCTTCCCGAAAACGCGCTTATAACGGGGTTTTCTCAATTACTCCCGCTTGGACTAAAAGAATTTGGGATGGTATTGCTCTATGCGGTAGCATTATCATCTTCGGATACTATTACGTTTGTGGTTTCTACTATACTAACACGTGACCTAAAAAACTACTCTGCGAAATTTAGTGAAGAATCAATGAAAAAATTAACTCGGTTCTTTATGGTTTTATTTGTGGCAATCGCGGTGGTGGTTGGAATTGTATATCAAAATATTATTGCCCTAGGATTATCAATGGGAAGTTTGAGCTTAGCTCTATTTCCTGTGATAGTCGGAGCGTTTTATTGGAAACTCAATAAAAAAGCTGTATTCTGGAGTTTAGTTATAGCGATGTTAAGCGTAGTGGTTTTATTTGTGGGAGATGCTCTCAATCCACAAAATACCGCCATTGTGTTACCCGTTGCATTGGTGTCGTTACTTATATTACAGAAAGTTTTTACAAGGAAAGATTATGCAGCCAAAAATCAAAAAAGACAATTATAGAAGGGTTCGGGGAGGATCTTCAAAATTTCTCAATATATCGTGTTCACAATGTGGGGCCTTTATAGCCTTGTATCAAAAAGATGGCATCGGATCATTAAAACGGATGTATCTTGACAGAATATCTTCCCCCGAAATACTGGTGCAACTAAAGGATGTGTCTCTTGAAAAAATACCTGTTTTGACATGCGCAAATTGCAAACAAGTCATTGGGATTCCTTTTTTGTATGAAAAAGAAAAACGTCCTTCATTTCGTATGATTATTGGATCATTTAGTAAAAAAATTGAGAAAACAAAAAATGCATCGTAGTATAGTGATAACTTTGTTATATGTATAAGAGAATTCTTATTGTGGGAGACGCGGGGCGAGGTAAAAGCACTTTTGCCAAAAAGCTTTCTGAAAAAACGGGAATCCCTTCATATTCAACAGATGATTTTTATTGGAAGACGAAATTTACTGAACCAAACAATAAACAAACGAGTATTACAGATATTCAGAAGATATATGAACAGGATGAATGGATTGTTGATGGGTCAACGCGACATTTAATCATTGGCGGTCTTGAAAAAGCTCATATTATTTATTTTTTAGAATTTACTCATATTATTCCCCAATATTATTTTCTTATAAAACGGTTCTTTACGAGAAAGTTTGAGCGTTTTTCTGATCTATGGGCACTTCTGAAACATATTACGTATAAAAGATATAAGAAGGGATATGGGGCTCATCTTCCATCTTTGCGAGAAATATTAAAACCGTATGCTGATAAAGTAGTGCGGGTTACTTCATTGAAACAACTTCATACACATTTGAAATAAAATTCGCCTGTGGTGATTTCTTGTTATTTTAGATATACTTATTTGTAAGTAATATGTATTAATATGAATAACGAAGAACAAACAACATCACACAACATGTGTTGTGGTAAAAAACATTGTGGAGGCAACGGTGCTGCCCCCGGGTGCATTTATGGCATGGCGTTTATTGGCGCCGCCATCTATTTCGTCCAACAAGCAGATACATTTTTCTGGACGGGAGTCTTAGGTATTTTAAAGGCTATTGTGTGGCCCGCGATATTGATATATCACGCGCTTGGGTTTTTAAATATATAACTTTTTATGTGGCAAGAAGAGGGTTCTACTTTGTATAAGGAATTTATCTTTCCCTCGTTTCGTGATGCGCTTCATTTCGTAAACAAGGTGGGGGATCTTGCGGAAGAGGTGCAACATCATCCCGATATGTTGTTGTATAATTATAATAAAGTCCGCATTACTCTTACCACACATGATGCGGGAATGGTAACGGACAAAGATAGAACGCTGGCTCAAAAAATAGACGAAATTATTTAATCTTTCTCTACTAATTCTCCCAAGTTTAACTCTTGGGTTATTTTGATTTCTTTTACAAACTCAGGAAAGTGGCTCACAAGAATCATAGCTCCTTCGTAGGCGTTTAAAGCCTCTGCAATAATAGGGAGATGACGGAAGTTTATATGATTGGTGGGCTCATCTAATATTAATAGTCCAGGATGTTCTAATGCTATTTTTGCGAATGCCACAAGTCCTTTTTGTCCCTCAGATAAAGCGCCGATTTTTGTTTTTAATATTTCACTATCCAACAAGAACCCAGCGGCATACGAGCGAAGCTCTTCTTCGCCTCCTTGCTTCATAGCTTTCTTTAATGCTTCATAGGTTGTTTCTTCAAAATCAAGCGCTGAGAAATCTTGGCGGTAGTATCCAATATGAACATCTTTTGCAACTGCCTCTCCTTTTGCATGCCCAGTGGCGAGTTTTTGGAGAAGTGTTGTTTTTCCAATACCATTGGGTCCGGTGAGCAAGAGGCGTTCTTTTTTGCGTAATTCCACATGTACTTTTTTGGTGACAGGGACTTGTTCGTAGGGATGCATAATGGACACTGAAGTAAGAGAGAGAATAACTCCTCCAATATGTTCCTGGCAGGGGATAGAAAATTTTCTAATTGTTTTATCTTCTCGGCGCACCTCTACTGTGTCTTCTTCTAATTCTTCAATTTTTTCTCTCATTTTACGCGCCACGTCACGCAAGTGTCCTCCTTTTTGTCCAAAGAAGTTTGCCTTTTCTTTTCTGTGTTCTATATCTTTTTCTAATCGCGCGTTTTTCATACGCTCGCGTTCTCGGCGCGCTTGAATCTCTGCTACTACTTTAAAATAATTTCCGTTGTATTGCTCTACGATATGCGAGAATGATTCTAAATAAAATACGCCATGCGTGAATGCATTTAAAAAGTCCGCATCGTGAGAAATAACAATACAGGTTTTTGGATATTCCACAAGAAACTTTTTTAAGTGAGAGATTCCTGCTTTGTCTAGGTTATTTGTGGGCTCGTCTAATAATAAAATGTCTGGGTTTTGAATGAGCGCTTGTGCAAGTAAGAGGCGGGCTTGTTGTCCTCCTGAAAAGGTATTAAGTACTTTGTCGTGCGATGTGGCGAGATGTACTACTTCTAATACTGCATCTATCTGTGGATCTATATCATATACTTTTTTTGCGAATGCATGTTCAAAAAATTCTTTTACGGTCCAGTCCATTTGTTCGCGGGGAATGACCTGCCGAGAGGTTGCTATGGAAATTCCGGGAATGGTGGTAATACTTCCTGATTCTGGTTTTAATGCTCCCGTGATGAGTTTAAATATAGTGCTTTTTCCCGCGCCATTTTGCCCCATGAGTGTCATTTTACTTCCTCGGCGTATAGAAAAACTCGCCTCTTTTAAAATGGGCTTTTTGTGTCCGAATTCAAAGGTGACTTCGTTAAATCTAAGAATAGTTTCGTCTTGTGCCATAACGCCTTATACTGCCTCATATTTTGCAATTTCGCAAGGGCTCAAGATTAGTATGTAGTGTATAGGGGTTAGGGTTTAGTGGGGTAGGGAGGATGTACCAAAAAGAGTATATCTGTCGTATACTATAATATGTGGAACCGTCGTTCTGCGGAAAAATAAGTAATTGTTTATTTTATGGAAGAAATAAAAAAAGAAGGTCATCCTGAAGGATGTAAGTGTTTTATGTGTCAACGGGGACATATGTGTAAGGGCGGGCATTGTGGCAACCATATGATTGTGCGTATTATATTGGGTTTACTTATTCTCGCGTTTGTTTTCTTTGCGGGTTTTTGGTTTGGTAATATGGCATCAATCTTTAGACATGGAGGATATGGTGATACCTATGGATATGGACGCATGATGCAGAATCGTTCTGGTATTGGTTTTGATGAAGGGCGTTGCGCCGGGGCGGATCGTCTTGATTCTACTGTTGCTCCTGCTCCCGCACAGGGATCTGGTTCAAATACTACCACCACACCAGCTCGCTAATGTTTTTTATATATATAAACTGCGTGCCTCCCTTAGGGGGCGCGCAGTTTTATTATTACGCGTTGCTTTTATTTCTCCCTGAGTCGTTCTATATTGATATATATAACATATGCTTACGGCACATATTGAAATTCCAAAAGGGGGAGAACGAAGAACATATCTTTCTTATGATAAGACAGGATATGTTGATCTCGGTCTTATTCGGAGTGTAATTCCAGTGAATGACGGTGTTATGCCAATACTCTATGGGTTTATTGTTGGCACAATTAATCACGAAGAAAAAGGAGAGCATCCAGAAGAATTAGATGTATTAATATATACTTCTCAACTATTCAAACAAGGAGATGTGGTTCCCATTGAAGTGATGGGACTTATGAGGCGAGAGGATAAAGATGACAAAATTATTGCGCGCGTGGCGGGCGAAACAGAACCACACACGTGGGAAGATATTCCTCAGGTAGAGCGTGATCTAATTACTTCCTTTTTTGGATATAAATCAAAAATACTCAGTATTGAAAATAAAGATGTGGCGCTTGAGGTTATACGTCAGTCAATGATTTAAAACCACCCCGACTTATATCGGGGTGAGTTTTTTATTATTCCTATGAAGATAGAAATAATTTTTGGTACCTTCGCATGCTGAGCGCTCCTATACTCAATGCGAGTATGCCGAGTATGCTCAGTGAGGACAATAAATCAAAGTGACTCGTCATAAAACCAAACCATGCAAGCGCAAAAATAGAAATTGCGTTTGTGGTGGATGACTGAACTGAGAGTACGGTCGCTCGTATCTCTTCTGAGTCAATGTGTTTATTTATGAAATCTCCTAAGAATGGTTTCATAAATCCTCGCACGATATTTTGTAGAAGCACGAGATATGCGAGGGGCCAAAAGGGGAGAAGCCCCATGAGTAAAATGGGTATCGCAATAAGCGCGCTCATCCATATAATACATGCTCGTTCACTCATCTTTTGGGTAATGGCGTGGGCGTAATGGCTGGAGAACCACGCGACTATATTGAGAAGAAAAAATATAAATCCATAATAGGCGATATTAATTCCCACTCTTTCAAAATAGGGGTTATAGGTAAAGAACCATATTTTTGATGTTCCTGCGATAAATGCGCAATATCCAATAATCCATCTGATGTGGATATTTTTGAGTGCGAATAATACCCCTGTTTTGAGAATATGTACTTGCTCTGTGGTGTTATACTTTTTTGTTTGCGCAGGTTCTTTGAATTTGAATGCAACCACGAGTGGTATTGCCATGGGTATAATTGAACAGAGCAGGGGAAGGCGTGGGTGTATCATTACGAGTGCGCTTACGGCGAGTGCGCAGAATGCCATGAGAATAAATCGTGATCCCGTGGCGCGCCCCTCTACTTTTTTGAACAATGCCTGAGTCCCATTCGTCTTTAGGCTGCCATATAGGAGCGAAACATCTGCGCCTGATTGAAATGAATATCCAATGGCCCACAATATGTTTGCAATCCATGCGGTGAGTGGAGAAGACATACAGGCAAATCCGCAGCAACTTGCGAGGAGTAATATGCGTCCCAAAATAAGCATGGTTCTTTTTCCAATTAAATCTGCAAGCGATCCTGCGGGAATATCTAATAATACACAAAGAACGACGACTGCTGACTCCATAAAATAAATGTCGGGGAGTGCCATATGTCCGAGTTGTTGTATTGAGATAATAAGAACTGGTCCCCAGAAAAGTGGTTCGTTACAGAGAACAAACAACTTATAGAGAGACACATTACGGTGTACATCTTTCTGATCCATTTTATTTCTCCTTATATTATAAAGTTGTAAAAGAACGTGTGCTGAATAAAAAAATCTCGACTTTTATTCAGTCGAGATTTCTTAATTTGAAAAATTAATAGATTCTAAAAATTATAAGTATCACGACTAAATATAAGCGCTTTTTTCCCATAAGTAGTAACGGCGAAAAGACCGCATACGTTTGGGTTTTGCATAGTGCTCATATTTACTCGGTGATAGCGTTTTTCCATAATTTTCTTATATATATTACAACGAATCACGTCAAGATTTGTTTCATGTGTGATTTTTCATTGTTTTCCGGTTCATGCTTTACAAATCGTGTAATATATGTTATTATGATTTTAGATAACCTTAACATAATAAATAAAACAAAAGAAGGAGAATAATAAGATGAATACAAAGTTATTTAGTTTTTCTTTTGAGAAACCTATATTCAGTGGTTTTAGTGGTAGTGCAAGGTTCCTCGCGGGGATGGAGGGGGTTCAAGATCTAGGAAACATTTTATTGAATTCTTTAGAAGATTCTAAAAATGTCGCGGGGATTCAATACAACCCAGATCAAGAAGAATATTGGAATATTATTAGAAAAAAAATTAAAACATTTACTGATGCTGAATTATATTTTCTAATTTGGTCTCCCAAAATTAGGGATAAAAAAATTCGGAAATTGATTAGCAATGAGCAAAGTCAAAGGAGGTAGTGAAAAATGAGATTTCAATTACACAAAAAAATCTATCATTTTATATGGAGTATCTGGAAGAAGAAAAGCTTAGTGGTTAATGGCTATTGTATTTCTTATTGTGAGCTTCCATGGATGCTTCTTATTGGATCTAAGGGTTCTAAAAGTTGGTTTCAGAATGGAATGTGCATTACTTACATTCCTGATCAAACAATAATGATTTTTATATCTTCTAAGGAAAATCCCTCAACCATTTCATATACAATCTATCATGAGTATATTGAAGGGCTTTGTTCTTTAAAACAAAGGGAGGTGGAAGTATCATCTTTATTTCTTCAAGCTATGGAATCTCTAAAGGAATATGACTCGAACATTGGCGGGCAATTTATGAAATCCGTAGAAAAGAAAGAAGATAAGACACAACAGTCCTGTCATTGCATAGCTTTAGCTATAGAATTGGCCTTAGCAAAAAGCGAGATGGACTCAGATAAATTTAGAGCATATCTAGAGAATGCATTATTAGAACGTCTCTAGAAAAGACCTGTTAACGCGGGTCTTTTTTATATTTTGTCACTACCGTTTTATAATGGAAGTATCTATTCCTCCTGATACTAATGCTGTCTGCTGAGTTTATTGTTTTATTATCTATTGGATTACATCTTCTATTTCTTATCCGCCTCCTCGTTTTTTTGAGAAAGTACTTTTGTAAGTTTGGAGAAAAAAGCCCTTCGTATTATTTCAAAGACTGCTATGGCAATGAGTATAGATGGCAGAAAGAAAAGTAAAATTGTTTTCAATTCTTTTACTTCATTTGGTGACGGGTCCATGTATGCAAAAAGAAGAGGCATAAGGATAATAAAAATTGTTATGCTGTATGAAGCTATATATAAAATCTTAAGCCACGTGTACCAGCGCGCATTTTTTAAGTCTGTGAGATTTTTCATATGTGCTCAAAGAGAGTCTTTAAAACAATGAGGTATTTATATTTGCTGCCAGACCTGGGATCTCACGTCGCTCATTACATTCGCTCCCTAGAAACCCTCGGTTTCTAGCGTTCTTCGAACTGTTTTCCTATACGGGAAACTATCGTTTCCCGTTCCTGAGCATAATACTATTGCTTTGCAATAACGCAATGCTCGTCATAAAGCAAAACCATTTGCTTTATGACCCCCTTCCATGTTCGAATCCATTTTCGCTCATGCTCGCAGTGAGCCCGTCGAAGTGCTGCCAGACCTGGGTTCGAACCAAGATATCCTCCTTCAAAGGGAGGTGTCCTACCATTAGACGATCTGGCAATTTTCTTTCAATACTATAGCCTCTATCCATCCATCTATCTTTCGGGTGAGATCTATGCTTCTCTTCACTTTTATGCGAAGTGTTCCAAAATATTTCTCCCCCTTATTATGTCTGTTTGTGCTATTATTTATTGCTTTCTTAAAATACACTCTAATTTCTTTAATTTCAATATCTAGAGCATTTTTCCAAAATTCTGCGATTGTTTTTCTATCTGCGGTTTTGTGTATATATAATTCATATATAAGATTCTTTTCATCAATCTTTAAAGATTTTATAAGCCATTTTCTAAAAAGCGCGATCATATTTGGGTCTGAATTTGAAAATGCGGTTATTGCGCTCGGTCTGTATTCTTTCTCTTTTGCTCCCTCTGCCCAATATAATGTGACTCCAATAAGAAATAGTTCTCTCTCTGATATATTTTTTATATCTTGTGTTGCAGATTTTTTTATCTCTAATGAGTGTCTAATTCTTTGGGTTCTTCTTGCCTCCGCTCCTCGTTTTTGAGCTTCTATTCTTTTTGTGGTTATTTTTTGTTCTTGTCTTTTTGATAAATGTACTTCTCTAAACCAAATAGAAAGAGTTGATTTTGCGACAGGAATACTTCTCCGTATTTCCGAATAGGATTTTCCTTGCTTGCGTAGTTGTATGGCTAATTCTTTTTCTTGTGTTTTTGAAATCATAAAAACAACGATTGTTGGTTCTATTATACCAGATCGTTGTTCAGATGTTAATTCTTTTTGTTATCCTTATTTTTCTTGTGTTGCTTCAATCAGCGCGATTTCAAATGGAATGATGGGGAGGGAATTGTACCGCATATTTGTTTGCGCTTCTATGAGAAGTTTTAATAACTTCACCACATATTCTGTGTCAACGAGATCTGCATGCTTGTGTAATGAAGTAAGCTCGGTTTGCGCCAATTCGCGCGTGAAGAGTTTTTCTAAATCTGGATTGAGGTGAAGTGCAAGGGCGCGACGAATGTATTCGGTTACGTCTCTATTTAATTGGGGGAGATTGTGTCCGTCGTTATGAATTTCGTGGAGTAATTGGAGTGCCTTTTTTCCATCTTTGGTAATAAGGGAGTCCGACAGGTTTATAATTTTAAGAATATCTGTTTTTCCCAATAATAATTCAATATCGGCGGTGGTAATATGAGTTCCTTGTAGAGCGATGACCTGATCAAGAAGCGATTGCGCATCGCGCATGCTTCCTTCTGCAAGATATGCAATCATCTCCAGCGCCGAAGGCTCACAGGTAATATTTTCTTTTGTAATAATCGTGGTGAGCATGGAAACAATCTCAGTTAAGGTAAGTTTTCTAAAATGAAATCGTTGTGTGCGAGAAACGATGGTCGCGGGAACTTTTTCGTACTCGGTGGTGGCAAGAATAAGCACGGCGT
>JAKAIF010000012.1 GCA_021814445.1 bacterium
GTCTATTGCGAGTTATTCTTTAACGCAAACGGTGCGAGTGAAGATTCGTGATTTTATGAAGACCTCAGAGATAGTTGGCGCATTAGCTCCTATGGGGGTTAATACCGTGAGCCAAATTTCATTTGGCGTTGATGATCCAGAGGTATATCGTGCACAAGCGCGTGCTGAAGCAATAGAAAAGGCAAAAGCAAAAGCTCAGGTGATGGCGCAACAGCTAGGAGTTTCATTGGGTGATTTGGTGGGTATTTCTGAGTATGCGCAAGATAATGGATATCAGCCCATGATGTCTTCTGCAAAAGGAATGGGTGGATTTGCGGCAGCGGTAGCCCCTGCTCCTTCTATTGAAGCGGGGAGTCAAGATATTGTGGTGAACGCAAATCTGACATACGAGATTAAATAAGGCGGATATGACCCAGTAATACAACAACGGCATTGGCTTTTAGCCAAATCCATATATACTGTATTCTGGATCTGAATTATAAATTTTATTATTAATTTACTACAACATCGGTTATAAAAGCCGTTGTTGATATACTGGGATGAATCTATCACGAAAGAAAAGACGGTGGGTTTCATTGGGAGTTGGGGTTGTGGGACTAGTGACTATTGTGGGACTGTCTGATTTATTGTTTTTAATTCCTCAAGATCGCGGAATTTCTACACAAGAAACCCAAGACACGTCTCTGCCACCAGCTCCTTCGGCGACATCGGGTGAGATAACGGTTCCCATAACACTACCCACCAGTACGCCGACGACAACTCCACAAAATCCGAATGAGTTTAAGTTATAGGATGGATTAAGAAGAATCTCTTGCCCAGCTAGCAAGAATAGATGTCATTATGGTACAGGGGATGACCCCGATAGTAGAAGCGAGCGCATTTCATGTATAACCGCTTCGCGGCAAGCTCGCTTCACTACGGGGTTCAAGTACATATGCTGAAAAGCATATGTACTTGACTTTTTAGAAAAGAGGAGTATAATGCCTATATTGAGTGAGATGATTTTTGCCCATATTATTATAGGGGACAAAATTACCTCTTTTTCTCCGCCACCCAGCAATGGGTGGCGGAGTTTTTTATTCAGGTCAGGCGCTTGAATAAAGTTTATTTTTCTGTTATAAAAAATATAGAAACTTTTGGAGGTCATCATGATCGCAACAAAAGAAGAACCAAGAACAGTTCTTTTATTAAGAAAATACCCTCTATTGTTACTTGTTTTTGTCGTTGTAGTTCCTTTTTTGGTATATGCAGCGATCGGATTTTTAGGTAGATTATAGAGGTTTTCATTATATTCCGCGTTTTCTCTGTGTAGTATATACAGGATGAGAACGCGGTTTTTTATTTGCTATTTATGATTTGGGATTTATACTCATAACATGTTATATGGCTATGATTATATAGTGGAATCCCTCAAACGACTTGCCGATCAAAGAGCGTTATCTCACGCCTATATATTTTTTGGAGAATCTCAGGTGGGCAAATTTTTATGTGCAACGATATTGGCAAATTATCTTGAGCGGGGAGAGTTAGAGGAGCCAAAGCATCCTCTTCAGGAAACACTTATTGTTGATATGGCACACCGAGGAGATGAAGAAGATTCTGAGAGTATTGGTATAGAGGCGGTACGACGAGTTACTTATTTTTTACATCAACAGCCCGCCCTTTCTCCGTATCGTGTAGTGATTATTCGTGATGGAGAGTGGTTGACCGATCAAGCACAGAATGCGCTTTTAAAGACGCTTGAAGAACCACCCGAACATAGTGTGGTGATTCTTATTGCGGCTGATGCGAGTGTCTTTTTGCCGGCAGTTTCTTCTCGGGCTCAAAAAATCTACTTTAAAACATTGTCGGACCAGCAGGTACTTGACTTTTGCAATAGTAGTGGTATAATAAAAGACACAAACTTAGTACAGAAGTCTTTTGGGAGAATTGGTCGTTTAAAGTCACTTGTAGAGCCAACAAAACAAGCTCATGCGATTGAGCAGTTGGTCTCTGATATATGTGCGCCAAAAAAATCGGAAAGTACGTCTGAAAAGATAGTGGATGCAATTATTGCATTTGATCAGAAAAATCCAACCAATCTTTCCGCACTTTGCGAGGCGCTCATGATAGAGCTCTATGCGCATAAAAAGCATCAGCACGCTCTCAAGGAGCTGATACCATTAATGACTCACCTACAGACCCTGACACTAAGCAAACGAATTCATCTAAAAAAACTACTATGTCTGATAAATTAATTTTTACGTGTATGTTGGCTATTGCCGTGGTGGGTGCCTACCTCGGTATTGTTGGCGTTTCAAATGTATTAGGAGCCTCTTTTGATATGGGTGATCTTGCGCCGTCTCTTACGTCTGGTTCTACAGGGGGAAGTGGGGGATTTTTAGCATCTGCCGCTTCAGTGATCGGAGGGGCATCATCTCATGAAGCAAGTCGCTTTTTGATCTCATTTGATGCATTAAAAAATATTCATCCTGCACTATTACAAAATCAGGGAGGGGTTCGTGTTTATGATGTGGATATATATACGCACGCTTCACCTGAAATTCTTATGGTGTCTACGAATAGAGGATTGTATTACAGTGATAACACAGGACTTACCTGGCATGTGGTAAATACCTCTCAGGGAGAATTGACTGCAGACAGTGTGGTGTTGCGCGTGATCCCTGTGGATGCGCATGCATACCTCGTTTCAGTTTTTCAAAATGGAGTGGGGTCCGTCTATTACACCTCAGATATGTTTGCGACCATGAAGCGGCTTGTATATTTTACCGATGAAGGAATCTATGACATGGCAGTTTATGGGAACACTCTGTATTTGGGTATGTCTAATGGACAATTGATCCAATATGATAGAACAAAAGAAACGTTTAAAGTTATTCATACGTTTCCTTCTCCCGTGGTGCGATTATATGATAATGGAGATGGATTCTTCTATGCCTTTTTGAAATCGGGGGCGCTTATGCAGGCCGCGGGTCCTTTGGGAGAATTTAGTAAAATAACGGTTGGAGGAACATGGTTCTCTTCGGGGTCTATGAAGAGTGTAGCGTTTGCAACATCGGGAGACATATACGCGCTCGGAAAGAATGGGGTGTATAAGAGTGAAAATTATGGAGTGACGTTTACATTGATAGATAATATTCCTTTGCTTAAAAAACAAATTGACGCACTCGCAGTTTCAGGAAACACTGTGTATATTATTTCTGATGGACGTTTATATGTAAGTACAGATGTGGGGGGCAGTTGGAAATTACAAGATAATATTCCGCTTGATTTCAGTGTGAATCAATTCTATTTCTTAGGAGAAGGACGAGTGATTTTAAGCGAATAAAATCTACTATTCATTATAAAATAAATATCTAAAAATCCGCTCCACTGGGGCGGATTTTTAGTTGGAAACCGGAAGTTTTTTTGCTACACTTGTGGCATGGATACACATACAGAATTTACTCAAAAATTAACTGATATACTTAAGTTTTTTAAAGATGAGGCGTCGGCAATTCGTGGTTCACGACCCACCCCTGCGCTCGTGGAAGATATACCGGTGGAGTATTATGGACAACCAGTGCCCATAAAACAACTAGGATCTATTTCTATTGTACCCCCTCGGGAAATTCAAGTTATGGTATGGGATATTTCTGTGGCGGCGGCGCTGGTAAAAACGGTTGCCGAAAAGTTGAGCGTGAACCCGGCACAAGACGGCACCACGATACATATTAATTTGCCCTCACTCACTGATGAACGCCGCAATGACCTCATGAAAATTATTAAGACAAAAGCGGAAGAGGCGCGTATTAAATCGCGCGCGGCGCGCGATGATGCAAAGAAAGATATTACTGCGCAAGAAAAAGCTGGAACGATTACTGAAGATGATCGGTTTGGTATTCAGGAAGATATTCAAAAAGCGTTAGATGCATTTAACAAAGAGGTAGAGGAATTAGTTGAGAAAAAAATAGCAGAAATTAACGAATAAAAGAAAGTCAAAATTATAAATTAATAATTTTATCAACGCATGTTGCTCACGGTTATTGTTTTTGTCCTCATATTAGCTGTATTAGTTGTTGCTCACGAGTTTGGACATTTTTTTACTGCAAAAAAGTTTGGTATGTATGTAGAAGAATTTGCGATAGGGTTCCCTCCGCGAATTTTTTCGTGGATGAAAAAGGGAACGCGCGTGAGTATAAATGCGATTCCTTTGGGGGGATATGTGAAGATTCCCGGAGAAAATGGAGAAGAGGAATTGACTGAGGAGGAAAGAAAAATTATCCAGCCTGAGCAACTGTTTTCTCGCAAAAAACCATGGAAACGAATTATAGTTTTATGCGCGGGGGTCAGTATGAATATTATTGTGGGATGGTTGCTTCTCGTTCCTGTGTTCATGCAAGGAATCAATCCAGAGGTGGTGATTATTTCTGTTTCAACAAATTCTCCCGCGGCGAGTGCGGGCCTGCAAGCGGGGGATGTATTGAAGGAATTTTCTACCGTGGATGCTTTTGTGCGCGCGACCCAAGAACACGCGGGGCAAGATATGAATATTCGTATTAGCAGAAATGGATCAGAAAAAAACATTTCTGTTGTTCCCCGAAGCAATCCACCAGCGGGCGAGGGGGCATTAGGTGTTGCGCTTTCTGAGGCGGGTATTTCCGCGATGCCGTTTTGGCAAGCACTTGGCGCATCAGCTTCATTCGCGTTGCAGATATTTAGCGCTATCTTTGTTTTACTCTTTAAACTTATTGGGGCGCTGGTTGGTCTTGCTCCGGGGGACTTACTACATTCTCTCACGGGACCCGTGGGTGTTTTTCAGGCAACCGCGCAAGCATCAGCTATGGGATGGGCTCATGTGTTATATCTTGCCGCAATGATTTCTTTAAACTTAGCGGCAGTCAATATTTTTCCGTTTCCTGCGCTAGATGGGGGGCGAGTGCTTATGGTTATTATTGAAAAAATAAAACGATCACCGGTTTCAACAAAAACACAATCCATTATCAACGGTGTTGGCTTTTTATTATTAGTGTGTCTATTATTATTTATTAGTGTACGAGATGTGATACGGATATGGTAAGCGGAAGTATTAAGGGATATGTAGTATGTATAGATTTAAACTCCCTATAATAAAATACAAATCGCTTCTTATTATTTTTCACCCCTTATTTCCATAATACTTAATACTTTATACTTATTTATGCTCCAATCTCACTATCCTTATTTTGCCCGCAAGGAGGCTCCTAAAGACGAAGAATCTTATAATGCTCAAATTCTTATTCGGGCAGGTTTTATTGAAAAAATTATGGCAGGGGTGTATGCGTTTCTCCCTCTTGGGCTTCGGGTACTGCGCAATATTGAACGCATTGTCCGCGAAGAGATGGATACTATGGGCGCCCATGAGCTCCTCCTCCCCGTGTTAAGTCCAAAAGAAAATTGGCAGAAAACAGGACGATGGGATTCTCTTGATGTGTTGTTTAAATTAAATGCGCGGGATAAAAAAGAATACGCACTCGGACCAACCCATGAAGAGATTGTGGTTCCTGTAGGGCAAAAAGCCATTCTGTCATATCGTGATTTACCTTTGGGGTTGTATCAAATTCAAACAAAGTTTAGAGATGAACCACGCGCGAAGTCTGGACTATTGCGTGGCCGAGAGTTTCTCATGAAAGATTTGTATTCGTTTCATGCAACTGTGGAGGATTTAGAGAGTTATTATGCGCAGGCTCTTGTGGTATACAAAAAAATATTTTCTAGACTCGGACTTACGGCGTTGCAAGTTGAGGCGTCGGGAGGAACATTCTCTCAATACTCGCATGAATTTCAAGTACTCACAGAGAACGGAGAAGATACTATTATTCATTGTCCCGCGTGTGGGTTTGCTCAAAATAGAGAGATAAATACACAACAAGAAGGAGATGCCTGTCCTCACTGCGGAAAACCAGTGCATGTTTCTGCGGGGAGCGAGGTGGGAAATATTTTTCAATTAAAAACAAAATACGCCACTCCGTTTGGCCTAACCTACACAGATGCTCAAGGCGCTACACATGAAGTACAGATGGGATGTTATGGAATCGGTATTTCAAGACTTATGGGTATATTGGCGGAGATATATCACGACGACAAAGGACTTCTCTGGCCAGAATCAACTGCGCCGTTTCGGGTGCACTTGGTTGTGTTATATGGACAAGACGAAGCTCAAAATAAACTCTTACAAGAGAAGGCCTCAGCACTGTATGCTTCATTACAATCACACGCTCTTGAAACCCTTTTTGATGACCGGATGAATATTTCCGCGGGACAAAAATTTGCAGAGAGTGATTTAATGGGAATTCCATATCGGCTCGTGATAAGTCAAAAAACAGGAGAAAAAGTTGAGGTCAAGAAGCGCAACGAGCAAGAAATGAACATGGTTGATTTTTCTGATGTAATTCAGTATGTTTCAATTAAACAAGAAATAGATATGACCCAGTAATACAACAACGGCAGTGGCTTTTAGCCACCTCTGTGCGTGGTATGTATTGAGTCTGAATCATATATTTTATTATTAATCTACTATAACATCGGTTATACAAGCCGTTGTTGATATACTGGGATGAAATTATTTGATAAATTCAAGACAGATATCGGTATTGATTTAGGAACCGCAAATACCCTCGTATATATCAAGGGAGAGGGGATTGTTATTAATGAGCCCACGATTGCGTCTGTGAACGAAAAGACAGGGCAAACGCTCGCGGTGGGAGAAGAGGCAAAACGCATGATGGGTCGCACACCGACTCACATTAGTGTGGTACGACCATTGGTAAATGGGGTTATTTCTGATTTTGTGATGACTCAGGAAATTTTGAAGCAGTACATGAAGCGAGTGAAGAATGATTCTCTTTTTAAATATATTCGCGCGGTGGTAGCTATCCCCACCAATCTCACTGAAGTGGAGCGCAAATCAGTTGAGGACGCAGTTATCTCGGCAGGAGCATCCAGTGTGTATCTTTTGGAGGAACCTATTGCGGCAGTGTTAGGCGCCCGGCTTCCTATTCATGAGCCAACCGCAAGTATGATTGTTGATATTGGAGGAGGTACGACCGAAATCGCGATTATTTCTATGGGAGGGGTTGTTGTTTCTAAGAGTTTGAAAATTGCAGGAGATCGATTTAATGATGAAATTATCAGATTTGTGCGTGATGAATTTAAAATGTTAATTGGAGAGCCAACCGCGGAGCGGATAAAAATTGAGATTGGATCTGCGCTTCCGAGTACGGAGAAATTAGAGACACTGATCTCGGGACGTGATTTATCTTCTGGTCTTCCTCGGGAAGTGACCATTCGTGATATTCAGGTTCGTTCCGTACTTCTACCTCTTTTGAAACAAATGATTGAGGCCATTCGTGATATTATTGAAAAAACGCCCCCAGAGCTCTCAGGTGATATTCTTCGCCACGGTATTTATTTTTCAGGAGGGGGAAGTTTATTGCGCGGATTGATTGAGTTGGTAGAGAAAGAATTAGCGGTAAAAACAATTTTAGTAGATGATCCACTGACGTGTGTGGTGCGAGGAGCGGGGATTGCGGCAGAAAATATTGATGCCCACAAGAATGTATTTTCACTTCTTATAAAACCAATCGTATTAGATTAGTTCTTATGATAGTATGTATACAGAGAGGTGATTATTGTTGTTATGCTGAGCCGGCTTAGATAGGTATGAATTTATGAAATATATTCAATTTATTCTCATTCTTATTTGTTTATTGGTGGGCACGAGCGTATTTGCCACATCAGTATTTATTAAAAAACCAAACTTCCTTCTGGGATCTATTCAGGAAGTTTTTTCTCCTGTTTCATTAGATGACCAAAGAAAACTCATACAAGAAAATGAAGATTTAAAAAATCAACTCTACGCGGGACAACACACCATTGTGATTTCACCACAGGAAACTATACAGGCAAAAGTATTTTCTCTGTATCCCTTTAATACAAAGAACCGTTTATTTATTGATAAGGGAGATCAAAACAATATACGGGTGGGAGACGTTGTTCTTCTTTCTCCGCGTGTGTTTGTGGGGCAGATACAGAACGTGACAAAAGCAGCGAGCGAAGTAAGCACTGTTTTTGATGGAGGTCTTAATGTTCCTGTGCGCATGGGGAGCGAAGAAGTGAATGGTTTGTTACAGGGTGGTGTTACTCCTCGTATTACTCTTATTGATAAAGCAAAGAAAGTGCATGTGGGTGACCTTATTGTAACGGCAACGAAAGATATGCCCTACGGATTGACGGTTGGTGCGGTGCGTGAAGTGCATGAAGATACCTTGGGTGCATTTTTGGAGGCGACCATTGAACTTCCGTATAGTATCAACGATTTACGTACTGTATTTTTAGCACGCTAATGCGGAACATTTTTTATTATGACCCCTACGTTACGAAATGAATTATTGCGTGGTTGTGTTGTTGTGGCGATGATGGCAATCCTTTCTCTTACCGCCATTGTTCCTTTTCCTATAAAACCAAATGTCTATTTAGTAGCCCTCGTTGTTCTTGCGTTTGTGATAGATGATCTCCTTGTGTTTCTTTTGTTCTTATTGGGAGTTCTTGCGTGGTTAAAATATACGCCATTTGTGACCATGGAATTGGTCGCATTAGGAGGGATGGGTATGGGTATATATACCCTGCGTAAGATGTTGATTCGTGAACCGCACGTTTTGCTTATGGTGGGGACGCTCTTTGTGTTTCAAGTTATTTTTTGGGCGCTCTTTTTTGGACGGCAAATATTTGTGGTCCCATTTTTTATGGAATTTTTCTATAATGTACTTATTTTATTGGTGATGTATAGTGTGTGGGTATGGGCAAAAAGGATTTTTTCTTAGAAGATATTGCATTGGATGATTTTTCTGATGAATTGGGCGTTGTAGAACGCCCTCTTCCCGAACGCCTGTTTCGCATTTTTATGATTGTTATCATTGCCGTGGTGTGCGTGGCAGGAGCTCGGATTCTCTATTTTGGAGGCATTCGTGGTCAAGAGTATAAAAATAGATCTCTTGCAAATGCGGGGCAAGCAACCATCCTCAATGCTCCTCGGGGTATTATTTATGATCGGTATGGCGTTCCACTCGTAACTAATAAACCAAGCTTTTCGGTATCTATCAACTTGTCAGAAATATTAAAAACCCCAGAGGCAATTCAAAACACACTGGATCAAGTGAATGGGGTTATTCCTATCAATGTGTCTGAGATAAAACAAAAAATTATTGAAGCCGATTTAGAGCGTCAAGCATATTATCCATTATCAAGAAATATATCACTTGAAGCAGTTATTGAACTTAAAAAATTACAAAGTAAAGCTTTAACCATAGAAGATGGATTTTCTCGAGAATACATGAATGGTCCGGCGTTTTCCCACGTCATTGGTTTTACGGGTTTAGTGAGCGAAGAAGATATGGCTCGTGATAGTTCACTTCGTCTTAATGATGAAATAGGAAAAATGGGGTTAGAAATTCAATATGATGCTCTTTTGCGTGGCACAAATGGAGCGAAGGTGCAATTTCGTGATGCGCGAGGAAACGCTATTGGTCCCGAGAGCACCAACATGCCTACAGGGGGGACTCCTTTGTATACCACCATTGATGCGGATTTACAGAAAGAATTGTATGATGTTATGAAAAAACGACTGGAGGATCTCAAGAGAACGTCGGGAGTGGGAATTGCGATGGATCCACAAACGGGAGAGATGCTTGCGCTCGTTAATTTTCCAGACTTTGATACGAATGCGTTGTCGGCAAAATTATTTTCTGATCCAAATCACCCGACGTTTAATCGGGCAATCGCGGGAGTATATAGCCCTGGATCAACCATAAAACCACTCGTTGGTTTTGGAGCCTTAGAGGAAGGGGTTATTGATCCACTGAAATCAATTTTTTCTCCGGGATATATAGAATTACCCAATCCCTACACACCCTCAAAGCCATCTCGGTTCTTAGATTGGAAACCACAAGGATGGGTTAATTTGTATTCGGCGCTTGCGCGATCCAGTAACGTATATTTCTATGAAGTGGGAGGGGGATTTCAAGAACAGAAAGGACTTGGTATAGATTTATTAAACAAGTATTGGAGTCTGTTTCGGCTAGATAAAAAAACAGGCATTGATCTTCCTGGAGAAACTCAGGGGACGTTGCCTAATCCAGAAGAGAAAGAAGCTCGTACGGGTCAAATATGGCGCATTGGAGATACCTATAACGTGTCTATTGGACAAGGAGACCTCCGTATTACTCCATTGGAGTTGGTGCGGTATATAGCGGGTATCGCGTCAAAAGGGAAACTCCCCAGGCCATTTATTGTGCAAACCGCGAAGACGGGAGAGGGATCTATTTTATATCATGCAACATCATCATACGACACCATTGAAGCGAAAGATGCACATAATTTTGATGAAATAGAACTAGGCATGTTGGCGACGGTGAAACAAGACTATGGAACTGCCTATCTATTACACACTATTCCTATGGTTATTGCAGGAAAAACAGGAAGCGCTCAGATTCAGAATAATGCAAAGGAAAACGCATTTGTAGTTGCGTATGCTCCCGTCCCTAATCCCCATATTGTACTTTTAGTACTTATAGAAGATGCACAGCAGGGGAGCTTGAATGCGGTTCCGGTCGCGCGCGATGTATTACAATGGTATTATGATCATCGTGTTGCAACATCCACAAAACCGTAAGCATTTCCTTTGCTTTTTTGGGGTGGTGTGCTATACTTTGTATATAAAGAAAGGTCGTTAATCAATCGCAAGATATATGAAAAAACAAGATTTTGTTGAAGTAGTAATGAACGCGGGTGGAATTGAGGTAAAAAAGACCGCAACCGCCGTCATTGATGCTATCTTTGAAACCATTATCAAGACCATGAGCAAGGGAGAAGAAGTTGCTATTGCTGGTTTTGGTACTTTTAAAGTTTCAAAGCGTGCAGCACGCGAGGGTATCAACCCACGTACCGGAGAAAAAATTCATATTGCGGCTTCAATCAAGCCAAAATTCCGCGCTGCAAAGGCCTTAAAAGAAGCAGTACAATAAATTACGATTGGATATCTCTCGAGAGATATAATAAAAATCCCATCATATAGATGGGATTTTTATTATGGATAATACTTATTTATTTTAAATAATTTTTTACATTTGAACTCATTTTTATAAAAGTATCATACACCGATTTAATATTGCTAATGGAGTCGGTAATTGTTTTTTGTATATAGCTTTGAATAACATCAGCGATAGGGTCTGGCGAAGAAGTGCTCTGTGGTGTGGAGGTTGCTCGATTTTGAGTAAGTTT
Organism: bacterium; assembly: GCA_021814445.1. Taxonomy (GTDB): domain Bacteria; phylum Patescibacteriota; class Minisyncoccia; order UBA6257; family JAGOQP01; genus JAKBUF01. The sequence goes on from JAKAIF010000012.1 coordinate 11,296, forward strand.
CTTATAGAGAGTATCAATAAATTCAGTTGAACTTCCTGTTTCAGAGGGTGCGTAGGCGTAGAGGATTGTCTCCTTTGAAGAATTATTTAATTCACGTGCCTGGGTAAGAGCGGTTGCCGCTTTTTCAAGGAGTTGTTTGAGTGTGTTAGATCGGGTCAACTTTTGTGCATATATTTTATCCACATCAAGCGTTATCTTTGCGAGGCGATCTTCTCCCACTTTGAGCATGTCGGTGATGTTAAACGTCGCAACGATTGCATGGGATTTTTTAATAAGCGGATCAATTTCTTGTGTCTTTTTCTCTTCCATATCCCGAGCTATATTTTTGAGAAGTGAAGAAGTGATATTAGGGTCGTTGCTAATACGATTCTCTACATCAGTATAATATTTTTGTGCCGCTTCAAATGAAGTACGTATTGAAGTGTCAATTTGTTTCCAGTCGTCTGAATTGGGAAGCTGTACATTTTTAAACTCATCATATGCCGTGTTCGTCTGTTTCTGGGTTTCGGCAACAATTAAAGTAAGAATAGTGCGGCGTAATTTTAATTCCTGAATATCTTTTTCTTGCTGAGGAATCGTAATACTATCCTGAAGTTCAAATAATTGATGAATTTGGTCTTTTATCTCAGCAAGCTGGGAGGAGTTTTGAGATGTTTGGGCATACGCGGATGATGCGGTAAAACCATATCCCACAACACCGCACACGATCAGGAGTGTGCTTATAGAGGAAGTGAAAAAAAGATGTGAATATTTGCGCATGGAGGTGTTTCTAATTACTCAACTGTTGAATAAGGGTGTTTATCTGTGTTGTTTCATCGGAAGGAGTGGCGGTTACTTTTTGAAGTTCGGTGACCTCTGAATTAATAATCGTGTCGTTGAGGTGGTTAAACTGTTTTTGAGATAATTGTTTCAAAGCACTATTACTTTCTTGTGATGCGGTGTCAAAGTATCCCAAACGAGAGAGTTCAATATTCATATTTGAATTGAGCATCTCTGCTTCAGCGGTGATGCTTTGGGGGCTCAATCCAGGAAATAAAACAGGCGACAACTCATGAGTTGCGTATAAAGAAATAATAAGAATAGAAAGGCCAATGCCCACAAATGAACCAACGCGGACGAGTGACGATAATCCATATTGTATCCGTGTGCTCCATGAGGGAGATACATAAGAGGAAGTGGTGAGAATACGAGGAGTGGCTAGAATGAGAGACTTTGATTCACGAGAAAACTCCGCTCGTGGATGAATACGTCGGAATTGTTCCAATTGATTTTCTAGATTTTTATAATTCATGCTCATGTCTCTTTTCTAATTGTTTCTTAAGGGTACGGAGTGCGCGATGTTGTAATACGCGAACGGTCCCCTCATGTTTTTTTAGGGCGGCGGCTACCTCTGCATTTGAGAGCCCTTCGACAAATCTCATGATAATAATATCTTGTTGATCTGGATGAAGGGACCGCAACGCAGTTCGTATATGTTCTAATTGGATTTTTGTTTCAAGAGAGTCAGCAATATCATCAAGGGATGGGTGTATATCCTCGGTCTCGGTATCTAGCGAGATAGAGACGTGTTTGGTGCGATAATAATCAATAACCCTATTGCGCGCAATTTGATATAACCAGCTTGAAATAGGAAGCCCTTGCTCCTGAAATGACCCAATATTTTGCCATGCACTGAGAAACACCTGATGCGTGAGATCCTCAGCCTCCTCACGATGGCTCACGCGTAGATATATGAACCGATACAGTAAAGGTTGGTATATATCGTATAATGAGCCGAAAGCTGAGGATTCCCCCGCAATGGCCTTTTTCAGAATTTCATGTTCGTCTGTTAAACGATCATCTACCATAGATAACGAATAAGTTAGTAAAATGTTACGACCTTCTAAGACCCATAAACCCCCATGAGGGGTGTATAGCACAAGTATGACACAGAATAAGGAAGGGGGGAAGGAATAAAAATTTTTTGCACGAGAAATGTGCCATACTAATTTTATATTTTATATTCTTTTGCTATGATAGGTCCAATGAAGCAACATCGCGCGATACACGTATGGATTTTTTTTGGAGCATTGGTGGGGACCGTTGCGGTGCTTGGTTGGTATACCTATGCGCAGGGGACACGATCATCAGCCCCTCTTGTTTCTGAGACTCCTCCCTATGAAACGCAGGCGACTACTTCTCAAGAAAATTCTGTACCCCCTATACCCGCGCCACCTTCCGTATGTGATACACAAACGGTCCTTTCAAAAGATACGGATCAGAGATGGTGTCAAGAACTTCCCCTCATAAGCCGGATGCGATTGTTTCAGATAGATTTGACGCATGAGAAAATTCTATTTTTCCAATATGGCATGCTACAAAAAATATTTCCCATTGCCTATCAAGCTCCGTATGGAAAATGGTTTCAGACACCTACGGGATTTTTTGAAGCGGGGGTGAAACGAGAAAAATTTATGTCTTCTATTTTTCCGGTATGGATGGAGCACGCGGTACAACTCTATGAAGACTTCTTTATTCATGGTATTCCCTATCACACCGATGGAACCAAAGTAACCAGTCAATTTTCAGGAGGATGTATTCGTTTAGAGGACTCTGTGGCCGCTGATTTTTACGGTGTCATTCAAAAAGGAGATCCCATTGTTTCTTATTTATCTCTTGCAGATGCGCGCGTACAAGATGGTATGTCTGCTCCCATAGATTCAAAATCATTTTGGATACGCCAGCGATTTAATTCACCTTTAAAAACGGATTGGTCATGGCATGAAGATAAGCAGTATAACTATATACAGCATACGGGTGTTGATTTTGCGCCCCGAGAAACAGCGCAAGATCTCTCAGTTCATGCAATCGCTTCGGGAACAGTTGAGCTCGTAGTATACAATGGGGTTGATGATGGGGGATTGGGAAATACTATTATTATTTCTCACACCATACAAGGAAAGAAAAAATATGCGCTCTATGGACACATGGCGTCCATGAAACCCCTTCAGAAAGGAGATGGAGTTACAGCGGGTGAATCTATTGGAGTTGTGGGAAACACGGGGTATGGATGCGCCTATTGGCATGTGGGAGAAGATGGATGCAATGCAACAGGGGATCCCGACATACATTTACACTTTGAAATAAAAGATAAACCCATACTTGCGTCTCCGATTCCTGATGAATGTGTGCTCCCATCAGGGAAAAAAACACAATGCATCGGATATACCAGCCACAATCCGATAGATTTTGGATACTATGACCCACTTCCTATACTATTCTCTTCTGGAGTGCTTCCTACCTCATCAACAACGACAACCCCTCCTCTTTCACTATGAGTATCTTACGTCCACAACAAATAAAAAATGGAATTCTGTTTGTGGGTATTTTTCTTTTTGTGTTGGGTGTGTTTGTTATATGGCGTATGATATTTGTTCCTACGCATATAGCGGAAGATCCAGCGTTCGTGGCGGCTCCTGTTATGCGTGTGGGCGTAGCACATCCGCTCCTTGCAAATCTTATACACGAAATCGGAGGGTCATATGTGCAGGTTATAAGCATGAAAGAACCAGGGACTTCTCTTGAGGACACCACAGATATGTGTCACGAAGCAGTAGTGTTCTTTGGTCTCAATACCACAACCGATGGATGGATAAAAGAAGTGTGTGGCTCAGGAAATGACAAAACAGCCGTTTTATTTTTGGATACCTATGGAGGTCTAAATCAGGGTGAAACTTCTGTGGCATCTTCTTCGGATTCATTCTCGAAGAATGGAGGAGGGTATTATTGGCTCACAGTACAGGGGGGTAAGAATATCGCGCGCGCTATCGCAAAAGTATTAAGTGAGATAGATCCGGTGCATAAGGTGACCTACTTAGACGCGGCATATACCGTGGCGTATCAGCTTGATGATCTTTATGGTTCTATAAAAGATAAAATATATAATTTAAAAAGCGCCCCCATTCTTGTGTGGGGAGAGGGGTGGCAAGGAATCGTTCAAGAATATGAGGGAACAATCAAGCAAACAATACCTGTGCCACAAAATGATCAAGAAAGGAAAACTACAATTGAACATATTGCGGCCGATCTCCAAAAAAATCCGCGCACGATTATTATAGGAGACACCACGCTTCCTTTTGAGGAAATAAAAAAGCTCTATAGAGATGGGGGAAGGCGCATGGTGATTCTTGATCCGTGGGGGACTTTTTCTGATATATGGCCCTATAAAGTTTTTGTACAGCAAAACTTATTGCGTATCACACAAGCGCTCTAAGAAGCAAAGAGAGATCAGTTATAAGGGGGTAGTTGAGAGGGGTTGCATTTTTTTAGTTTTTAACTATTCTGAATATGGGACTCTAGTCTTATCGGTTATATGGCGATTAGTTGATCCATCTCTTTCGTTTTTAAACAAAGCGGAGGTAGCATGCGGTACACAGTGGATTTCTCAATGAGCGTAAATTTTTTCAGCCAATAGGTAGATAAAATTGGCTGGACGCTTATTTGGGAAATCGGAGGGGCACAGGCCCCTCTTTTTAATTGAAAAATACCCCTTTATCTGCTATACTACACAGGCGTGAAAAAGCGCATAAATAAAAGGATATTATGACAGAATCAACGGAAACAGCCGGTATTTCAAACCGCAAAAAGAGATTCATGTATATGTGGCTTGCGGGGGTATTGGTGGTTATTGGGGCTATTATAGTTATTGCGAAACCATTCTCTCGAGAGCAAAATCAGGTGCAACAACTGCGAACCATGGGGGCAGATGAACAAAAGACAGATCAAGCGGCGTCAGATGTGAATCGGTATATACAAGATGAGCGTGCGTTAAAAGATCTTGATCAATCACTCAAAGATTTTCAGGGTATTCCTTCTTTAGGGAGTACTACAACACCATAGAATATTGAATAAGAAAATTTTATATAGTATATGAAAAATTTTACCATGTATGTTTTCAACAAACGATTTGTGTGGATACTAGGCGCGGTCCTTGTGATAAGCGCGAGTTTTCCCATATATGCACATGCACAATCTGAGCTTGTCAACCAGAAGAAGTTTTTGACAAACACCCTCTCTACTTTTCTACAACGATCAAATCAAATGCGTGATCTTATTCAAAAACGCGTTGATATTTTCACACCCGATATTCAAGGTGGATTACTTGATAGGGCAAATCATAGTATTGTTGCGTTTTCGGGATACGTAAATGATGTTATGGCGGCCCAAACCTCTGATGAATTACGATCATTAGCGGGAAACATTTATGTCTTCCGCACCTCAGAGGATGCGCTTCTCACACAAGAGGTGTTGGCGGCATATGTGGCATACTTTGAAAAAACAACTCAGCAATTAATTATGACTCGCTATCAAGATATACAGGAGAGAATTGTATCTGCGAAGAACCAAGGAAGAGATACTCTTGCTATTGAAAAGATATTTGCGCAAGCGACTACTGCCTTGAGAAAATTACAAGACACCGTGAGTGCGTTGCATGAAATAGTACAAGTCCCACAATCACCAGAAGGGGAAGCTCTTATATCTCTTGATCAGACAGAAAAAGGACTTGAGATGATTCAGAAAGAAGTGTCCTCTATATATGATATATTTAGAAGAATCACAATACAGGGAGATAGTGTTCTTGAATTAAACAAAGAAGAACAGAAAATACAAAGTGTATTTCCCACATGGTAATTATTTAGAATAATATAAAATACCCCGCAAGGGGTATTTTGTTGTGTCTGAGCGGGTAAGCGGAACCCCGATGAAATACTACGTATTTATACGGGGCAGGTCGGACCGCTATTTAGTGTAATTTAGTAAAGCAACGTATGTTGTTTTTATCTTGAGCGGGTAAGCGGAATCGGACCGCCGTCTCGTCCTTGGCAAGGACGCATAATAGCCACTATACGATACCCGCACATATATATATGTTCTCTCAGCCAATAAATTCAATCTATATTGAATTTATTCTCGCGGCGCTCCTCGCCACCTCGCTCGTCGCGCATCGCTGCGGTCTTCGAGCTCCTGACGCGAGCAAAGCAGTTTGCTCGCTGTGGTCGCAATATAAAATATGGAAATATTTTATATTTTGTGCGCCCACAAGGATTCGGACCTTGGACCATCTCCTTAAGAGGGAGCTGCTCTACCAGCTGAGCTATGGGCGCTTTGATACTATCTTAAGAAAGATTGTCCCATAATTTTTTTATTTTTTCAATATCCACAGAAAAAGTATTGCATTGAGATTTTTTTATTCTATACTTGCACACAGAACACATTTACTAGTACGGAGGAGAAAATGTCAAAAATAAAAAAGAAGAAAATTGAAAGAATGTTTCATATTCTGAATCAGAAAGATTGCTACTCCCGGCAAAGAGGGGAGATATTAAATAATTTTTTTCTTAATGGAAAATGTGGACTCCTCTATCTTGAAGATTGGATGAGACTGCATAGTATGTTTAAGAATTTTTACACACGAAAAAAAATTATTTCGTGTGTGAGAGGATATATTAGAAACGGACACGTTCTGGGAAGGGAAAAATCAACACAGAGACCTTTTCAAAGGTTTCTTTCTAAGATATTTTCCTGATTTTCTTAGGATACTCTTATTTATAAAGGCAACTTATATGGGTCCATATAAGTCGCCTTTTTTATATCGTAAAATGGTCCAAAAAGGCGTGCGGGGCGCCATTTTGTGGCTATTTTGCTTGTTTTTCATGAATATTGACTTTTTCAACTTAGTGTGATATAATACACCCATAGAACGTTGAAAAGCATGTGATAGTGAATTGAGCTCATCGTGTGGGTGATCTCAATTCACTATCACATAAAAAAGAGAAGAGGAAAAAATGAAAAAGTTAGCATTGGCTGTATTGATATTAGTATCATCTGTCACAATGTTTGCGCAGGGTTTTAAACAATTACCAAATGTTGAAGCCATCCATGCATTTGCTGGGATGAAAGTCCCAACACAGAGTGTGGAAAATAATCAGTTTGGATTTGACTACATGAGGTTTGAGGTAATTTTTTCGGACGATAGCAGTAAGATGAGAGTTCATTTCCGTCACGACTTTGCGAGCAGCAAGATTCAGCTTGCAAACGTGTCAAAAAAATTCGGAAATATTACCATCACCGCGGGTCGTTTCTTGGACCCAATCTGGTATCTGTTTCCTGCGCCACATGCTATGGCGCAGACTGCATATGCGGCGTCGGTAAATTCATTTACAGTTTTAAACGACGGTATTTCGTTGCAGTACGATGATGTGCTCAATGATAAAAAAATAACCGTACGAGCATCAATCTTTGATTGTGACGGAAACAGAAATGTTTCCGCATCAGTTGATGTCGCCTTGAGTGCAGATACTCATATGGGATATTTTGTACAAACCCGAGGAAATAAGACAGGGTTCGGACTGATGGCGAGGAGTGCTCTCCACCCATTATTGAATGTAGAGGGTGGAATGGTCTCTAGACCAACAACTTCCGCGGCGCCTGTAGAGTTTTATGCACAGAACCAAGCTAAGCTTACCGATAAACTGAGCATATGGTTGCAGGGAGATTTTCAAGCACATTGTGATATAATGAGCGTCGTTCGCACCATGGTTGGTGCAGCATATCAGTATTCAAATAACAGTCACCTGAAGTTGTTTTATAACTTCACCGACAAGGTGGTGATTGCGAAGGTAACTTTTTTCCTCTAAATTGCACATTGAAACTGAGCCGCTCACAAGCGGCTCTTTTCTTATATAATGAAATCCCCACAAAGGGGATTTTATATGTGTGCTCCCGCCAGGATTTGAACCTGGAACGATTGCTTCGAAGGCAATTATGATATCCATTTCACCACAGGAGCATGGAAAATCCGTGTGGATTCAGTGTATACTATATACGACATGCAAATCAATATAATTATTCCTTCTGAGGTGCAAGAAATTGTACAAACTCTCCAAAAGAGAGGATTTTTGGCTTATGTGGTTGGAGGGTGTGTGCGAGATATGGTTTTAGGTCTTGATCCAAAAGATTGGGATATTACCACTAGTGCTACTCCAGAACAGATTCAAGAGATATTTCCAGAAAGTGTGTATGAGAATAAATTTGGGACCGTGGGGGTAAAGACGGAATCATCTGATGAGAAATTGAAAATTATTGAGGTGACTACGTTTAGAACAGAATCGGAT
>JAKAIF010000040.1 GCA_021814445.1 bacterium
TATAATGTATTAAAGAACAATTTTATAAAATCGGTCATTTTGGCGATTTCTTTCATTTCTGATTTCTTAACATACCAATCATTAACGACGGTTCTCTTAAACCTTACATATCCATTTTTTCCCATAAGACGTCTTACCGCACGATCTTCTAGATTAGAATTATCCTCTATAATAAGTATAGTTGGAGACCACCGAAGAAGATCAAAGCCCTTCAACACCTCAAGTTCGCCACCCTCAACATCAATTGATATAAAATCGATCTTCTTGTTAATATTCACATCGACCAAGATATCATCCAATCTCATAATTTTTACATCAACGGGATAATAATTAAAGCCAAAAGATGCTATTTTTTTCTCTGCAATATCTCTTTCTGCTATCATAGAGACTCCATGAGCACCATCATCCCCCACGGCAACATATAAAGTACCCCTACCATTTTTATCAGCAACCCCACATTCATACAAGAACGCGCTTCTTGTTTTTTTTATTATTTCACATAAAGATGGGTTTGGCTCTACTAATAACGTAGTCCATCCCTTTTTTTCAAAAAATAATGAATTACTACCAGTTTTACCATCATTAGCACCAATTTCAATACAGAAACCAGATTCCTTATTAGAAAAAATTCTATTCAGAATCTCATCCTCACCAAACTGAGAATAGTAATTATTCATAAATTATCCTTTTAAAAACAAGTTTTATATAATCTCTATTTTAGGCAATGGAAAAATCATCCCCCCCCCAGAAGCAAGAAAATTCTTTTCCCTCTCAATAATCCCCTTCCTAAAATGCCACGGGAGAACAAGATAATAATTGGGGTTTTTTTTCGAAGCATCTTCTTCAGAGATAATAGGAATTTTAGTTCCCGGAGTAAGTCTCCCAAATTTATATTCATTAACTTCAGATATGTATGGAATATCCGCTGAGGTCAAGCCACAATATTGCAGAATAACATTACCTTTCGTAGAAGCACCATAACCAAAAATCACCCCTCCTTCTCCGTTTATTTCTCTGATAATCTTTAACAAACCATCTCTATGTTTCTCTGTTTTCTCTCTAAATTCTTCATATACCTGCATTGAGTTAAACCCACGCTCATCTTCCTTACGAAGAACTCTTTCTATTTCAGAGGATGCTTCTTGATATTTTGATTCTTTCTTAGCTAGGGTTAAGCAAAAGCTTGCGCCATTTGTATCATTAAATTCTATATCAATAATTTTAAGTCCAGAACGATCAGCCATCCACTTAAATTGTCTTAATGCATAATATTCAAGATGTTCATGACAAATAGTATCATAAGAAACGTTGTCTATCATGGTGGGCATGTAACTTTGTTCAACCACCCAAATCCCGTTTGTATCCAAAATATCTCCTATATCACACATTATTTTAATCGGGTCAGGAAGATCATAAAACATTGCAATAGAAGTTATAACTTTTGCACTTCTATCTCCATGGATATTTCTCACCGCGTGGGCAGAGAAAAACTCTGGTATATGCTTGATATAACTCGGATAGAAAGAACTGAATTTGTCTGATGTTGGATCTATACCTAAAAAATCTAACTTCTTATTTGTATAAGCTGATAATAACGTTCCATCATTACTTGCAATATCAATAACCAAATCACCATCAGAGAGATCAATCCTCCTCTCTATTTTTTCTACAATAGAACGCAAATGATTTACCATTGATTTATTAAGTCCCGAACGGTATCCATAATTATCGCCATAAAGTTTTTCCATCTGATAATCGTGCCTAAGTTGGACAAGTCCACAACACTCACTATTATTTAAAGAAGATGCTCCACACTTTACAATTTCCAATGGACCCCTCTCTACATCTTCTCCCACAACAGGAAATACTCCGGTCAGTGCTTGATCACCAAGATTAACGATAGAAATTAAATTAGCACTCCCACAGACTCTACATTTTGTTATTTCTTTATAAAGCATAGAAAAATTATTTATTAAAAGATGTTGCAAATAAAACGTACTTCCTAACATATGGAGACACGGATGGTGGTATATTTTTAAACCAAAAAATATCCCCATCAAGTCCAGATTTTTGGTTCTTCTTTTTAGACACAGTAACAAGAAAAGTTATATTAATGGTGTGCGTTGGAACACCAAACTCACTTGTTTTAAAGAACGTCTCTCCGGCAGGTAAAGGAGTAATGCAAGTAACTAACTGTTTTGAAATCCCCGCATCTTCCTGTAGTTTTCTGAGTATAGCCTTCTTAAAAGTCTCTCCTTTTAGAATTCTCCCCCCTGGAATCCAAAGTTTTCCTTTTGCTGGCCTGTGGTTTCTTTTTACGAGAAGCACCTCATCTCCGCATTTTACAATGAGATCAACACAAACCACTGGAACAGACCCTAGTATATTTTGATACTCACGAGCAGAAAGAAATCCTTTCTTTATATTCTTCTTATTCATTATTTTCCCTCATTAACTTCTTAATATCATGTTCAACCATAATTTTAACCAAATCACGGAAACTTGTTTTAGGTTCCCACCCAAGATCATTTTTTATTTTTGTTATATCAGCTATTAAGTCTTCAACCTCAGTTGGACGAAAATATCTTTGATCAATCTCCACAAAAGACTCCCAATCACCAAGACCAGCGACAATAAAAGCCTCCTTGAGAAAATCCCTTATAGAATGGGACGTTCCAGTTCCAACCACATAATCACTTGGCTTCTCGGCTTGTAACATCATCCACATGGCTTCCACATATTCTGGAGCATACCCCCAATCTCGCCGAGCATCCAAGTTCCCTAAATATATTTTCTTATCAAGCCCAGCTTTGATGCGAGCAATTCCTCGGGTAATTTTTTTTGTGACAAAAGACTCTCCCCTGCGAGGACTTTCATGATTAAACAATATTCCATTCACAGCAAACATATTATATGCTTCACGATAATTCACAGTCGCATGATATGCAAAAACCTTAGAGCAACCATATGGACTTCTGGGATGAAAGACGGTAAGTTCGTTCTGGGGAGGAGGGGTTGATCCAAACATTTCGGAAGATGATGCTTGGTAAAATTTCACCTTTTTCCCAGAAACACACTCAAAATTTCTTATAGCGTCAAGAATACGTATGGTTCCAAGAGCAACTGTGTTTGCTGTATACTCAGGGATGTCAAACGACACACGGACATGACTCTGTGCCGCAAGATTATATATTTCATCGGGCTGAATGTTATAAATTAAAGAAAATAAACTGCTGGAATCTGTTACATCTCCATAATGTAGTGTTATTCGTACATTCCCCTGATGAGTATCGGGGTGGAGGTGTTCAATTCGACTTCTATTAAAAACAGAGGATCGCCTTACCACCCCATGAACTTCATATCCTTTATCTAACAAAAATTCGGCAAGATAACTTCCATCTTGTCCCGTGATACCAGTGATAAGAGCTTTTTTCATAATGTTTTAGAAATCGTATCATTTTGATACGATAAAAACAATATTTCAATACAATCTAAAAAATATTATTTAAACTCAATATACTGCCATGTGTTCCCTTCTATATTTCTGATAATTGCATCCAATCCTTCTTTCTTTTCGGGAACCATGGTTTGCAATTGTTCTGCACATACCTTTGCCCGCACATCATGTAGTTTATAGTAATACTGCAATAAAACGTAATAACCACTTACAAACGTTTTTTCTTGTTGCGCAAGACTTGGATTTAATCGGCGCGCTCGCTCAAAAGAAGCAAATCCCGCATCATAATTTTTCTCCCCCGAAGCAAGTTGCATTAATCCCATATACATATACGACGATGCCACTTGATCATCTAGCGTTATAGCTTCCTGTAGCACACCGATTGCTTCATCATATTTCTTTTGGAATCCAAGGTTATACGCGCGCATATAATATATATCTTGGCGCTTCGGAGAAAGTTTTTGAGCGGTCTGATATGCTTCTTGTGCTAAAGGAAGATACTCAGTAAGCCCCGCCTTCCCCAATGCGTCGTACCCTCCACCCAAATTTGCCCAATAGCGAGGATTATACGGTTCGCGAGCAAGTAAATCTTTCATCTGATCAATAGCAAACAATATTACTTGTTTTTCTCCCTCTTTCCCTTTATATATATTTTTTACATTATCAAGAAAATTTGTGCGAATAACATCTTGCGCATACGTATACGGATGAAACGCCGAAT
>JAKAIF010000013.1 GCA_021814445.1 bacterium
CTTACCGAACCCCACGATTCTGGGACCAAGTATGTATGATCATCCTCGCTTGAACCAGGACCTAATGAAAGACGATCGTTTTAAAATATATTTATTTACTTGTAATTGGCTTAAAGACGTCTTTTTCCCTTTTTATGGTGAAAAATGTGCTTTGTGGTATGCGGGTATTGACAGTAAAAAGTGGCCCGATACCAAGAATTGTCATAAAGATATTGATGTTTTGATATATGATAAAATGCGCTGGACAAGAGAAACGAAAGAAAGGTTTCTTCTCCAGCCAATTGTGGAATATATCAAAAATAAAAATTTGAATTTTTATATTTTAAAATATGGAAATATATCCCACGAACAATATGCGGATATTCTCTCACGCTCTAAGTGTATGATTTTTTTGTGCGAACATGAGACACAGGGAATAGCTTATCAAGAAGCTCTTGCTTCAAATGTGCCAATCCTCGCGTGGGATCCTGGATATTGGGTGGATCCTCTGTGGGAAGTATTCGCCGACAATCCAGTTCTATCTACCTCAGTTCCATACTTTTCCCCCGAATGTGGTTTAAAATTTAAAAAAATATATGACTTTGCCTCTGCTTTTGATAAGTTCTATCAAAATCTAGATAAATATAATCCAAGGAAATTTATTATAGAAAATTTATCTCCAGAAACTTCAGCGAGTATTTATTATGAATATTATAAAAACCTCTACAGAAAATAGTCATTTTAGAAGTAAAGGATTTCTTATTGTTAATTATCCTGGTGTGGGTGATGCAATTATGTCGTATTTAATTATTCGATCTATTTTATCAACACTGAAAGACAATGATATTATAATAACCTATCCTCAAAATGCCTTATTTGAATGCCAGGGGTTTTATAAAACATTTTCACTCCCGAAGAATCTTATATTCTTTAATCCGCGGTGGTATAAATTTAATAAATCAGACTGGGATGAAATAGTTTATTTTATGAAAAAGGAAAACATAGGAACCATTATAAATCTTCAGAATGAAGGAAGGTTATATGACAAAAATTATTATCAGTTCAAAAATGCTTTTCTAAAGGATTTTAATTTCTGGGATCTTGATTTTTCAAAAATTTATGAAAGAAAAGAAAAAAGGCACATAATTGATGATATGAAAGATATGTTGTCTTCTCATCATATACCATGGCAATTTCCAGTAGTTGGCCTAACAAGAAGAAACAAAGGAATTGTTTTTTATGTTGGGGGGAGTGAGAAAAATAAAAGATGGAGTCCAGAACAGTGGATTTATGTAATACGAATGATAAGCGCAACATACAAAAATGAAAAAATTTTTATTTTAACTGGTAAATCCAAATCTGAGATGAAGGAAATAGGATTCATTTCCAAGAATCTCAAGAGTATTCAAAATGTATGTTTGTTTCCTAAAAATACTTTGAATGAGAATATAAAAATATTGAAGAGCGCAAAACTTCTTATTTCTCATGATACATATTCGATCCATTTATCGTCTTTATTATCTGTACCAACCGTAGGAATATATATTTCTACAGACCCAGTTATATGGGGAAGTTATAATAACCCCCATTTTACATATATTTCTAGTGCGATAAAATGTAAGAATGAAAAAAATGGATGCGGCAATTGTATTCATTTTCACACATCATGTCCAGACATAGAAAAGATGAGAAATTCTATAGATGAAAACCTGGTGGTAAGTACAATTAAAAATGCAATTAAAAAGTTAAAAAAATAATTATGTTGTCTCATTCTCAGAACTATCTTAATAATAAGGAAATTGTTGCTAAACTTATAAACTTTGTTGATTTTAAAAAAGCTAATTTAATTATCGAAATTGGCTCTGGAAAGGGGATTATCACAGAGCAACTTCTTTCAAAATCGCCTGATAAGATTATCGCCATAGAGGCCGATCCAAAGTTGTATAATTTATTGAGAGAAAAATTCAGAACCGTTGACGGGGATAAGTTAGAAATAGTATCTGGAAGTGTTTTAAATTATAGATTTCCTAAAATTCCTTTTTTGGTTGTTTCTAACATCCCGTTTAATATTACCGCAGATATTATAAGAAAAATAACACAGGATGGGTCCGCATTAGAGGCAGCATATTTAATAGTTCAGAAAGAAGCTGCTGTTAAATTTATTGGTCCCCCGCACGCTCATTCTCCATTATTTTCACACTTTCTTAATATTACCTATAAAATAAAATCCATAATGGATATATCAAAATCGAATTATTCTCCGCGACCGAGATATGATACAACTTTTATTTCTATAGAGAAAAGAGAACAAAAGGTTTTTAGCAATCTTTATTATACTGAACAATTTAAGGACTTTTTAGTATATCTTTTTGAGAGGAGGAGGCCGTTTATAAAGGATACGCTGAGGATAGTTATGAGTAATTTACAATCAAAAATCATTCTAAAAAACTTGAAAATTGATGAAAGAAGAGATATTAAAAGTGTTTATTTCAATGAATGGGTTGATATATTTAATGAATTTAGTAATCATGTTAATCAAAATTCTTTTAGAAAGATATCTGGGTCTTACAAAAAACTTGTGTATGGTCAGGGCATGCTAAAGAAAGTGCACAGAACCAGAGGTGATTAATCTAGCGTGCGGTTCAAAAAGTTGAAGAAAAATCACTTGATGACTTGCGTAACTTAGCTAAAAAAGTTGGGAATCCAGCTGATATAAATTTTTTCGAATCTGCTCCGAATGATGAGTTGATACTGTATCTTTTTAGCGATGTAGACAAAGACATTCTTATTAAGGAATTGTAGAGGAAAAAAGTCAGGCGTATTATGCAAGTGATTTTATGAATAATAATTTTTATTTAATTTATAAAAAAATTATTGAGAAATATACCGCCAGTCTTTCTCCAGAAAGGTCTTTGTTTCTTTGTTTGCTCTTTAGCCTACTTCATACAACAGAATTTCTTACATCAGACCCGATAAAGGCGTTATCAGAGGAGGAGAAGCGAAATATTTTGGTTTCATTCGCAAATATGTATGTTCGCGACTATGTTTTTAATGATGAAATAGTAGCCCCCCTTAAGGAATCTCATGACTCAGTTATTTTGTCTCATTTAAACGAGTTCACTGATATGGTTAGTTCTATTGTTGCGTTTTGTAATCAAGCCGCACCTCAAGAAAAACTTAAGGATTTACTCAATTATATTCCAGAAAAAGTAGAGAAAATATTAGAAAAAATCTAGTCATAGGGTTGTCTCCTCTGTGCATAACTTATACGATACACCTTAAAAAACAGCCAATGGGGCTGTTTTTTGGGGAAGGGGAGGCGCTTGACAACTTGCTAAATTGGTGAATATGGGGTATACTATAATCAGTTACTTTTACATGGGAAATTATAAATAAAAAATAAATTTGGATTTCTGAAACACAGAGACTCAAAAATTAAAAACAAAAAGCACGGAGGTGCACAATGAAACGCAAAATCTTTTCTTTCGTTACCCTCCTGCTTGTTATGTGTATCATACCCGCAGGAGTTTTTGGCCAAACATCCCTTTCCGATGGAAATATCTCTAGTACATTAGGAGAGTGGATTACCACAGGATTGCCAAATGTGGCTGATCCTCCACACGCCCCCGACGCTACTCGCAAAGCATTTTTGCAGTCAGATCCTGGGAAACCCTATCTAATGCTCGTGTTTGAGCAATCAGATAGCGCGGTGAATGGTGATGTATATTCATACACCCGGTACTACAGAGTTTTCCCTAGTATGATGAGGAAAGTGACTAAGGCTGTTATAGAGGCGAAAAGCCTTTCTCAACTTCCTTCGGGTATTGAGATCCTTTTATCTGTTAACTATTTTAACAGTAAAACATTAAGCGGATCATTTTCTGGATCTAAGGTTGTTTCAAATCAATGGACTACATATACTTGGGAGTTTAATCCGGGTTTTAATGAGTTTGACATCTTCTCTGTCGCTATAGATATGGGACCAAATTCAAAACGGATGATGTCTCAGTTAGGGATTTATACTATTCATCTTTACGACGAGAATAATGCTCTTGTTTGGAACTATAATCTTATTACGAGTGTTCCGAATGAAAAGCCTACTCTCCCCGTTGAGTTTAAGCTGGAACAGAACTATCCGAATCCATTTAATCCTTCTACCAAAATAAGATTTTCCACTCCTGAATCTGGAAATTATAGACTGATTGTATACAACAACATCGGTCAAGAAATTTCCATCCTTATGAATGGATTCTTATCACCCGGAGTTCACGAAGCAACTTTCAATGCAACAGGCTTATCTTCTGGCGTGTATTTTTACAGACTGATCGGGAAAAACACCGTTCTTTCTAAAAAAATGTTGCTGGTTAAATAGACTGATTTTATAATTTCTTTTTTCCCCGTACTCAATTCGTAGAATTGTAGTATGTGGGTTACTGTTCTTTTGCAGACAAAAAGCCCCGCTCGTTCGGGGCTTTTTTGTTATGTAACTATATAAGGGACGTTTCGTTTGTATAAGTAAGCACATTTTAGTCATAAAATCCCAAAAAGGAGGTGAGAATAATGGGGCTCTTTAGCGATCTTTTTGGTGGGTCTAATTCATCATCAAATAATAATTCTTATTCAAATGATGGGAAGAACTTCGCAAAGGTTAGTGAAAATTCTTCCAGTGGGAATAAGGTTGATGTATATCTCGGTGACCCGAATACTGGAAATCACTGCCACTATTTTGTTTCGGAAAATGGGCAGTCCGGTATGGTTCACAGAGGAGAATGTGATAATTGTTCACCATCTCCTTCTACAAAAAAATAGGCCCATTTTTACGGCGGACCTCTCATTTCTTGTTCCGCCGTTTTATATCTGATACGATTTATATAATATAATAAAAACAACATGCTTTCATATTCTTTATTTAAGGTGCGTATGCAAGCCATAGAAAATAAGGCAAACTTTGATTATTTCAAAAAATCTGGGATGCAGGACGTGTATTCCTCAATACAACTCATATCTGAAATGTTGGCTCATAAAGTGAGTGGTGAAGTTATTGAATCACTCAATTTTATGTTTTTTGAATTTGTTCTTGATAATGACACTCTATTCCAAAATAAATCTGTTCTTTCTCAAGGTGGTTCAGAAATGAAGGAGGCTCTTATATTTACTATCTTAAAAAAGATAGAAGGAATTAATATAGAAACAGAAACAAAATGGGTCCACGGTCTTTTGGGATATATTCAAAAACTTTCTAATCTCACCGAGCATATCTCTATGAATTCTTCAGATGATATAAATAATATTCGTGTTTCTTTTGAGAATGAATATCATAAAAATAAGAGTTAGACTTGAATCCATGTTTATACATAAAACAGCAGAACATATTTCATCACCTGATTTGATTTGGACGAGAAATGAGCGAAATAAATTAGAAAAAGATATCTTGAGTCTCCGCGACGATCAAATAGGGGCCCTTGCAAAAATACTCGTTGGTTTTCGTGACGAAGATATTTCAGAAATTGTGCGAGATATAAGGGGAAATGGAGCGGAATCGGGGCATCTATCTATTTTGCTTGAAGAGGCAGATTCTAAAGAACAGGTATATTGGTGGGTTAATTATTTTGAGTCATTCCAGTAAATTCAGGTGATTATTTGTTAGAAACTGGAAATTAAACCGCTCACAAAGCGGTTTTGTTGTTATCCACTCCTTTTGAGTTTTATTTTATGCTATACTGTGGGCAAATAAAATAATGTAGATATGTATAAAAAAATTACAGTGTCATTACTATTAGCGGTCGGAATTGTGGTTGGAGCTTTGGGCATAAATAGCATGAATCATGTGACAGCGACTACTATCGGCGACAATGATCCAAACGCCCCACTTCGCATTCGTGATGTATATGTTACCCCAGGGGGATCAGCTCAGGTTTCTCTTTCTGCTCCGCGGGGCACCGGGTTTAATGCTTTCAAGAGTATTGCTCCTGACTGTATAAATACAACTGCATACAGCAACGTTGATGGTTGTTATGCATGGATAGGCAACGGTGGAGCTCGCAATTCTTTTATTATGGCTCCTGGTTTTAATTCAATATTTTTTACCGCTGATCCAAATACATTGAGCCCTAGTTTTTGGGGACAAAGTTTTTCTATTCGTGCCGCCTCATATACTCCCGAAGGAACCTACACAGGTACAGTTTATTATAGCGCTGGTAGGTGGGGACCAGGGGGATATGTTCCGAATGGAGATAAGTGTTGTGTCTTGGACTCTCTGGAGTTTACTATTGTGGTATCAAAAACCCCACCTCCTATTCCAGGCACCATTACCGTGTTTACGAATCCAGTTGTTAATATAACTAAAACCACCGGAACGGGCGGTGGAACTATTACTATCAACAATTAAGAATAAAGACATATGTATAAAAAAACACTTTTTATTATAATTGCGTTGATACTAGTTGGTTCATTTTTTTCCGCGGGCTCTATACGGGCAACTACTATCGGCGACAATGATCCAAACGCCCCACTCCGTATTCTAGACGTATATGTTGCTCCGGGAGGATCAGCACAAGTTTCTCTCTCTGCTCCGCGGGGCACAGGATTTAATTCTTTTAAAAGTTTCATTTCTGAATGTATAAATACAACTGCCTATAGCAATATTGATGGGTGTTATGCATGGATAGGCACTGGTGGAGCTTCTAATTCTTTTGTGATGGCTCCTGGTCTTGATTCAAAATTTTTTACTGCTGACCCAAACACATTGAGTCCTAGTCGTTGGGGACAGAGTTTTACTATTCGCGCTGCTTCATACACTCCAGAGGGAACCTACACAGGTAGGGTTTATTATAACGCTGGTAGATGGGGACCAAACGGATATGTTCCAAACGCAGCTACGTGTTGTGTATTGGATTCCCTGGAGTTTACTATTGTGGTACAGAAGGTACCAGAGCCGACACCCATCTCAGTAGTGAGGAGCGGTCTCGTGTGGAGTACATCTGCTAATCCTGAGTTTGTGACGGGAGGAGTAAATCAAACAATTAATGGACCACAAACAAATGGTTCTTGGGCAAGTATTATGGCGGGGTTAACTCCAAATACTACGTATCATGTTCGTGCATATGCCTTAGATAACTTTGGGGCGTATCATTATGGGAATGATGTAACTTTTAAGACTTCAGGTGAACGGATTCTCAGTATCAAAACCGGAACAACAACCGCTCCTTTTTCCGGAGATTCAAGAAATCAATCAGTTATGGTTCCTGTCACTATAACCGCGACTGGATTTTCAAACGCAAGTGAAATTATTGCGGAGCAATCATATGGAGCACCTCTGACCAAGTTTCTCACAAATGTTAACTATCCTACCATTAATACTTCTTCATCAATTGTGAATGGGGCTACTACTCTCACAATCAATAAAAGTCTTACCATTGTTCGTAACGGAGAAAATCCCACTTCTGATATAATTGGAGATATCCGACTCACTGCATTTAGTACTGATGGAACCGCTACTGCCACTCCAATAAATGTAAAAGTGACTATTGATGGTCCCATTCTCCCCCCAGGAGATTTGCAACTACTTCCGCGATTACAATCAATGCATGTTGCAGAGAGAGATCTTCCCAAAACTGTTTCCTTTGATGTGACGGCGAGTACGACCGCTGACTGCAATTCAATTTCATACGTGAATGGATATCTTCCGGACACTACTTCAGGATGGGTGACTCCGATGCGCGGATTTGGGGGAAATAAATGTTTAACTAGATTTTCTATTGACTTACCCGCAAATGCCTTAAGTCATTTGAAACAATTTAACAATTCACTAACGGGAGTTACTGCGGGAACCGCAACTATAAATGGAACTACTACAACTGGACTTGCGGGATTCTGGGTGACCGTTGATCCAACCTCTATTGTTTCACCATTAACTGCAAATCTTGCGTTGAGTAAATCTGGAGCAAAAGTTAACGAAGTTATAACCGCAGGCCTAACCTCGGCGGGTGGAACTGGTGTTAAAACGTATAAGATTAATTTTGGTGATGGCACGGGTGATAAAGTTGGATCTTCTCTGAGCCATGCGTATGCGGCTTCAGGATCGTATACGGTGGTGGGTACGGTGACCGATGCGAATGGTGTAACCGCCACTGATTCAAAAGTAATAAATATTAATACGGTTATTGTTTCAGGAGAAGGACTTTCAGCGAACCTTTCAGTAAGTCCACGAACAGTTGATGTGGGTGATTCAGTAAACGCAGTTCTTTCTGGATCAGGCGGAACGGGGCCCTATACTACTTACAAAATTGATTTTGGAGACGGTACGATTTCAAATACTTCCTCTGCATCAAATTCATATGATGCTCCGGGAACCTATGCGGTAACGGGAACTGTCACTGATTCTGCATCTACTACTGCAAGCAAATCTGTTTCGGTGACGGTAAATTATCCTCGTATTACCGCGGGAATTGCTATTACCTCGCCAATACCGCAGTCTCGTATTATTACTCCTGATAAAGTGATTGTTTCTGTTTCGGCGAGTGGTGGACGAGGGGCGGGTACCTATAGATATAGTGTTGACTTTGGCGATGGGTCTTCTCCGATGGTGTACTCTAATGCGGGAAGCGGTATTACCAATATCCAACATACGTATGCAGCCATTAGTTCGGTGACTAATTATCAGATTCAAGTAACGGTTACTGATGTGACGGGGCGCGCGGTGAGTGATTCCGCAAGTGTTGCGCTTACTGCATATGCGCCACTTGTGTGTACGTTGAATATGAATAAATCTATTGGACTTCCTCCGTTCCACCCCACCTTCTTGGTAAAAACAAAAGGAGGAACTGAGAGCAAGTTTGAAATTCGTATTAATGCAGATGGATCAGGAACGACCGATAGAACTTATGTAAGTAATCCTGCAACAGCAACGACAACTTTATCTAACTACGTATATCTCAACTCGGGATCATATTCTCCTATCGCGCGCGTGTTAGATCAAGATCTTATCTATAATGGATTTCTCATGGGAACCAAGAATGCTTCCACAACTTGCGCTACTTCTACTACTGTTCTTTCTGGAAGTGGTGGAGAGACGAATCCGGGATTGTAGGTCGTTAGTATATAGCAAAATCTAAAACCCCCGAGAGGGGGTTTTAGATTGACATATATACATATGTGTTTTACTATATAGACAGGAGTTTTACATATTAATTAGTTTAATAAATAAAAAATATGGAGGTATATAATGAGAAAATCATTTTTTCCTATTTTCACTGCACCGTGTATTATATCAAACCAGAAAACAACATTTCACAAAGTTAATGAGGAAATTATTATTGAAGCTCCGGGAGAACTTATTCGTCAACTTGTTGAAATCTGTAATGGTATACGTTCACTGAATGAAATCACCCAATCTCTTAAAGATGATTGGGACGAGCCTTCTCTTCGGCGACTTGTAACGAAATTACGCCTTTCTGGTATTTTGGCAGATAGCCATTGTTTAAGTGATGTTATGTGGGAATCTGTTAATAATTCTACTCAATTTCCACTATCTATCACTAGTGATGATATTGCCATGCTTGTAAAAAAAGCGTCAGAGCGACACAGGGTTCCGTTAGATGGCGTTGTTTATCATGCATCGCATTCTCCGTTATATCAAATTCTTAATCTCCGTCATTCAGTGCGTTCTTTCTCGGATCAACCAGTTGAAATTCAAAATATCATTGACATGCTTTGGAGTGCTTATGGCGAAGTCTCTGTTTTGGAGGGCGACAAAGAAACAACAAAGATGCGGCGTACTGTTCCTTCTGCGGGAGCTCTTTATCCGCTCATGATATACATTGCTTTATTCAGAGATACCGGTGATCTTTCTTCTGGTATTTATCACGTGTATATGGGACCATCAGAAACCATTGGGCTCACTTTAATATCAAAAGATATTAATGCTTTTTCACGATCTTTTGTGGATCCGTTGATTCTTGATCATGCTCATGGAGTTATTGTTATTAGCGGCTCTTTCCATATTACTGGTGAGAAATATGGAAATAGGAGTATGTTATATGTTCCACTTGAAGCTGGATATGTTGCACAAAATATCCATATTTCTGCTATAGAATCAAAGGTTGCAACACTTGAGGTTGGCGGTTTTATTGATGAATTACTTACAGAAGCTATTCATCTTCCTCAATATTATCACCCCCTTACGACAATAGTTTTTGGTTGCGAGAAAAAACCTACTCAAGTTGATTTTCCAAAGCGGAATATTGAGACTTACTGGACTATTCCCATGGTCGGTCAATATCGACTACCATTTGCCATTGCCTCTGCAAGAATATCTTCTAAAATCAATGAGGATTGGTCGTGTGGGAGAGCTACCTCTCCGCTTCTCGCATATACAAAGGCGGTGTCTGAAGCTAAGGAATGGGCTGCTTGTGGGTGTGTCCCTAGCTTATTAATTTCTTCTAAATTCGCAGATATTAAAACTGCAGTTGACCCGAGAACCATAATTAAATTCCATCCAGCTCAATATCGTCTAGAAAAATTTCCTTTTAAACCCCTTGATGAGAAAAAGAAATATGAATGGGCCGAAGGGAAAGACGAGCTGCAAGGATTTAAAAGACATATTCTTGCGGATCTTGTGTATTTTCCTTATTATCCAAAAACACCATTATATGCGTATGCTAACTCTTCAGGTGTTGCAGCACATCAAGATCGGAGCAAGGCGGTTGAAAATGGAGTTCTTGAGCTTATCGAGCGAGATTCGTTTATGATTAGATATCTGACGAAACTCAACTCCCCAAGTATTTCTCAGAAGAGTCTTCCAGAAACAATACAAAAACGAATGAATGAGATGAAAAAGAATGGATTTATGGTGGTTATAAAAGATTATTCTCTTGATCTTGCTCCTGTCGTTTTTGTGTTCGCTCAGAATAGTAAGATCACATATACTACATGTTCTGCGTGTTCAAGTTTTAGTATTGAACATGCGGTTGATCATGCATTAATGGAGGTTGAATCTTCTGTTCTCTCTAGACTTCAAAATGGACCAATGATATTTGAAAAACCTCAAGACGTTGCTATGCCGGCAGATCACGGGGCATTGTATGAACAAAAACAGTTTTTTCAGAGAGCAAATTTTCTAGTCAATGGTTCAAAAAATATCCTCTTTCGGGATATTGGTTGTGGTGTAGCAAAAACGTGGCAGGAACTACTTAATAAATTTATGGAAAATAATTGGTCTTTTATTACGGTTTCACTACATCTCTCTGACGAATTTTGTGAAGATGGGGGATTGCATGTTGTTCGTTCTATAATACCTGGTATGATACCGATGACTTTTGGTTATAGACAGGAACCAGCCGGTATGGAGCGGATATATAGAATAGCAAAAGAAATTGGGGGAATATCGATTTCATACAAAGATATTTCTAAATTTCCGCATCCTTTTGCTTAAAGTGTTGGGGCGAAAAACATTCTCTTTTCGCCCCAAATTTTTTTTGTTATACTAAAAGTATAACTATGTCAAAATCGATAAAAACTCAATTCTGTTTTCCTCGTGTGTCTTCCCGTGTTTCTATAGAGAACAAGAAGAATCTTGTCTACTTGTTAATGGAACATCTTAAAAAAAACGGGAGTATAGAATATGCGGGATATCTCAAGGATAAAGATTTATATAAAGATATTTTATTTAGGATTGGTGACGGTGATGTAATCGGATATAAGCCCCTTAATGTGACGCAAAAAAAGAAAGTTGAAACAACTATACATTTTATCATTCAAAAACTTTGCAGAGAATTTTCTTTTTCTATAGGGCCTATTTTTATTTTTATTTTTCCTTGGTTTCCTTCTGAAGAGGAAAGTGTTTTACTTGGAGGGGTAAATGCTGTAGCTCCTTATATAAATACTCTTCATTTATTTATAGATCCTTTTAGATTTACTCCAGCATCTCTTCGAGAGACTATTGCTCATGAGTTTAATCACTTGGTTTTTTATCGTCAGAATGGTTTCAAAAGATACACGTTATTTGAGAATATGATTATTGAGGGATTAGCTGAGAATTTTAGAGAAGAATTGTGTGGGGGAGCGCCTGCGCCATGGTCGGTTGCGTTTAGTAGAAAAGACGTTAAGGGTTTATTTTCTTCATTAAAACCATTTTTGTTTTCAAAAAATTCTCGTCTATATAGTAATGTCTTTTTTGGTAGTAAAAAATATAAAAAGTGGACTGGCTACTCTATGGGGTATTGGTTTGTAAAAAGTTTTATAAAAAGACATCCTGAATTATCATGGCAGAAAGTTATGGAGATAAAAATTGAAGACATAGTGAACGACTTATATAAAAATGAGGCGTGACAACATAATATAATCGTCGCGCCCCCAATAAATATTTCAGCGAAAAAAGTATTATTTACTACACTTCCCGCCACATTTTCCATTACCACCACTGCCGCACCTGCACTGTGTTTGGGCGACAATTGTTCCGGGGATAATACGTTTTGATCGCGAAATGACCCTAGGAGAAAATTTTCTCGGATTTTTTGAATGAGTTTTCATAACTACACTCCTTAATTTTTTAGGTGCTAATTTTTGAAAAACCAACCGCAGGTCTTTCTAAGAATAAATAATAACACATTTTTAATTTCGGTGCAAATTCTATATTATAAGAAGTACTGCTACTTTTTTATTCATGTCAATTATATGTGTGTAGCATACGGCTATTATTTTATAATTTTTATCATAAAACTGATTATTCTTACATTAAAAAAGGAGCCGCTTCATCTGTTTAATTGAACGCGATTCTTGTGGAAGATGGACGCTAGCTACTTTTGGTGGCTAGCGTTTTATTTTTTTGTTTATTTCTCTTTCTAGATCAACGAGATCTCTTCCATTCTTATTTTGTAAATAATCTTTCCAAAACGGAAGTATTTCTTTTTCCAATTTTCGCATGCGGCTTACATATGCGTGCAGTGGAGAGTCCTTTGCCCCATCTGACTCTTGGAAAACAAAGTACTTTCCGTTTTTGTTGAGTTGTATTCGCAATTCGTTGTTTGTTAATAATTCAATTAATGCATGCATGACGCGCGTATTTCTAGTCATTAAATGTAATATTTCGTGACATAGGTTTATTGTTGAAGAATTTTTATAATCCTCTGCATAACCAAATCCAATGATATTATATACCGGTAAGGCAAATCCGCGATACAATTTTGGATGTGTAATAAATACAGTAATATCTTTATTTGGAAGTGATAGACCAGAAAGGTCTTCTAAAATATCTAGTGCTTCGTTTCCACTATTTTCCCATTGTTTTTGTAAAAAATGTAAATATATTTTTGATTCTTTGTATAAGCGTTTAAATTCTTTTGACACAAACGCCTTCCGCATCATTTTTTTAACTTGCGTACATGTTTCCGAGAGTTCTTTTAGTGGTTGTTTTCCAATAAAGGCAATCTCTGGATGGGTGGTTAATAAATAATATGCCTTTGGGAATTCTTCCCACAGTTTGTTTTGTAAATTCTCCCATGCAGGAAATGGGAGATCAGACAAGGGAAGCGCGTGAGCCAATAGATAATATTTATTGAGTTTAAATTTCAACTTAAACATAAAATGAGTATACTGTATGTACTAAAAGAATTAAAGTATTTCTCGTGACTCAGGGTGATATATAATATATACTAATTGCTAGGTACTCATTACTCATCACTCATTACTATTTTTATTATGGTTATCTATATTGGTTCAGATCATCGGGGGTTTACTTTAAAAGAGGGTCTTGTTTCGTATCTCAAAGGCGCTGGGTACGAAGTCGTGGATTGTGGCGATACCGAATACAACGATCAGGATGATTACGTTGATTTTGCAAGCACGGTTGCGCGGCACATTAGCAAAGATCCCAATCAGCGAGGAATTGTGTTGTGTGGTTCAGGGGTGGGAGTTTCTATTGTGGCAAATAAATTCCCCAATGTACGTTGTTCATTATGCTTTTCTTCTGATCAGGCGATTGCGGCGCGTCATGATGATGATGCAAATGTAATTGCAATTCCCGCTGATTTTATTTTAGGAGATGTGGCAAAGAAAATTATTGCCGTATGGCTACAAAGTCCCTTTAATGGGGGAGATGCCTATGTGCGTCGTGTGCAAAAAATTAGTGAGGTGGAATATGAAGTGAAAGAATTACAATAATATGGAAGTTATTCCCGTTATCAATAGTGAAACTGTTTCTGAAGCGAAACGGCATTTAGATATACTCTCTCCTTTTGTACCCCATGTATCGCGGGTGCATTTTGATGTGGGGATTCCTCCTGTTTCTACAATTCGTATTCCTCTATTTCCACAGATATTTTCGGAATATGCTGATCGGTTTTCATTTGAATTACATTGTATGGTTCCTGAAGAATCGTTTTTTTCTCGCGCGCATTCTGCTTCGGGTGTGAAGCGTGTTTTTTATCATCTTGATGAAATTCATAATATGGAACGATTTGAATTTCTCATGCGTTCATGGAGAAAACGAGGGATTGAAGTTGGGGTTGTGGTACGTAGTACTGATGTGTTGCGTGATATTATTCTCCCCAAAGGGATTCGGAGTGTGTTAGTGCTCTCGGTTGTGCCTGGTCGCGCAGGACAAAAATTTCAAACTCGTGCATTGAAAGTTATTTCTTTTTTGAAAGAGAAGTATCCGCGTGTTATACTTACAGTTGATGGAGGTATTACTCCTGTGATTGCAAAGAAACTTTTCTCACTAGGTGTTTCACGAGTGACGTCTGCGGCGTATATTTGGGAGAATAAAAAACCGGAGGAAGCGTATAAGAAACTAACACAGATATAATTAATAATTCCCAATTTCTAATTAATGACCAATTTTTAAATCTGCATTAATTTTTTAGATATTAGAAATTAGATATTTCATCGTATGTATTCATCTCACAAACATATAAAACAGCTCTATGCGATTGCAAATCATTTGCGAGAAGATGTGATTGCAATGCTTGAAAAAGCGGGGTCAGGACATAGCGCGGGATCATTGGGAATGGCGGATGTTTTTACCGCGCTTTATTTTGGAGTATTACATCATAACCCCAAAAAACCACTGTGGGCAGATCGCGATAGACTTATTCTTTCTAATGGACATATTTGTCCTATACAGTATGCGTCGTTAGCGCGCGCAGGATATTTTCCTCTCAAAGAATTACAAACACTTCGTATGTTTGGATCTCGTTTACAAGGACACCCACATCGTGAATCGCTTCCGGGTATTGAAACAACATCTGGCCCTTTGGGGAGTGGTCTTTCACAGGGGATTGGAATTGCGCTTGCGGGGCGCATGGATAAAAAGAAATATCGCACATATGTTTTGTTATCTGATGGAGAACATGACGAGGGTCAAACCTGGGAAGCGATATTGCTTGCGGGGAAGCTTAAATTAAATTCTCTGACGGTTATTGTGGATCGCAATAATATTCAAATAGATGGTTTTACTGAAGATGTGATGCCGCTTGAATCATTGCATGAAAAATATGAAGCCTTTGGATGGCATGTGATAGAAGTGGACGGCCATAATATTGAGGCCTGTATTGATGCAACGTATGAAGCAAAAGCCATTTATGAAAAGCCGACAGTTATTATTGCACACACCATTCCGGGGAAGGGAGTCTCTTTTATGGAGCGTTCATTTGCATGGCACGGAGCACCACCCTCCAAAGAACAAGCGCGTGCCGCACTACGAGAATTGCGTACTTTGGGCGGAAAGATACGAGGAGAAGGAGACTAGAAGAAATTTCCAATATCCAATGAATAACTAATTTTTAATTTTAAAAATTATGGAATGGGTTAAAAAAATTTATATATATTTATTTTCTGCAGTGGGGCTTATCCTTGTTATTATTGGAGCTGTAGAAATTATTAATGTGGGTTTGCGCGCGTATGTCTTTACTCAAGCTGATATGGTATATGAATACCCGCAGGCGCAACCAATGCTTTCAAACGAAAAATCAATCCAACCCGATCCTGCACAGCAAATCGCGTATCAAGAAAAAACACGTACCAGTACTCGTCAACGAGAAATAGCAAATGCCATTGCGTTATTGGTAGTTGGCGCGCCCCTCTTTTTATTCCATTGGAATATTATTAGAAAAGAAAGCTAAAAAAGTTTTTTATACATAATACATACTACATAATACATACTACTTTTCATCTATGCTCAATCCTTCTCAAAATTTGTCTCATGATATTTTTTCAAAGTCTGTTCCTACCGCCGCGCTTCGCGATGGATATGGCGAAGGACTTCTTGAGGCAGGACAAAATCCCCATGTGGTGGTATTAACGGCTGATGTCGCAGAATCCACTCGTGTGCATACTTTTCATAGACTATATCCTGGTAGATTTTTTGAGATGGGGGTTGCAGAACAAAATATGGCGAGTGTTGCCGCAGGCTTAGCAATTTCTGGAAAAATTCCCTTTATAAATTCATACGCGGTATTTTCTCCAGGGCGCAATTGGGAACAAATTCGTACGACGATTGCGTATAATAATGCAAATGTAAAGATTGCGGGACACCACGCAGGAATTTCCACAGGAGCTGATGGCGCAACCCACCAGGCGATTGAAGATGTGGCTTTGATGCGTGCGATGCCCAATATGATGGTGTTTACCCCTTGTGATGCGATTGAGGCGCGTAAGATGACGGTCCAAGCGGCTTTTATGAATGCGCCAATATATATACGACTCCAACGTGAAAAAACGCCCCTTATTACTACAAAAGAAACCCCATGTACGATTGGGAAAGCAGAGGTATTTTGGCTTCCAAAAACGAAAAAGTTTTCGGTAACGTTGTTTGCTATGGGAGCGATGACCTATCAGGCATTATTGGCGGCGCGGGAGCTTGAAAAACTTAATATTGCCGCGGTGGTGGTGCGTATCGCAACCATGAAGCCGTTTGATGAAAAAACAGTGTGTGAGTGGCTAAAAAAGACCGGAGCGGCTGTTATCATTGAAGAGCACACGATGTATGGAGGACTTGGGTCTGCAGTTGCAGAAGTTGCGGCGCGTACGTGTCCTACGCCGATTGAAATGGTTGGTGTTGCGGACGTCTTTGGACAATCAGGAACCGCGCATCAATTATATAAAGCATATCATTTAGAAGTATCTGATATTGTTCGTGCAGCGCAGAAAGCAGTAAAGAGAAGTAAATAAATGCTAGGTATTAGGGGACAGTCGTTAGGGGGTAGTATATAAAAATATAGATAATTTCTAATTTCTAATTTTCAATTTCTATTAAATTTTCAATGGAAAAATTAATAAACACGAAAAGCAAGGAATATGATTTAGAAGAAAGAATCTTTCGGTTTGTTGAGCGCTTGTTGGTCTTTATAAAGAAAATTAAAAAAGATAATATTAACCAAGATATTATCAACCAACTTACGAGAGCTGCTACCTCTGTGGGAGCTAATTATTTTGAGGCAAATGCTTCAAGCTCTCGGAAAGATTTTAGAAATAAAATTTATATTTCTAAGAAAGAGATTAATGAAACGAAATATTGGCTTAGAGTTTTGTCTGTATATAATGATATTTTAAAGGAAGAAACTATGGTGTTTTGGAAAGAAGCTCATGAGTTGCATCTCATCTTTCAAAAAATAACAAGTACTTTGGACAAAAATAAAAATTAATAAATTATCCATTTAATAAAAATTAGAAATTAGAAATTTAAAATTTTCCCATGAACATTCTTACTATTGGAACTGCAACTGTTGATTACATTATTCCTGTTTCTGCGGGGGTAAAAGGAAAAACACTTATCTTTGAAAAAGGAAAAAAATATGAAATTCATCCACCTGTTATGCGTGCAGGAGGAGGAGCTTTGAATGCGGCGGTTACCTGCGCACGCGGAGGAGAGTCGGTCATTCTTGCTTCTGAATGGGGGGCGGATGCCGCAGGATCATTTTTGGAACAGGTGGTGAGAGCCGAAGGCATTATTCCTCGGGTGACTATTTCACGAAAGCAACCAACAGGAACCGCGTTTGAATTAGTATCTCCCGATGGCGAAAGAACTGTTTTGGTCTCCCATGGCGCGCTTTCTTCTTTTTCATTTTCTCATATTCCCACAAAAGATATATCAGATGTTTCGTGGGCGTATGTGGTTACAGGATCACTACCTCTTTCCAAGATTGAAAAACTTATCCGATCGTTACGCGCGGCTGGTATTTTAGTTGCCTTGAGTCCCTCGGCGCAGCTACTCTCTCAAGGAAAAAAAGCGCTTACTTCCATTTTTAATATGAGTGATGTGGTTATTATGAATCGCACTGAAGCGGCTCTGGTGACACACATATCTGCCTCACAAACTAAAAAATTATTTGCAGAACTTGATCGTATGGTACGCGGTATTGCTGTGATGACTGATAGTAATCATGGGGCCCTCGTTTCTGATGGGTCTCGTCTGTTTACCGCTTCTGCGTTTAAGGCTTCTGTGGTTGATGAAACGGGAGCGGGGGATGCATTTGGAAGCGCTTTTATGTTGGGACTTATAGAATTGCGCGCGCAATGTAAAAAGGGAATGTGTAGTGAAGAAGAGATGTCTTATGCGCTTCGTCGAGGTCTTGCAAATGCTGCCTCGGTCATAGAACATGTGGGTGCTACCGAGGGTATCTTAACAAAAAAACAATTTCTGACTCAAAAACGATGGAGGGAATGTCATATAAAAATTGAACATTTGTCTGTGGTAAAGCATTAATACTATATAATATAACGTAAGAATTTTTTATGATTGTTGTTTTTACGGGAAACGGAAAAGGGAAAACGACTTCATGTTTGGGGCACATGGTGCGCGCCGCGGGGCAGGGGAAACGAACACTCATGCTCCAATTTATTAAGGGTCCATGGATTTCCGGCGAGCATATTTTTCTTGATACGCATCCCCAGGTCAGAGATCATCTAGAAATTGTTCGTGGAGGAAAGGGGTTTGTAGGAATTTTAAATG
>JAKAIF010000014.1 GCA_021814445.1 bacterium
CTGGGAAAGAAATCCATTATGCGTTTTCTGACGATGAAAAAGATAAAATAATTGCTGAAATACAAAAAACAAAAGGGGATAAGAAAAAAGAAAAAGCGGAGAATAAAAAAATAAAAACAGAAGAACTCTCTGGAGAGCAACCTGAAGAAACCACCGAAGGGGAGAATATTAAAGGAATTAATGTGCAACGATATAAAGGTTTAGGAGAAATGAATCCAGAACAATTATGGGACACCACCATGAATCCCATCACGCGCATTCTTAAAAAGGTAAATATTGATGATGCACAAGAAGCTGATCGGTTGTTTGATGTCCTTATGGGAGAAAAAGTCGCTCCCCGAAAGCACTTTATTCAGAGTAGGGCGACCACGGTAAAAAATCTTGACATATAGGTCATAGGCTTGTAGTATCTTTATATACCCCGAGAGTGTTGGTATATAAAGAAAGGGGTTTTTTTATTACACATACACACTCATATATTATGTCAAAAATAAAATCATATTTTTCTGAGTCGTATCAGGAATTAAAAAAAGTAAATTGGCCGACGCGAGAAGAAACTATCCATCTCACTCTTGTGGTGATTGGATTTTCATTAAGTGTGGCTCTCTTTTTGGGAGTGCTTGATATGGTATTTTCATATGGTATGAGATGGTTTATTACCTCATAAATTATATACAACTATGGAACCAGAGAAAAAAGAAAACAACAAACATCTCGCGCTTGATGAAAAGGTAAAAAATCAAAAAGCGTGGTATGCCATCCATACCTACTCAGGGTATGAAGATGCGGTTGCGCGTTATCTTAAACAACGCGTGGAGTCGCTTTCCATGAATGATAAAATCTTCAACGTTATTGTTCCGAAAGAAAAGAAAATTCGCATTAAGAACAATAAAAAGAAAACCGTAGAAGAAAAAATTTATCCGGGATATGTTTTAGTGCACATGATACTCTCAGAAGATTCCTGGTATGTGGTACGTAATACGCCACGTGTCATGGGATTTGTGGGACCCGATTCAACAAAACCAACTCCACTCTCACAAGACGAAATTGAATATCTCATGGCGCGCATGAATGAGGGAGAGAGCAAGGAGGCGCGATTCAAAGTTGAATGTGCCATAGATGATTTGGTAAAAATTATTGATGGACCATTCCGCGATTATGAAGGAAAAGTTTTGGAAGTAGACGAAGAACACGGACGGGTAAAAGTATCGGTTCCTGTGTTTGGACGCGATACCATTATAGAAATTGATTCAGGACAGTTACAGAAGATTTAGTTTTTATATGAATGAACAAAGTGAGTGAATATATAAAAAGTAAATCCCTCCCCACTTTTGAGTGGTATGGGATAGAAGATAATTCTTAGTTTCTAAAATAAAATTAATAAAAAGTGGGGAGGGGTGATATATTTATGGTTTGTCGCTCTGCTCCAAAATAAATATAATCATATGGCGAAAGCAATTAAAACAGTACTAAAATTACAACTTGAGGCGGGAAAAGCGAACCCTGCGCCTCCGGTCGGAACAGCGCTTGGTCCCCATGGTATTAACATTGGGCAATTTTGTCAGCAATTCAACGAAGCGACGAAAGATATGTTGGGAAACATTGTCCCTGCAGAAATTACTATCTATGAAGATCGTACCTTTGAGTTTAAATTAAAAACCTCTCCCGCGTCTGATATGTTGCGCAAAGCAGCGGGTATTGAAAAGGGAGCCGCAAACCCATTGCGTAATAAAGTAGGAAAAGTTACCAAAGCTCAAATCAAAGAAATTGCAGAAAAGAAAATGGTTGATTTAAACGCAGTGAGTATTGAGGGAGCAATGAAAATTATTGAAGGAACGGCACGGAGTATGGGAATTGAGGTGATAGACTAGGGACTAGTTAAGAGTCGCTAGTAACGAGTTTGAATAAAAAGCAAACCCCGCATACGCGGGGTTTTTGCATAAAATTACTATTTAAATGAGTATTGAGAGAGGGTCTCTTATAAAATCTGATATAATTTTGTTAATCTGCTTTAATCTAACAACTTCTATTCCCATAAGGTGGGCTGCCTCTTCTGTTGTTATAATTGGGTCTTGTTGTAGAGATAAAGCCGCTTTTTCTTTTGACGAGAGGGTATGAATATACCCCGTAAGTATTTTCCTTTCTTTTTCTGTAAATTCTTTCATTTTTATTTTCCTTTTGTTGTATAAATAACTGTATATACGATACAATATAAAAAGAAGAAGGTCAATATAAAAACCCTTACTACTTACTACATAATACGATATACTATTTCTTATGAAATATATCCCGACTATCGGATTAGAAATCCACGCTGAATTATTGACGCAAACAAAAATGTTTTGTGGGTGCTTGAATGATGAAACACAACTCGTGGCAAACACCAACATCTGTCCGGTGTGTTTGGCTCATCCAGGATCACTTCCCGTTGCAAATAAACAAGCAATTGACTTTGTTATTAAAACGGGGCTCGCGCTTAATTGTGAAATAAATAAACATTCAAAATTTGATAGAAAAAATTATTTTTATCCAGATCTTCCCAAGGCATATCAAATCAGCCAATATGATCAACCATTATGTAAAAATGGTTATGTGGTGCTTCCCGAGAGTAAAATAAAAATTGGTATCACGCGTATTCATTTAGAAGAAGACACAGCAAAGTTAGCGCATGCGGCAGATGGAAAGCATTCTCTTGTTGACTTTAACCGCGCAGGAGTGCCATTAATGGAATTAGTGACGGAGCCAGATTTTCATAGTGCAGAAAGCGTGGTTGAATTTGCGCAAGAATTTCAATTGATATTGCGGTATCTAGGGGTATCAGATGGTGATATGGAAAAAGGACACCTCCGTTTAGAGGCAAATATTTCTATTGCGCCAGAAGGACAAGAAAAATTAGGCACCAAAGTAGAAGTAAAAAATCTCAATTCGTTCCAGGCAGTATTTCGCGCCATTCAATATGAAATAGAACGCCACGGGGCGTTGTGGGAAGAAGGAAAAGAGAAAGAAATAGTTCAAGAAACACGGGGATGGAATGAAGCAAAACAAGAAACATTTTCTCAGCGGTCAAAAGAAGATGCGCATGATTACCGATATTTCCCAGATCCCGATTTACCCCCCATGGAATTTCGTGATGCAGACATAGAAAAAATTAAAGCATCTATTGTAGAGCTCCCTGCGCAGCGAAGAGAACGGCTTTCACAAGAATATAACCTTTCTGAAAAACAGGTTGAATTATTGGTGCGTGATGTGTTTTTATGTTCTTTCTTTGAAGAGGCGGTATCTGAATTAAAAGCTATACATCCAGAGGGGAATGTGGAGATGATATATAACTACATCGCAAGCGATCTGCAGGGAATTCAAAAAGATGCCGGAATGCTCATTGAGGAGTCAAAAATAAAACCGATTCACATTGCAGAAATTGTGGCTCTTATTGGAGAAAATAAGATATCAAGCCGTGTGGCAAAAGACGTGCTTCGTGAATCATTTGATTCTGGTATATCACCGCAAGACATTGTAGAGCAGAAAGGGCTCACGCAGATATCTGATGAATCCGCTTTGCAAAAAATAATTACGGAAATTATGAATCAAAATACGACCGTAGTGGAAGAATATAAAAAAGGAAAGGTTTCTGTATTGCAGTTTCTTGTGGGACAGGTTATGGCAAAAACAAAGGGGACCGCAAACCCAGGACTAGTGCGAACGATGTTAGAGAAAGAGTTGGGGAAGTAGTAAATAGCAAGTAGCAAGTATTAAGTAGTAAGTATTAAGGAAGTTAAATATTCCATAATACATAATATCCGCCTCGACTCAGCGAGGCGAGCTTATCCCTTAATACTTATTTGTTCAAAAACGTTATTAAATTCTTTTTTATCAGGCCTATGTTTGCTTGATTTATCCATTGTATACCTTCATTTCTCTTAAACCACGTCATTTGACGTTTGGTATATTTTTTAATTTCTTGTTCTAGTTGTGCAATCATTTCTTGTTTAGAAATTTTTCCCTGTAAAAATTGTGCAACATATTTATATTCTAGTCCAAACGATTCTAACCGCGCATAGGAAAGTCCCCCTGCATGTAGTTTTTTTACCTCAGCAATCATGCCTGCATGCAATCGCTTCAGGAGTCGCGCGTGTATCTTTGTGTATAATATTTGTTGCGTGGGATTGATTCCTATAATAAGAGCGTTGAAAGCCAATGATTTCTCAAGAGGGGAGATCGTTTTTTGTTCATGCAAAATTTCAAGCGCGCGGATAAGTCGTCTACGATTGTGTTTGTCTATGGTTCGCGCGCGCGTAGGATCTTTCTTTATGAGAAGCAAAAATAATTTTTCAGTAGATAGTTTCTCTAATTTTTCTCGTAACGCCAAATTTGGTTTCACTTTTGGAAGGACATAGTTATATAAAACAGAATCAATATAAAGCCCCGTACCTCCACAAATAATAGGAAGAGTGTGTTGTTTTGTGAGATGGGAAAGTATTTTATTTGTATAGCGCTGATATTGGGAAACAGTAAACCGTCGCTTCGGTGAAGCGATATCAAGTCCATAGTGGGGTATACCGCGCATCTCTGTATGGGTAATTTTCCCCGCACCAATATTAAATCCTTTGTATACTTGCCGTGAATCAGCCGAAATCACCGCGGCGTTAGAAAAACCGAGTATGTGGTGTTTCTTTATGAAAAGCGCAATGTCCACTGCGAGATCGGATTTCCCGCTTGCGGTAGGGCCAAGCACAATAATTGCTTTAGGTAGTGGTGGTTGACTCATGGATATGGGGGTATTATATTGTCCGCAACGCAACTTTACAACTAAGTATAAAAAGAGGGAGGGTGTATATGAATGAACTTGTTCAAGTTCACGGGATTTCTATCGTGGATGGAAAAATCTTACTTATACGAGAGAAGGATGTATGGGGTTTACCCGGGGGAATTATCTATCCTAAAGAGAACAACGTAGAATGTCTCGTGAGGGAAATAACTCACCGGATATTTCCATTTTGTAACCTCATTGTGGGGGAGATACACAATATCTTCTTCATAGAGTTAGCAAAAGACAAAATCCTGCGGGATTCTGTGTATTGGATTAGGCTCAGTGGTAATACCAAAGCGGCGGTTCAAGAAGTGGGGTATTTTTCAGGAAAAGAAGCTCTAGCAAAAGATTTTATTCAAAAGGGAATTGTGGAGCATCTCATCATGAAAAGATTCCTCTAATAAGCTCTTTTTGCCCGTTTTAAAAAACATTCGCGCTAGATAATAGAAAGTGTGCGCGAATGTTTTTATTTTTTTATAACCAAGGTTTATTCTGAGAGAGGTGAACGATTTCGTATCTCTTCTTGAAGTTTTTCAATAAATTTCTGTGTTGGTATAGTTTCCGTTTCTTTTTTCCCACGCATACGAACCGCGACAGTTTTTGATTCTTTTTCTTTATCGCCCACAACTACAATATATGGAATCTTTTGCATCTCTGCTTCACGGATACGTTTTCCGAGTGTTTCATTATCACCATATAACTTCATGCGAATACCGCCAAGATATAAATCTTGTGCGACGATAGTGCCATAGCCAACTTGTTTATCAGATACGGGTATGATGGCAACCTGTGTCGGAGCGAGCCAGGTAGGAAATACTCCTGCATAGTGTTCAATAAGAATTGAAAGGAAGCGCTCAATGGATCCCATAATAGCCGCGTGAACCATAACAATGCGTTCAGGTTTTCCGTCTTCATTGGTGCATGAAAGATTAAATCGTTCTGGCATATTCACGTCTAATTGTATGGTCGCCACCTGCCATTCGCGACCCAGGGAATCTTTTGCCATGAAGTCTAATTTTGGTCCATAAAAGGCGGCCTCACCAACACCCAAAAATGAATCAACTTTTTTTTCTGCAATAATTTCTTTGAGCATAGATTCCGCAAACTTCCACTTCTTTGTGTCTCCGAGATATTTTTCGGGATGTTTGGGATCGTGGGTTGAGATGCGGATGCGGAGTTTAAATCCAAACACGCCATAAAAGGTATGGATAATATCCCAAATTTTTAGAAATTCTTCTTTTGCTTGAGATAAGCGACAAAATACATGGGCATCATCTTGGGTGATAGAAAGAACGCGAGAAAGCCCCGAGAGTTCTCCGGATTGCTCATCCCGATATACTTTTGTAGTGGTTGCATATCGCTGAGGAAGCTCTCTGTAGCTCCACGCCTTGCGGGCATAGATCTGGGTGTGATGGGGACAGTTCATGGGCTTCATCGCAAAGAGATGTCCTTCGCGGGTATTTATTTTAAAGAGATCTTCTTTAAATTTATCCCAATGACCGCTGGTCTCATATAAATCCTTTTTGGTAATGTGGGGGATGTCTACTTGTTCATATCCATACGAACGGCGAAGTTCCCATACAAAGTTATCTAATAAATTTCGCACCAAAGTTCCGCGAGGAGTCCATAAAGGAAGTCCTGCGCCAACGAGATCTGAAAATGTAAATAAATCTAATTCCGGACCTAATTTTTTATGATCTCGTCTTTTTGCCTCTTCTTGAAGTTCCATGTATGCCTCTAATTCTTGTTTGGTTGCGAATGCAACCCCGTAGATACGGGTGAGCATCTTATTTTTTTCATCTCCGCGCCAATAGGCTCCCGCGAGACGAGTAAGCTTAAACCCTTCGGGGTTAATTTCAGAAGTATTTTTTATATGGGGCCCAGCACATAGATCCACAAAGAGCGCAGACAAACGTTGACTTGACGCTAACTTACGCTGACCCATCTTCAATTTTTCGTTTTTAATCTTTCTATATGTAGTATAGATCGTGATTGGTTTTTTGTTTTTCTTTAATTCCTCAATTAATTCCAGTTTATATGGTTGGTCTATAAATATTTTTTTTGCTTGTGCGTAGGTAACCGATTCTTTTTTGAATACTAATTTCTCTTTAATGAGTTCTTTTATTCGTTTCTCTAATTCTGGCAAATCTGCATCGCCAAGTCCGCGTTTGTCTGCGTTTCGTCCGCGTAAGTCAGCGTTGATGTCTATGTCGTAATAGAATCCATTATCAATGACGGGGCCAATGCCCAATGTAGTTTTTGGATATTGTTCAAGCACTGCAGTTGCCAGC
Source organism: bacterium (assembly GCA_021814445.1). Taxonomy (GTDB): domain Bacteria; phylum Patescibacteriota; class Minisyncoccia; order UBA6257; family JAGOQP01; genus JAKBUF01. The sequence goes on from JAKAIF010000014.1 coordinate 7,099, forward strand.
AGGTGAGAGAGTGAATGTCGTACCTTAAAAATATTCGCTTCTTGAATATTTTTACCCTGAGCTTTGTCGAAGGGTTTCTTATTACTATCTTTTTTCATAATGGTGTGTTTCTGCGTAGTTCCGCTTCTGTCCGCGTAGTTCTGCGCTTGGAGATAGTGTAGCAGAAAAGCCATCCTTTTGTATACTGTAGTGAATTGACTTTTGAAGTGTAGTGTGCTATAATACAACCACATAGTCAAGGTGACTGTGTAGCACATAATAATTTAATATTTGAGGAGGTATGCGATGAAAAATCGTAAGCTATCAGTACATGTAGAACATGAGCTTTTATTAAAGCTTGAATCTGCTGGTTTAAATGACGATTTAGCACAAAAAGTCATTGAATCAAAAGGAAACAAAATCGCAAAGCAAATGGTCGGAATCATTTTACCGGAACCAATTGTAGATGAACGCTTTGAATTTGTGAAAGAATTCAAGCTCACTGTTCCAACTGATTATGACCATGCGACACAGCTGGCAACATTTTCAGAGAAGTACAAAAAAGGATTTTATTCGTACAACGAAAATATTACTGATAATAATTTTGCCAAAGCGACCAATAAACTGGTTCCCGGTAAAACATACACGGTAAAAATCTTCGGAATCAAACAGACGATTCAATCACAGGATGGGTTAGGCCTCATTGCCTCACAGAAAGGAATTCTTGCCGGAGCTCAAGGTGCAAGTTTAGTATATCAACTTGCAAAGGATGAACTTCCTAAGGGCAAATGGTATATTTCTTTTGATGAGAAAGATGCTCTGTGGGTTGACTCCGATGGCGGCCACCGCGTTCCGGGTGTGGATCACGACTCGGGCGGCGACTTCGGGTTCGACCTCGGCAGCCTCGGGGGTGGGTGGACTCCTGTTATCTGTGTCTTGTGTTTCTGCGACTCTGAATAGTACTTTGAATCTTTGGTTCTCAATGACCGTGCTAAGACCCTTAGACTCTTTTAGCCCTTGCTTTGCAAGGGCTAAATTTTATATAGTGACTCTGGATAGTAGATGGGATCATGCGGCTATTGCTTCATGGCGTCGAATTCTCGTAAAAGATTCTTGTCAGTAGTTCGTCGGATTATCTGTTTATAGCGAATATATCTTACGGGCGTGCGCATCCTTTATACGAAAAAATCACAGAGTCGGTGCGATATATGAGGGAGTATATAAGACTCCGCAAACTATTCAAGAAGTGACTGGCGTTGCTTCTGGTGTCAGGGAACATGTATCGTACACTAACAGCACGGCACTCCGATGGCAACCACCGCGTTCCGAATGTGAATCACAACTCGGACGGCGACTTCAAGTTCAACCTCGGCAACCTCGAGAATGAGTGGAATCCTGATAACTGTGTCTTGTGTTTCTTCTACTTGTCTGATTTCTCCCGTTTATTGAGCGGGAGTTTTATTTTCTATCTGTCGCTTCCATCCTCCCAGCATGCGTCCAACCTCATCAAGTGATAACATAAGCACGCCATAATGTTTACTGTCTAGAATTTCATGTTCCCATGCAATTTGCAAAAGGAATTTCAATAAATCACTATCGGCGATAGATGAGGAAACAAAAGATAGTTTTTCAAGCTTATTTGAGGCAAAACTTGCTCGGAATAGATGTTCAAGAAATACTAAAAATATATCATCAACTCGCGTTCCTATGGTATAGCGATCAATTCGCTTTACGTGTGTCAACATTTCATGCCACACTTTGTATGTCTCTTTTGCTTTCACAAGCACAAGCGGTGCTTGTGCGGGGGGGGGGTAAAATTGTCATATAGTATGTTTAATAAAAAATATACAGACAGTATAACCATAGGAAATATCCTTGCAACATGGGAGCAATTTTTGCGTGGAAAGAAACAAAGAAAAGATGTCATGTTATTTCAAAGTAATTTAACTGAAAATATATCAGAGTTATTTCTTGAGCTACGTAATCAAACGTATATGCATGGCTCTTATGTGGCGTTTAATGTTTCAGATCCAAAACCGCGCATAATTCATAAAGCTTTGGTGCGAGATAGAGTTGTTCATCATCTTATATACAAGACACTGTATTTCTATTTTGACGAACGTTTTATTCACGATTCATATTCATGCAGAAAAGAAAAAGGCACACATCGTGCACTTGATCGGTTTAATACATTCGCTCGTAAATCGTCTCAAAACTACACACGCACATGTTATGTACTTAAATGTGACATACGAAAGTTTTTTGCGAATATAGACCATGGGGTACTTATACAAATTTTGCAAAGACACATCGCAGACAAGGATATGCTTTGGCTGATTGAGCAAGTGATACAAAGCTTTTGCTCTGGTGTAGAGGGTGTTGGGCTTCCACTTGGTAATCTTACTTCACAATTACTTGTTAACGTGTATATGCATGAATTTGATATGTATGTAAAGCAGGAATTGAAAGTGAAATACTACATTCGTTATGCAGATGATTTTGTAATACTTTCGGACAGTAAGACGCGCCTTGAGAATCTGCTTGTAAAAATAGATCTATTTCTTAATCAAAAACTTCATCTTTCTTTGCATAAAGATAAAACATATATCAAAACATATGCGTCTGGTATTGATTTTCTCGGATGGATACATTTTCCTCGGTATCGGCAATTACGTACTAGTACCAAACGACGAGTTATGAAAAATATGAGATACTATCCAAAACCAGAGACGATAAATTCATATCGTGGGATACTGAACCATGGAAATACACATAACTTAAAAAAAGAAATGGGCCTCGTGTAGTTTCTGGGGTTGAATGATTAATTTAACTTCAACACCTGATCACACACAATTTTTGTTTCATTATCTCTATTAGAAAGTTTTCCTTGTACAATAAGGATGTTTTTTTCTTGCCATGCCTCGGGGCGGCGCAAAAGGACTTCTTCAAATACAATTACTTCGGTGGTATCGCTCATATCTTCAATCGTCACAAACGCAATTTGTTTTTTGTTCTTTGTAATAATTTTTTTAACCAGTGTGACTACACCCGCAACACGCACGGTCGTCCCTTTTGCGGCAAGAGTCGTATCTGCCAAAGTGGTTTTTATAGGAAGCACATTTTTTTCTTTCAGTGTTTTTTCATACGAACGCATGGGGTGATCAGAGAGATAAAATCCAAGGAGTTCTTTTTCCCAAAAGAGAATATCTTCAGTTTTTGCCGGATCACTGGGTTTGAATTGAATACGAATACCTGCGGGCGCGGATGATGATCCAAATAAGCTGTTTTGTTTACAGGCGGTGTGTTTGCGCGCCTCTTGAGCAAACTGCAAAATAGCATCAAGGTTCGTGAGTAGATTCTGCCGTTCGGTTCCCAATGAATCAAACACTCCTCCTTTTATCATGCTCTCAAGAGATTTTTTATTTAAATCTTTATGCAATACACGAGTAAGCACATCGGAGAAATCTTTAAACGGACCGCCGCGTTGTCGCTCTTGTGTGATTTCTCCCACAATTGCCTCTCCCACATTTTTAATAGCCGTGAGTCCAAAACGAATAGCGTTTCCTTCTGGCATAAATAAGGCGTAGCTTTGATTGATATCGGGGGGTAATATACCCACTCCTGCGCGACGCGCCTCAGAAATCAAGAATGAAATACGATCAATATCTCCCCGATCGGCATTAAATAAAGCCGTCATCAGCTCAATGGGATATTTTGTTTTTAACCATGCGGTGCGATAGGCGATAAAAGCATAACAAGCCGCATGACTGCGGTTAAATCCATAACGCGCAAATGGAGGAAATAAATCCCAAATTTTTCGTGCCGTGCGTTTATTAATACCATTTTTAATCATTCCTTCTATAAGCAACTCTTCTTGTTTTGCCAGAAGTTCTTTTATTTTTTTACCAATAGCTTTACGAAGCGTGTCTGCTTGCGCAAGAGAAAATCCAGCCAAGTCACGCGCAATACGCATCATTTGTTCTTGATAGATTCCGATACCGTGAGTTGTTTTTAATACCGGTTCCAATTTTGGATGTAAATAAGTAACTTCTTCTCTCCCATGTTTACGCGCAATATATTGGGGAATCAGTTCCATAGGACCAGGACGATACAGTGCCACCATAGCAATAATATCTTCAAGTTCGGTTGGCTTGAGTTCTTTTAAATACCGGCGCATACCGCTAGATTCCAATTGAAATACTCCCGTGGTATCTCCGCGTTGTAATGTTTTAAATGTATCCGCATCATCAAGGGGAATATGAGAGATATCAATATCTACATCATGAATCATTTTTACTAAGCGAAGTGTTTCTTCAATAATAGTGAGGTTCTTGAGTCCGAGTAAATCCATCTTCAACAAACCAAGGGATTCAATGGTGTGTCCTTCAAATTGAGTAATAATCACATTGTCATCTTGAGGCGCATGCTGGAGGGCAATATATTCGGTAAGCGGTTTTTCTGAAATCACGGTACCACACGCGTGTACTGATGCATGACGCGCAACTCCCTCAAGACGTGATGCGGCATCTATAAGTTTGCGCGCATCAGAATTTGAATCATATAATTTTTTTAGATCGGGAGTTTCATCTACCACGATACGGAGCGGTTTACGAGTTTGTTCAGTGGTGAAGGGGATGAGTTTTGCAATTTGATCACAGAATCCATACGAGAGTCCCAATGCGCGCCCCACATCGCGTACTGCGGCACGCGCCGCCATAGTTCCAAAAGTAATAATATGCGCCACGCTGTTTTTGCCGTATTTTTCTTCCAAATATCCCATGACTTCATCACGACGTACGTCGGTAAAGTCTATGTCTATATCAGGCATTTGAATACGTTCGGGGTTTAGAAAACGTTCAAAGAGTAAATCGTATTGAATAGGATCCACGTCGGTAATACGCAAAATATACGACACAATGCTTCCTGCGGCGCTTCCTCTTCCTGGACCCACCACAATTTTTCTGTCTTTTGCCCAGTTAATAAAATCCTGCACAATCAAGAAGTAATCCTCAAATCCCATTTTTTCTATAACGCCCAATTCGTATTCAAGCCGTTGAGTGATTTCGGGAGTCATGGTGGGATATCGGTGTGCGATGCGTTGGTCTATAAGTTCACGCATATATGCGGTGGGTGTTTTTCCATCGGGAACGGAAAATTTTGGAAGAAACGTTTTTCCTAAATCTATTTGTACGTCGCATTTATCGGCGATAGCTACCGTATTTGCAATTGCTTCGGGATATTCAGGGAATAATAACGCCATTTCTTCTGGTGAACGCATAGAAAAATCTCCTGCGCGTAACGTGAGACGATCATCGTCAGTGACTTTATTTCCTGTTTGCACGGCAAGTAATATATCGTGATAAAAAGAATCATCTTTGCGAAGGTAATGTATGTCTTGTGTGGCGACGAGAGGAATAGATTCTTCACGCGCAAGTTGTATGAGCAGGGGACGAATCTTTTGCATCTCGGGAATATGCGCTTGGTCCCAAATTTCAATATAGAAATCATCCCCAAAAAGATTTTTATAAAATTGCGCCACTGAGCGCGCTTCTTCTTTTTTATTTTGCGCGAGAAGCCGAGAAATTTCACCACTCATGCATCCCGAAAGCGCAATAAGGCCATCGTGGTGTTTGGTGAGAAGTTCTTTATCAATACGTGGTTTATAATAAAACCCCTCTAAGTTTGCAAGGGTGACTAATTGAAGAATATTTTTCCATCCTTCGTTATTTTTTGCGAGAAGAGTGATGTGGTAATACTTTTCAGTGCCCCCATTTGCGCGATCAAGTCTACTTTTGGGAGCAATGTATGCTTCTACACCGAGAATTGGTTTGATGCCCACCTTCTTTGCCTTTTGATAAAATTCTATCGCGCCGTATATATTTCCATGGTCGGTCAGCGCGATGGCGTCCATGCCCAACTCTTTTACATGCGCCACTAGGTCTTCAATTTTCGCCAATCCATCAAGGAGAGAGTAGTGGGAATGTGTATGCAGGTGGACGAATTTGTTGGACATGAGTTTTGGATTGCTTGTATTATACCCATCAGCGCGTGAGATGCAAAATATTGACAGTATAAAGTTCTAGTTGTATTGTCTAATTAGCGTATTTTATATAGGTTAACTAAAAAATAACAAGAAAAAAGGAGGATATTGTGAGTGAGAAAGAGAAAACAAAAACTTCCCTTGAGATTTTTATTGCTCAAGAGTTGGGCTTAGAGAGAATTAACCGCATATCCGAAGATGATTTAGAAAAAGAAGATCCATTTCTTTTTCGTTTTTATAATCATTGGGGACATCCAGAAAAAATCATGGAGAAAAAGGATGAACATTTTAATTTATCTCTCCAGCGCTATATCTTTAAAGATAACAATAAGAATGTTTTTTCTCGGGACATCTATGAAATAATCCAAAAATATTATAAAAATATAGAGGGGATTGTTTTTAAAAACGGTAGCATAGATGAAGCGCTCGGATTTTTCTCTACACAAATTAAGTCTGTTGATAGTAGGTCTCTCCTCTTTATTGAGATAAACTCAGTTAAAGCATTCTATTTCATTACTATTATTTCATTTTCTTCTCCATTTGCTCTTCCTTCATAATTTTTATGTGTAGGTATTTGGGTTTTTAATTTTATGGCGTCCAGATTTATGGACGTCTTTTTTATTTTTCTCTCCCATGGCATGATGTATGAGTGAAGAAGAAATCTGATTATATAATTGGGATTGATGAGGCGGGGCGGGGACCACTCGCAGGAAGCGTGTATGTGGGTGTAGTTGCGTTACCCAAAAATTATAAATCAGTATTCAAAAAAACAAATGCTCCAACAAAACTAGCGGACTCAAAAAAACTTTCAGAAAAACAACGAGAAGAATGGTTTGCGTGGATGAAGAAAAATAAAATTCTCCACGCATATGCGATTGCTACCGCAAAACAGATAGATGCTATAAATATTGCGCGCGCATGTGATTATGCGGCTCAGAAAGCGTACAATAAGTTGAAAGTTGAAAGTAGAAAGTTGAAAGTAAGAATTATTGCGGATGGGGGACTGACCGTTTCTGTGCCCAAAAATGTTATTTTTCAACATTATCCAAAGGCGGATGAATTAGTACCAGCAGTATCACTTGCTTCCATTGTGGCAAAAGTGAGCCGTGATAGATATATGGAGCACATGCATAAGAAGTATCCACATTATGCATTCAACGAACATAAAGGGTATGGCACAAAGAAACATTATCACGCGCTCCATAAACATGGCCCAAGCCCTATTCATCGTTTGACTTTCCTATCATCTTTGCATACAATACATAAAAGGAAATAAATTCTTTTTCAGGTCTTTGAGTATTTTATACTTAATACTTGCTACTTAATACTTAATACTTATTTACTATGGGAGGAGTACCAATGCGACATCATACGAGTTCTAAGGTAGGACGACGTCGCTCACACGAGGCATTAAAGCCAAAACAACATATTGCACCATGCCCTGAATGCAAGCATCCCGTTATGTCTCATCGCGCGTGTTCTGCGTGTGGGTTTTATCGTGGACGAAAAATCGCAGTAAAGAAAAAATAATTTTAAAAATTTTTAGCCCTTCAGTACTTACATACATAGAGATGGTATAGTATTGAGGGTTGAGAGGTTGTAAATTAAAAATTTTCTCATATGGCTACACGTCATCTTGCTCGGTCCATTATTCTCCAGTCATTATATGAGTGGGATTTTTCTGGTAAAGAGGGAGATCTCGTCCAAATCACACAGCGAAACCTAGACGAATTCGGTCCGGGAATTGATGAGCCGGAATTTGTGTGGAAAATTGTAAAAGGAATTACAGAAAATTTGTCACAGATAGATACTATTATCACCACCTCAGCGGTGGAGTGGCCCTTTGATCAAATAACGCTTATTGATAGGAATGTATTGCGTATTGGCATTTATGAACTGATGTATGCGGACCACACCGAGGTCCCGTTTAAAGTAGCTATTAATGAAGCTATTGAACTTGCTAAAAACTATGGCGGTATAAACTCAGGTAAATTTATTAATGGAGTATTAGGAACGGTATTTAAACAAATTGAGCAAGTACATAAAGAATCAGAATCCGAATCAACAACAGAAACACCACCCGTCCCCACCCCTTAATCACTAACGGCTACTAACTATATACTCACTTTGTATGTCCCGAGATTTTGATTCATTTCAGAAAAAAATTGGAATTACCTTTTCACACATAGATCTCCTCAAAGAAGCGTGCACACATCGCTCATATCTTAACGAAAATCAAGATTGGCCATTTTCTCATAATGAGCGTCTTGAGTTTTTGGGGGATGCGGTTCTTGAACTCGTCATTACCGAAAAATTATTTAAAAAATATCCCGATGATGATGAGGGTCATTTAACCAGCGTCCGAGCGGCGTTGGTTAATTATATATCGCTCGCGCAAGTGGCGCGCGATATCTCGCTCGGAGAAGTAATTCTTCTTTCTAAAGGAGAAGAAAAAGACACGGGGCGCGCGCGTGAAGTAATTCTCGCGAACGCGTTTGAGGCTCTTCTGGGGGCTATATATCTTGATGCGGGATATGCGGTTGTTGCGGATTTTATTGAAACTTCTGTGTTTGTGCATACCCAAGAAATCATTGACAAACAATTATTCCGAGACGCGAAAAGTCTCTTACAGGAGCGCGCGCAAGAAAAATTTAAAACGACACCTGCATATCAGGTTATACAAGAATCAGGACCCGACCACAGAAAAGAATTTTTAGTGGGAGTATTTTTCAAAGATAAAAAAATTGCAGAAGGACGAGGATATTCAAAACAAGAGGCTGAAGTTGAAGCGGCAAAAAGCGCGCTGGAGGGTTTGAATGAAAAAATAATATAACATCATTAGAATGTTTCTTAAAAGATTAGAAATAAACGGATTTAAATCATTTGCAACCAAAACTACCTTTGAATTTTCTGCGGGTATTGTGGGCGTGGTGGGTCCAAATGGATCTGGGAAATCAAACGTAATTGATGCAATTCGTTGGTTATTAGGAGAACGGGAAGCAAAAAATTTACGGGGTGCAAAAATTGAAGATCTTATCTTTGCAGGAACCGCGAAAAAACCGCGCATGTCTCAGGCGCAGGTGAGTTTGGTATTTGATAATGCGCTCGGAAAGCTACCGGTGGATTTTAAAGAGGTGGTCATCACGAGAAAAGTAAGTCGCGCGGGTACCTCTGAATATTTTATTAATGATGCCGAAGTCCGCCTCAAAGATATTATTGATTTCTTCTCTAAAATAAAATTGGGCACTAAGGGGCTCACGATTATTGGGCAGGGAGCGGGGGATATCTTTGTAAAAGCTTCTCCCCAAGAACGCATGATGATGGTGCAAGAGATTTTAGGACTACGGGAATATCAATTAAAAAAAGCAGAGGCACAACGTAAGTTAAAAAATACCAAAATCAATCTTGAAAAAATTCAGGCCATGATTCAAGAAGTTGGTCCGCGGCTTCGTATGTTAAAGCGACAAACTTCACGATGGGAAAAGCGATTTGAAATAGAGCAGAGGCTTACCGATGTGGAACAGCTTTTATTTGCAAGTAAAATATATTTGTTACTACATGAAGCGCGCCATATTGTAAAACCAATCGCTGACTATCAAAAACAGTTACAGGAATTACGAGCGCAAGAGGCACAAGGACAGGCGGCTCTGCAGGAGTTAGAAAAAACCTCTTTGAACGCCGATCGTATGCATGAGGTGCAAGAAAAAAAACGGGCGCTTTTCAATACCAAATCAGAAATAGAAAGACAGTTATATCGTTTAGAGGCTGAATTAGAGCGAGTACATTTGAAAGAAAAACAGGGAAGCGCATCGCTAGATGATGCAAAGCGAGTATTGCAAAAAGTGCGGGAAACACTCATGCGCGCCCTTACCGCGGGCGAATTATCGCACGCGTTGGTATTGTTACAATCAGCCCTTGAATCCATAGAAGAATTCTATGCCCCTAAGGAAAAAGAAGATTCCTCGGCAGATCTCAAAGAGAGAGAAGAAAAAACGAAAGAGAAAGAAAAATGTGTTACACGTATTCATGAAATAGAAAAAGAGATACACGCAATTGATGTGCAAGAACAAGAAGTTTCAAAAGGATTTGAATCATTTAATAAACGATTTAAAGATGCGTTCGCACACCTTGAAACGATTCGGGGACGCGTACGAGAGGTAGAGGGGAATATAGAACGGGTACGCTTTGAACAAGAAAAGAATGCATATAAACAAGAAGAATTAAAAAATTATATTAGTTCTTTCGGGGGATCATATGATACCTATGCGGCGCATGCACAACAGGTGGGTTTTGAGCCTATTCGTAGCGAGCACGAACTCGCCGACAGGGAACGAGAGAGTATGCGCCTCCGGGGAGAGATTGCAAGCATTGGTGAAATAGATGAAGGACTCATTACTGAAGCTCAGGAAGTTGAGGCACACTATGAACATCTCACGAAAGAGTCACAAGATTTAGAACATGCTTCGGCAGATTTATTTACACTTATTATTGAGCTGAATGAAAAAATTACCACTCAGTTTCATGAATCATTTAAAAAAGTGAATGAAGAGTTTAATACATTTTTTAGATTGATGTTTGGAGGAGGATTCGGCAAGATGAAAGTTATTAAAAAAGAACGTCCGACTGCCGCAGCCCTTGAGGGAGAAACAGAGGAGGAGATGCATGTGGCAGATGATGAAGAAAAAGAATCTCAAGACGAAGCCTTGGGTATTGATATAGAACTTTCTATTCCACAGAAAAAAATTACCAGTTTAGAAATGCTCTCAGGAGGAGAAAAAAGTCTTATTTCACTTGCGGTACTTTTTGCTCTTATTTCAGTCAGCCCGCCTCCATTCTTGGTATTAGATGAAGTGGATAGCGCACTTGATGAAAAAAACTCCCGTCGTTTTTCTGAATTAGTGGGAACGTTCGCAAAACACACACAATTTGTTATTGTCACTCACAATAGAGTAACCATGGAAGCGGCGAATGTGTTATATGGAGTGACTATGGACGAAGGAGGGGGAT
>JAKAIF010000041.1 GCA_021814445.1 bacterium
GTTTAGGAGGCGCAACTGATGCAAGTTGTACAAACGGCATAAAAACTAAATTACCTTCTCTTGATGTAAGTAATAAATTATGTTCAACGGCAACAAATAAAACCGCGGATATAAAATACTGTACTCAAGGATTCTTTGGTAATTAACACACTATGAACAAAAAAATATTTTTCTACATTTTGGGCGTATTGATTATCATTGTATTAGCAATAGTATTACTTGCGACCCCAAAGGACACCATTCCTCCCTCGTTATCACAAAACGAAGTAGTAGCACCACAGAATGAAAAAACTATAGCCGCTCCCCCCGAAGATACACAAAAACAGAAAGAGGCCGAACTCACCTACACTACCCCGATTCAAGAACTTGTTGCGGATTCGAAAGGAACCCCCTTCTATATCTATAACATAAACCTTGGAGCTGCGGGCTTAGATCCTTTTCAATTGGTGCTTCATAAAGAAAGTATGGTTCAACTAAATATCACCAATAAAACCACAAAAGCAATTGATGTGATTTCTTCTAGTCTCGGATTAGCCATCCCGTCCATTCAACAAAACGAAGTTGCCAATATTAATATAGACGCGACAAAAACAGGAAATTTTGATATTGCGTGTGGAACCTTATGTCCTTCTGGTGTAAAATCCTTGGGGAAAATAGTAATTCAATAATCACTATATATTCTTATCAAAAAACCATCCCAGTATATCGGGATGGTTTTTTGACTATTTATAAGTTGCCTATTCCTTTTTTGTAGTGCTTGCGCTTGGTTGTGATACTTGATTCTGCGCAGGCGCCTGTTGAGTGATTCCTTCTGATTGTGGAGTAGGGTTCTCTCCCTTGATAACAGGAATTATCTTGCTATCCTTTGCCAATTTTGTCTTCCAGATAACCGCATCAGAATTTATTTCTAAATTCCCCGAAGATCCCCACACTACTTTTGAGAAATCACCGAGCGCAAACTGTTGGCTCTGCGCATCCTTTTGGATATACCACACATTGGTTAGGGTTGAAGAAAATGGAGATAACGAACCAAAGTAGAGGTCTCCGGTATTGAGATACACCGCATAATATGACGATGAAAACACTCCCAAAATCCATAACACAACGACAATAATAATAACGATGGCAAGAGCTACTAATGCCCCCATCCATCCTTTTGATCTAGTACGCATAAACATAATTTTATTATAGATATATTATACACAATATAAAAAGATAATAAAACAAAAAACCCACCTCTAAAGGGTGGGTGCCGAACATTGTGTCCCTCGGCAAGGACCTGCGTTATTTCATTAAAATCATTTTCTTTGTAGCAGTAAAGCTTCCTGCTTGTAAGCGATAGAAATAGATCCCGCTTGCAAGATTGGAGGCGTCTATTTCTACCAAAGAGTTTCCCGCAGGGACATACTGATCCGTAAGAGTAGCTATTTCCTTACCATTAATGTCATATACTTTTAATGATACATGGCCGGCAGATGGAATATGAAATTTGATCGTGGTCGTCGGATTAAATGGATTCGGATAGTTTTGCTCCAACTTAAATGCTGTTGGGACCAGTTCTGTATTTTCCACTCCTGTAATGTTGTTCTCAAATGAGGTCAATAGTTGAGCAGTTCCCGCCCTCCACGATTCAATTTTGTCAAAATCCAATTGGGTGTTTGCGAAAAATGAAACCGTTGTCTGTGATGAAACAATTATAAATGAAACTCCGATTATTGACGTCGTCCCTGTTGGAATATTAATTGAATAACGCTTCCATGTAATTGAAGAGAGTGGGTCTAAATTAATTTGTAAATTTCCCACCTGATTTCCATTCACGTCCAATAATGTCACATATAACATTCCACCTGGAAGTACCGACAAAAACGTCCCCAATTTCATATAGAATGAAATTGAATCTCCCACCTGGACAGCGGCGCTTGAAGTAAGGCGGAATTCAACATCTATCACGTGACGCCCTTGTCCATTTGATTGAGAAACTCCATTTACCGAGACTTCTTCACAGAAACTTCCATCAACTCCACCGGAAATTTGATTTGCGGTTGCGTTTATGCCTGTACCATACGCAACGAAATACTTTCCGAATGTGAATGTTTGAGAAAATATACTTTGTGAAAACAAGAATAGGAATAGCGAAAAAGTAATTAACTTTTTCATAAAAACCTCCGTTAGTTTTATAATTTAATGAATTATTTTGATTTCTTATTTAAGAAAACTTTTTTGGGTTACTGAGCATATAATACCACATTATATAGCTAACTGTCAAGTATCTCTCTGTATAAAAAAGCCGCGTATATAGCGGCCAAAAAGGTGTTATCCCCTCTTTTAGAGTTAGAAGGGAATATGCTCTCTTGAGCGAAATGCAAATCTGGTCAATCCTGTAAAGTCTCTTCTCATTCGTTTTGAGGTAATAAGTCCAAGTCCGATAAGGGACAGCTCTAAGAGAGCTGACACTTTCAGCGTTGAAACTGTTGAGTAGCTGTATAAAGATACAGACAAAAGAATTGAAGAGAGGAAAACCCACCCAATGAGAAAACCCGATAAAAATATTGAGAAAAGACTAAATAGAGAGCGCAAAAAATATAACAGGCGTACTTTCATAAGACATCCTTTATAAATGAGTAAATGTTAATGAACTGTGTGGATATATTCGTTCAAGATTAAAGATTATCTATGATAATAAACAATCTTTAGTTTTGGACACCAATAGATACCGGTTTGAATATACCATAATAAAAAAGAATTGCAAGGGGTGCAATTCTTTTTTATTATTTTACTCTATTTTCCATGGCAATGTTTAAATTTTTTTCCACTTCCACACCAACAGGGATCATTGCGTCCTATCCCCGCATGAGGATCTGCGGATATCGTGAGTGGTGCCGCCGCACGTTGTTGTGCATGCACTTGCTCGTCGGTTAATACAAATACATTTGAGATAACCCAATTTTCAGCATCTGCGATAAGGTTTCTAAATAAGTCGTAGCTCTCCCTTTTATATTCAACAAGGGGGTCTTTTTGCCCATAGGCGCGCATGCGTACCGATTCTAATAATGCCTCAAGATTTTCCAAATGGTTTGTCCAATACATATCAAGAGAAGCCAACATACGCATTCCCGTTTCTGATTGTTGTGATGCGCGCGCGATATACTCCTGGATGCATGCGGGTACCTCACCCTCATCTATGTGTTGTATATCTTCCTCTGTGAGTATATCTTTCATACCCACAAGTTTTATGGTCTGTAGCCGCTGAGTAAGAAATACTTCCTTTGTGGGACGATCTATCTCTTCTTCTTGCGTGGGCATGACAGTATACTCTTTAAGAGAGGTCTGAAGAAAACGACCCACCATCTCCAATAACACTTGCTCTGTTTCCCCCTTCGCAACTGATTCTAATATTCCTTGTCGACGACGATAGACTGCGGTCCGCTGTTTCTGTAATACATCATCGTATTCCAACAAATGTTTACGTGCATCAAAGTTAAACCCTTCAACTTTCTTTTGCGCCTCGTTAATAGCGCGGACCACTAAGCTAGATTCAATAGGAACCCCTGGAGGAAGTTTGAGATTCGTCATCAGTCGTTGAATACGTTCTCCTCCAAAAATACGGAACATATCATCTTCCAAAGAGAGAAAAAATCCTGTCTCTCCTGGATCTCCTTGTCTTCCACAGCGTCCCCGCAATTGATTGTCAACACGACGCGCATCATTTCGTTGAGTCCCCAACACAAACAATCCACCTGCAGCGCGCACTAATTCTGCCTCTTGTGTATCAGGAGGATTGCCTCCCAGCACAATATCAACTCCTCGTCCTGCCATGTTGGTTGCGAGCGTCACGCGACCTGCACGACCCGCTTGCGCAATAATTTCTCCCTCTCGTTCATGATTTTTTGCGTTCAAAACCTCATGCACCACT
>JAKAIF010000042.1 GCA_021814445.1 bacterium
TTTCGTGTGCGACATATCATTAGTATAGCATACACAAAACAAACGCCCGGCATGGGCGTTTGTTTAAAAATCAGGTGATACAAAAATTATTTTGCTAATTTAAGCAATGTTCCTACGGTCACACTGTTTCCCGTTTCATATCCAATAACACGAATCTGAGCGCCATTGGTGAAGGCTGTTCCCAATGCGCAAGAAATTATTTTCTGATCGGTATCTAAACAAATACTTTTATTTGAAAACGCTAATTGTATTACTTTACCCATTTGTTGTGGTGTATTGTAAAACAAATACCATGCATTTGCCTGCGCTCCTGCGGTAGAAACAAATGTTCCTGTTTGATCAAAGGTATAGGCGGTTGTTTCTGTCACAATATTATTTTGTGTAGTAACTACAGTTGAGGTGGTTGCAAGAGGAGCAACAACTCCTACTGTAGGAACCGTAGTGACTTGTGTGCGTGTGTCACGTAATTGATACACCGCATCATACAACACCACCATCCCAAACAAGACAACGACAATACTTATAACTTGAAGAGTCACTATAAGTGACCATTTATTATTGTTTGTGGTTATATCCATAATTTTTGCATGTTTTTTTATGCCTTATTACTATACCATAGCAATCAATAAAAGTAAACCCCCACCCCTATGTATGGGCGCAGGTATAAACCATGGAAATTTGGGTATATTTTGTACTAAGAAAAAATAAAAATACTCACAAACACTGTGCTGTTCATGATAAACCACAACGTGTAAGTCACAATGAGAGGCTTTTCTTTATGTACCACTCCATAGATAAGCCATAATATATTGAAGAGAGCATATAACCCCCACGTAATAGGAGAGAATCCCCTTACGTCTTGTGTTTCAAATATTTGTACGATTTGTGGGATGGTCACTAATGGTCCAATAACCGCTATGACCAACAAGATATCATCTAATAATTTAATCCTTGGATTGGGGCTCGGGTATTGTTCTAGATTTTGATGCACCCGTTTGCGTGCATGAAGATGATGTAAATGATGTGAATCCATGAAAAGAGTATACAGGAAAAAGTATAAAGAAGTAAGTACAAAAGAGAAGTATTAAGAAGTAAGTAGTATGTATTAAGGAAAACAAGGAATTATAATACCCCTTAATACTTAATACTAATCCCTTAATACTGTCCTACTTTGTTGCATTATATAGTGCCAAAACTTCTGCCGCGGAGAGCACACGATTGTAGACACGAATGTCATCAATAAGGCCATTGAAAAATTCCATGTTCCCCGTAGTAGATCCGATATATAGACTATCTGGGACAAAAGATGCGAGTCCCGCATTTAGATTTTGCCCCTCAAGGACTCCATCAATATACATTTTTTGAGAACCATTAAATCTTGAAGCAGAAAATACCACCTGATGCCACTGAGTATCTGATATAACAGTGGTTCCCGCCACATTTGACCCACTTCCAGACCACCCCCACCCCTTACTCGTAGCAAGTCTTATCATATATTGATTTGTTCTTCTTATAATAGTAAGTGGTCCAGCTGAAGATGTTTTTAGATATGCGACCAACGTAACTTCATTTGTTAAATTATATACTCCTTGATTTCCTATGATCACATAGTCATCCACCCCATCAAAACTCAAACAACCCCCTCTCCTACAATTCGTTGCTGTCTGCCAGATGGGGCTATTGGTAAGCGTTCCATTATTATTATTTCCAGATCGATCATAGGTAGTAGTTCCAGCACCCTCATCAAAAGTCCAGTATCCCACAAGACCCCTATCACGTAGTGGGGGCGTCTGAGCTATAGTAGAACCCACTTCTAAAACCCCGGGGAGAACACCCCCATCAACAATAGCCTGCTTAGAACCTTTCTCTGATTCCATAAGAGATGTAAGTTCATAGGTTCCAGTATTGGTGGGCATATACGTATAATAAAGTCCTGTAGAAGAGGTGTTTGTGGGATCAAGAGGAAGTGCAGAAAAATTTTGTATACCAGATTGAGTAAAGTCTATAGGAAGCCAGCCTGAGCCATTCAGGAGGGTGGATGAGGCTTGAGGAACACACCTATAGGTATAGCCAGCGGGAAGAGCGGGCAATAAGAGATTAGCACAAGTCGGAGACGCGTCAGGCAAGGAGACCGAAACAGTAGAGGCGTTTCCTAGGGAGACAACTGACGTTTGAGTAACTAATAACTGAATTGACTTATGTAAAGAAGCTAAATCCGTACTGCGTTTACTATCTCTCCCCTGTTTGAGTAAATCTGAAGGATTTAAAACGAGAACTACTGCCGCAGTGAGGATAGCTAATATGCCAATGACTACGAGAAGTTCTATGAGGGTGAAGGAATTTTTTTGCTTAAATGAATAAAACATATTCCTAGTTTTATTTTTGGTGGTTCTTTTGCTTCTCGTCTTCAAAATAACTCTTACCTTTTAATTTATCGGGGAAATAGCTCTCGGTATCATACTTTTTATACCCCCTTCCGTATTCTAAATCTTTCATAAGTTTTGTAGGAGCATTTCGTATTTTTAAGGGAATGGGAAGACTTCCATATTCTTTCACATCAGCTTTTGCGCGCTGTAACGCATCGTATGAACGCCTATCTTTCTTACATGACGCAAGATATGAAACCCCATGTGCGAGATTTATTTCACATTCAGGAAGCCCAATAATTTCCACGGCTCGAAATACATCATTTGCCACCACGAGCGCTGTGGGTTGCGCCAATCCAATATCCTCGCTCGCAAAAATAACCATACGCCGAGCAATAAACTTAGGATCCTCTCCCGCCTCTATCATACGCGCCATATAATATAATGCCGCGCTCGCCTGTCCTGCGCGCATACTTTTAATGAACGCGCTAATGATATTATAATGTTCCTCCCCTTTCTTATCGTAGCGAATAAAAGCAGATTGCAGAGAATCGGTTAAACTCTTTACGGTCACTTCCTTATATAATTGAAACGCATTTTCAATGGTTGTGATAGCTTGTCGCGCATCCCCTTGCGCCATACGAATAAGCCACGCGATTGCATCGGAAGTAATCGCGGGATACGCGCGCGTTACAATTTCTTTCATTTCTGTATCTTTTAATTCCTGCAGAACAAAAACCCGACACCGAGAAAGAAGCGCAGAAATAACTTCAAAACTAGGATTCTCTGTTGTTGCTCCAATGAGAGTAATATTCCCCCGTTCAACATAGGGGAGAAGAAAGTCTTGTTGCGCTTTGTTAAATCTATGTATTTCATCTAAAAATAATACCTTCGGTTTTCCTAAAGATCCCTCTTCTATAATTTGGCGAATGTCATCTTTGCCCGCAGAAACTGCTGAAAGCTCATATAACTGCGCATTGAGGCTGCGCGCGTAGATGCGTGCAAGTGTTGTTTTTCCACATCCTGGAGGGCCCCAGAGAATAAAAGAAAAAAGATGCTTTTTTTGAATAGCAACGCTAAGAGGTTTTCCCTTCCCCACTAAATGTTTTTGCCCCACAAAATCCTTAAGAGATTCTGGTCGTATTTTTGATGCAAGAGGTTCCATGAGATAAGTATTGGATATTACAATGAAAAACGTTCAAAATAAATTTGTTTTTCAGACACTCCATGATTCAATAAAATAGTTCGCATAGCTTTCATAAATGCCGCGGGGCCACACAAATAAACAGCCCTCTCTTGTACATCGGGACAAAACTCAAGCAACGTTGAATGTGAAATATTTTTTACCTGCCCCTCATACGGAGATTCGTGTGTATATACATACGCGATATTTTCATCTCCTACTAATTGAGCAATCTCTCTTTCAAAAACAGCATCATGATGTGTACGGAAACTCGCAAGGACTTTAATATCTTTCCGTGTGTGAATGGCCCGCTCCGCAAGAGATCGAATGGGCGTAATACCTACCCC
>JAKAIF010000015.1 GCA_021814445.1 bacterium
GAGGATTTCCCCCAAGCACAATATCAACTCCTCGTCCTGCCATGTTGGTTGCGAGCGTCACGCGACCTGCACGACCCGCTTGCGCAATAATTTCTCCCTCTCGTTCATGATTTTTTGCGTTCAAAACCTCATGCACCACTCCTGCGCGCGCAAACTTATGTGAAAGCAATTCATTTTCATCAATAGAGGTGGTGCCCACCAGCACGGGCTGTCCGCGCAAAACACAAGCCTGAACCTTCTCAACAATAGCTTGATATTTTGCCTCTTTCGTCTGATACACCAAATCAGGATGATCCACCCGAATACGTTCCTTATGGGGTGGGATAACCAAGACCTCAAGTCCATATACTTTTTGAAACTCTTCCGCTGAAGTTTCTGCAGTTCCCGTCATACCAGAAATAATTTCATACAAACGAAAATAGTTTTGAATGGTGATTTGAGCAAATGTTTTTGATTCTTGTTGCACGGTCACCCCTTCTTTTGCCTCAATAGCTTGATGAAGCCCTCCTGAATATCGTCGCCCATGCATGAGGCGACCCGTAAATTCATCCACAATAATAATTTGATTCTCATGCACCACATAGTGTCTATCACGCAGAAATAATGCACGTGCCTTGAGCGACTCTTCAAGATAATGCGTCAAACGCACATGTTGAGGATCATACAAATTCTCTATTCCTAATTTTTTTTCAACATGGGTAATTCCCTCCGGGGTAATACTTACAAATCGCGCCTTCTCATCAACTTCATAATCCACTTCCGGTTTCAGATCTCTGACTATCTGCGCAAACAACATATAATACTGCGCCGCCTCAGTGTCGGGCGCTGAAATAATAAGTGGCGTACGCGCCTCATCAATAAGAATGCTGTCTACCTCATCAATAATGGCATAATATTTTTCGCGCTGCACTTGTTGTTGTGGTTGATACGCAAGGTTATCGCGCAAGTAATCAAAACCGAATTCCGTGTTTGTTCCATATACAATGTCGGCACGATAGGCTTCTGCGCGACTTATGGGACGCAAGAATGATCGCTCCACGTGGAAACTTCCGAGAATATCTCGCTCAGTATCTTTTTCACTTATTTCTTTCTCAGATTCCTTCCATGCGGGATCATATAGATATGCCGCATCATGCACAATACACGATGTGGTAAGCCCAAGGGCGGCATATATCTGCCCCATCCAAACTGCGTCACGTTGCGCCAAATAATCATTCACCGTGATCACATGCACCCCTTTTCCCGTAAGCGCGTGGTAATATGCAGGCGCCGTTGCGGCAAGTGTTTTTCCCTCTCCGGTGCCCATTTCAGCAATATATCCTTTTGCAAGCGCTGTTCCCGCAATTAATTGCACATCATAATGCCGCTGTCCTAGTGTTCGTTTTGCGCTTTCACGCGCAAGTGCAAAAGCCCGATCTCTATATGCATCAGAGAGTCCATGTGCTTGTATTTCTTCTCGCAAGGCGTTGCTTGCAGATAAAATCTCATCACTGGTATATGATGCATACGTTTCCTCAAGCGCATTCACTCGTGGAGGAACGTCACTGAATTTTGTTCGTGATGAAAATAGTCCAAACATGGCTGTGTTATTATATACGTTTCTTTTTTTCTATTACTAAATCTTTGTAATCGCTTATTTCTGACTTCATGCGGCGATGAGCTTCATCCACTGCCTTGCGTACATTGGCATGATACTGTTCTATGCGTATTGTTTTTTTAGGCAACTGGAGCGTCAACTCAACATAATATACTTCGTCCCCTTTCTTGTGATGTTTTGTGGAACGAGCGATCTCTACCCGAAGCAACATCTCTCCATTTTTTTCAAATGGCTGTAAGTGGCGCGAAAGTGGTTGGAGTCGTTGCGTCACGTATACGGTAAGCGCGGGCGTGATTTCAAGTTTTGTTCCTGTAATAGTAATACGCATATACAAATATAGATTACTGATACTACGCTTAGTGTAGCAATTTCATCACATGAGAGCAACTCACCCAAAATACCGTTTTCTCTCCCTTTATATAAAGAAAAATCGCCACCGAGGTGACGATTTCTCCAAAAAGTGTGAAAAGATTACTTTCTCTTTGCTTTCTTTGCAACTTTCTTTTTTGCTACTTTCTTAGCAACTTTCTTTTTTGCTACTTTCTTAGTTGCTTTCTTTGCTACTTTCTTTTTTGCTGCCATTTTTTTATTTTCTTTGCATCACCGAAGTGATACATAAGATGTTACGATTACCAACATGAAACGAATTGCCGACGAGTCAATTGTTTCTGTTGAACTCTATCTATATTGTAGTGCATTTTTACAAAAATAAAAATAAAAAATCTGTGGATAACTCAAAAAACTAAAACATGAAAAAATATTTTTTAATTTTTAAAAAATATTTTTTATTACTCATTACGTTTCTATATACCTATGAATTTTGCTATATTAAAAGACAACAAAAATCTCCCAGAGGGAGATTTTTGAAGCGAGTGACGAGGGTGACCTCCTTTTTTTGTATTGAGTGAGTGCTCGCTCGCCACTCAAGGTAAGTATACCAAATTGTGTAGTAAGTATAAAGTATGAAGTATTAAGTATGAGGATAGAAATGATGCATTTTATACTTAATACATACTACATGTCCCTTCATACATCACTTATTTCTTATTCAGAAGCGCTCGTTTATATACATCTAAATGATTGAGAATAAGTCCTGTTCCTTTTGCTACACAGAGAAGTGGATCTTCAGCAACATACGCATTAACTCCCAACGCTTTTTTGAAAAAAACTGAGAGGTGTTCTATTTGAGCTCCTCCACCAGAAATAATCAATCCCTTTTCCATAATATCCGCAACCAATTCTGGAGGGGTTTCGTTAAATACCTGTTGTACATTTTTTGCAATTTCAACCAGATGAGGATGCAATGCTTCTGCAATTTCATTTGAGGTAATCATGAGATCACGGGGTAAGCCTGAAGCGCTATCTCGTCCACGAATTTGATATTCTTTTTTTGCGCGTGTGGAGATCGCTGAACTAATAGCAATTTTTACATTCTCTGCAGTTTGTTCTCCCACATGCAATCCATATTTCTTTTTTATATATTCTGAAATAGCTTGATCAAATTTATTTCCTGCAATACGCAAACTTGCCCATGACACAATTCCTCCCAAAGAGACCACAGCCACTTCAGAAGTTCCTCCTCCGATATTGATGATCATGTTGCCTGAATGCGAATTAATAGGAATGCCCGCGCCTAATGCTGCAAGGATAGGTTCTTTTACAATATACGCTTCGCGCGCGCCCGCTTCTAATGCCGCATTCACGACTGCGCGTCGTTCAGTTTGGGTAATTCCCGCGGGAACCGAAA
Source organism: bacterium (assembly GCA_021814445.1). Classification (GTDB taxonomy): domain Bacteria; phylum Patescibacteriota; class Minisyncoccia; order UBA6257; family JAGOQP01; genus JAKBUF01. Next base: position 3,345 of record JAKAIF010000015.1, read on the forward strand.
TAACAACATCGGGTTTTATAAGAGCTCCGAATGATCCAACCGCTTTAGAAATAAAATATTTTAAGAGCGCCTTGGTAATGTAATAGTCGGCAATAACCCCATCTTTGAGAGGTTTATAGGCAATAATATCAGAGGGAGTTTTCCCAATCATATCCTTTGCCTCTCGTCCTACCGCAAGCACATTATTATCAGGCACGCTCAGCGCCACAATAGTGGGTTCATTGATAATAAACCCCTTCCCGGGCACAAAAACCACCGTATTTGCCGTCCCCAAATCAATACCAATTTTCTTTGTAAACATAGATATATAGCTATACTATCCATTTTTTTGACTATTTGCAACCATAAAAAAGTCCGCCTGAAAGCGGACTATTAATAAAAAATCAATCAAATAATTTTATAAGAATTTATGAGAATAAGATTCCCGTCTCTTCGAGGAGGGACTCTCTTCTCGCTGGACGTCTTTTTATCTGAATCTTCCTCTCCTTCTTTGAAGCAGCTATTCTTTTCTGCACTTTCTTATAGTTTTTATGCAGATATCTTAGCATGCTCCTGGACTTGCTAGGAAGGACAGGAATATTTCTATCAAATAAATTCTGTACTTCCTCCCCGAGAGCAATAAAGGGATGTTCATTAAATTCTTTGGGCTCATCCTGAAGTATAACCTGAGCCTGAGGCACAGAAGCAGAAAGGACAGTGGGAATGAAAAATGATTCCCGAACATTAAACACTCCCCGTTCTTCCATTCTTTCTAAAAACATCTGTGGATCTTCGCTATTTTCAGAAACACATACGTCCATGTTTCTAAAACGGCTAACTTTATTCTTCGCCGCCGTAAACTTCTTTTTTAAAGGCAAAGAATCAATACCGAGATGGCTTTCAATATTTTCTACACCAAACTCGGGAATAAAACCGCGAAGTGTTGCTTTTCCCATAGAAACTCCATAGATAAATTTGTTTGAATTGATTATTAGTTAGAGCTCTCTCTAACACTATATAAAAGAGCAGACTTTTATTATACATCTTATGCACCATATTGGTCAATGGCTTGCAGTGTATAACTTTCGTGTAAAAAGGAGGTTGAAAAAGGTCCTTTTTTAAGCTACCCTACATCCATACGATTATGACTATTCACTTTAGACGAAGATTACTCGCTTTTTTTATTGTCCTTTTTATTATCATCGGGGCTGTGGTTATCCTCTACTCACAAGGATATCGCCTAGACACATCCTCTTTTTCTTTAACTAAAATAGGAGCTGTCTATATAGAGAGCTATCAAAATCCTATCAATATTTATCTCAATGATACGTACTATAAAGACAAGTCAGGACTCCTCACAAAAGGAACACTGATTTCAAGCGTGATACCAAAAAAATATCACCTCTCTATACAAAAGGATGCATTTTTGGAATATACGAAAAACATAGAAATATTTCCCTCACAGGTTGTCCGATTTTTTAACATTCTCCTCGTTCCCAAAAACGTATCTTATGCCACCACCACAATAGCCTCATCTTCTCATATAGTACTAGATGACCTCATAACACGTGGGGCGCTTACTCATGAAAAAACCTCAAAGGGAATACAATTTGCGGTTCAAAGCATCCCCGCAGATTCTACCCAAGCATCATCCACGTCTCTTTCACTCAATAAAACACTGGCGCTGATATCAAAACAAAGGTTTTCTCAATTCTTATTCTATTCAAACAATCCCTCAGAGCTTCTTGCGACGAGCAGTTCAGGAATTTACCGCATACAGACTACAGAGCCCTCAGTCACCCTTCTTTCTTCAAGCACGCTTCCGTATGCATATGTGATACAAGACAACGTTCTTACCTTTGTTGCCCCCCAGATACAAACCGCAACCACAACAAAGACAAAGCAACCAAAAGAAACAAATCCACGCGCGGTATTTATCCGCATTGATATTAACTCAGGAACAACAACTCAGATCCCCCTAGCCACCGAACAACGCGTACAATCTATAACTTCTCTCTATACAAAAAATAACCTCATTGCATTTATTACCACCGATAAATCTCTTACACTCTATGACACCGATAAAAAGCGTGAAGTGGTAGTGAGCCAAAACGCAATCTCTGCTCTTTTTTCTCCCGATGGAAAAAAACTTCTCTATCGTGGAGAAGATGGAAAAGCACGAGTCTATTTTATTCAAGATGAGTTAGAAACCATGGATGCAAAAGAAGGAGATACGCTCCAATTATCCCTCGTAAATGCCTCCAACATACAAAATATCGCGTGGTATCAAGATGCAGCACATCTTATCCTTATGTACCCAGAACAAATTATGCTCGCCGAGGTGACTAAAAAAGAACCAAACAATCACTTCCCTATTTGGCGTGGATCATATCAAAGGGCCACATATGCCTCCGATCAAAATATCCTCACCATTGCGTCCTCAACAACAGAAATAACTCAAATTGATTTTAGTTTATTCACAAAATAATTTTCTAAATAAGAGTAGTTCGTAAAATAAAAAAGAACCCTTGTGGGTTCTTTTTTATAATGAGACTTTACAAATAATTAACGTTTACTCCACTGTGGGGCTCTCCTTGCCCCGACACCAAAGCATAGCTTGGTTCGGGACTGCGTCGAGGAAATACTGCGACACAAGAGAATCAGAAAGTAAATTATCAAAAGTATTAACGCTTAGACCATTGTGGGGCTCTCCTTGCTTTCTTTAAGCCGTATTTCTTACGTTCTACCATACGAGGATCACGAGTGAGATATCCAAATTTCTTCAACTTCTTGCGAAGTTCTGCATCAAATTCTAATAATGCGCGCGCAATACCATGACGAACCGCAAACGCTTGTGAAGAAACACCCCCTCCTAAAGTATGGACGGTAACTTTAAAATGTCCCAACAAATCAGATTTCTGAAAAGGACTTACAATAACACGGTGATGATTCTTGAGTGGGAAATAGGTTGTAACCGGCTTCTCGTTCACGGTAATTAATTCAAGTGCGGGAGTAAAATCAGCACCTTCAATGCTTATGGGTTTAGGCATGTGATAGATGCGCACGCGCGCAACCGACGTTTTTCGGCGACCAACCGCCTCAAGATATTCCCCTTTTTTTACTACTGGTTTCTTTGTTGTAGTCATAGACAATTATATAAAAATGATCCGTTTCATGCGTCTGATCTGAAGTTTGTTCTTAGGCAACATGCGTTGCACCGCATGACGTAATATGAATTTTTTTCCGTGTTTTGCAACCACGTCGCTTAATTTTCTCTCTTTCAAGTGTCCAATTTGCGTGGTATGAGAGTAATAAATTTTCTGATCTGCCTTTCGTCCGGTAAGAACAAGGTCTTCAATATTACTCACGGTAACAGTGTCATCTCCCTCCAAACGAGGATCATATGCTGGAGTTTTCTTCCCTTGCAAAATAGATGCAATTTCTGTTGCAATGCGTCCGAGTGGTTTTTTTGTGCAATCAATACTATAATTTGCCATAATAATTATTTTTTACCTTCTATAACTTGTTGTTCAATGCTCTTAGGAGCTTCTTCATAACTGCTAAATTCCATAGTAAACGATCCACGTCCTTGTGTCATGGAGCGCAACTTTGTTGCATATCCAAACATTTCTGACAAGGGAACCATTGCGTCTACCACTTTCATCATACCTCTATCATTCAAACTTTCAATACGGCCTCGTTTTGAACTTAAATCCCCCGTCACATCTCCCAAATAATCTTGGGGACAAATCACCTGCACTTTCATGATAGGCTCCAGTAATACGGGGCTTGCGCTCTTTGCTCCTTCTTGAAACGCCATAGATCCTGCAATTTTAAACGCCGCTTCTGAAGAGTCCACTTCATGGTATGATCCATCATATAACGTAACCTCCACATCAGTCATAGGAAATCCCGCAACAATACCACGCGCCATAGCTTCTTTCACACCCTTTTCAATAGGCGCAATATACTCTTGTGGCACCACTCCTCCTTTGATTTGGTTCACAAACACAAATCCTTTTCCTTTTTCCAATGGATGTAATTTAATTTTTGCATGTCCATATTGTCCCTTTCCTCCTGATTGACGAATATATTTTCCTTCTGCTTCTGCATCTTTCTTGATGGTTTCTTTGTACGAAACTTGAGGACGGCCCACATTCGCCTCCACATTAAACTCACGCTTCATACGATCTACTAAAATTTCCAAGTGTAATTCTCCCATTCCCCAGATAATTGTCTCCCCCGTATCTGAGTTACCGGTCACACGGAATGTAGGATCTTCATCGGAGAGTCTCTTTAATGCCATACCCAATTTTTCCTGGTCATTTTTTGTTTTTGGCTCAATACGCAAACTAATAACCGGCTCAGGGAATGTGATGGCCTCTAATACAATCGGTGTTTCTGGGTTACACAATGTATCTCCCGTGGTGGTATTTTTTAATCCCACAATAGCTCCCAAATCTCCCGCATACATTTCTTCTACATCTTCACGATGGTTTGCATGCATACGCACAATACGTCCAATACGTTCTTGGTTATTTTTCGTTGCATTTAAAATGTAACTTCCTTTTTTGATAATACCGCTGTACACACGGAAATATGTCAAATTCCCCACAAATGGATCTGTGGCAACTTTAAACGCGACCGCAGTTAATGGCTCGTTATCATTAGGTTGACGAATAACCTCAGCTCCTGTAGCAAGATCGGTTCCTTTAATAGGCTTTGATTCATTAATATCAATAGGAGAAGGAAGATAATCTATCACGCCGTCTAACATGAGCTGCGTTCCTTTATTACGCAACGCTGTTCCACAAAATACGGGAATAAGTAAGTTTGCAATAGTTGCTTTACGTAATACAGCGCGTAAGTCTGCAACAGGAATTGTTTCCCCTCCTAAATATTTTTCCATCATTACCTCATCATGTTCCACAATCTTTTCTATTAATTGCGCATGACGCTTTTCTGCTTCTGTTTTTAAGTCAGCGGGGATTTCAACTTCATCTATTTTTTCTCCATGTTCTCCATTAAACTCAAACGCCTTCATTTCCAATACATCAATAACTCCTTTAAAGTTTTCCTCGGCTCCAATAGGAATTTGTACAGGAATTGCGTTGGGTGTTAAGCGATCAATAATAGAATTAAATGATTTTTCAAAACTTGCTCCCATGCGATCCATTTTATTAATAAAACAGATGCGAGGAACCGCATATTTATCTGCTTGGTGCCATACCGTTTCTGATTGTGGCTCCACTCCTGCAACTCCATCAAACACCGTTACTCCCCCATCAAGCACGCGCAATGAACGCTCTACTTCAGCGGTAAAATCCACGTGACCAGGGGTATCAATAATATTGATACGATGTTCATATTCTGCTTTTAATTTTGCGCGCTCTTCATCAGTTTTTGCAAGACGCGTATATCGCGCCGGTGTCCAAAAACAGGTCGTCGCCGCAGAGGTAATCGTAATACCACGTTCACGCTCTTGTTCCATCCAATCCATAACTGCAGCTCCTTCATGCACCTCTCCAATTTTATGAGAAATACCCGTATAGAACAAAATGCGTTCTGAAACGGTTGTTTTTCCTGCATCAATGTGGGCAATAATACCAATGTTTCTATATTTATTAAGAGGATACGCACGAGCCATAAAGTGGTTAGAGTTAGTAGTTAAGAATTAATGAAAAGATATTGAATACTATATTGTGGGGTATATTACCGGGCGAAGTGAGCAAATGCACGGTTCGCTTCTGCCATCTTGTGCACATTCAACTTCTTCTTAATAGCGGCACCATCATTATTAAACGCCGCAATAAACTCGGCTGCCAAACGCTTACTCATAGGCTTACCTTTCACTGAACGAGCGGCTTCAATCATCCACTTACATCCCAAAAAGAATTTACGTCCTGCGCGGACTTCGCGAGGCACCTGATAGTTTGCTCCTCCCACGCGCTTAGAAACAACTTCAAATACGGGGCTTGCATTTTCTAATGCTTTTTCAAAAACCTCCAATGCATCTTTTCCTGTTGTTTTTGCAACTTCATCAAGCGCATCATATACCACTTTTTGAGCGGTTGATTTTTTACCATCTTGCATCAGATAGTTAATAAAGCGCGCAATGGCGAGATTTTCGTACCGTATATCGGGAAGAATGTCCCGTTTATAATTTCTTTTTTTTCTCATACATTATTTAGCTTTAGCGGCTGATTTTTTTACTCCATACTTACTGCGTTCTTGCTTACGATTTGCAACTCCTACTGAATCAAATCGTCCTCGCACAATATGATACCGGACTCCTGGAAGATCTTTCACGCGTCCTCCACGAATCATAACCACTGAGTGTTCTTGCAAATTATGCCCTTCTCCGGGGATATAGGCAGTGACTTCCATGCCATTCGTTAAACGCACACGTGCTACTTTACGCAAGGCAGAGTTTGGTTTTTTAGGGGTTGTGGTAAATACCTTTAAACACACTCCTCTCTTAAAGGGTGATCCAGAATTTACGGGTTTGTTTAATACGGTATTAAAATAAAGTCCCATCGCAGGCGACTTTGATTTTTTTACAGTTGTTTTTCTTCCTCTTTTTACAAGCTGACTAATCGTTGGCATATCAATATATCAATAAAATAAAACATCCATTACTTGGACGGTAGCGATACTATATCAAAATATACATAGAAAAGTCAATACGCGCCACGCTCATATGCGTATAAATAAAAACAGCCCAGAAGGCAACTATTCTGTTGCAATTCTGGGTGTCCGTTTTTTGAAATTTTACTTCTGATATCTCCGCGCTCAAGAAGATAGAGGCGGTAAATCAGAAAGGTTTTTTGCTACGAGTTCCCAACCATGAAATGACTATGGAAATCCGGTGGGAAAATTAAAGGGTGACTGATGGTCATTCCCTTGTTGTATACCGCGACCAAACTGCTCCTTTGGATACTTGATAGAAGAGCCCAATAAAAAAGGAACAATAACAACCGCGCATACAATGCAGCGACCATACAAAATATTAAAGTACAATATAATACCTCCTGTGTTTAGTTGAAAGTTATTTTAACTAAATGAAGATGGTACTAGGTAAAACGGAAATACAAAAGTACTCCACGCGCCTGTTATGGTATAAATTCTTTCTAGAGAAGTCAAGAAGTTTAAAATAAAGTTGCGCCCGTAATAATTTTAAAAACAAATTGCGCAATAGGATTTAAAATATAAAAAGAAATAACAAGCGCGATAAATACCCCCACAAACCCAATTTGATTTAGGAGGCGTTCACTTGAGGGAATAAGATCAAAGATAATTTTGGATCCATCAAGTGGAGGGACGGGAATGAGATTAAATAGCGCAAGAAAAATATTTATTTGTACAATAAGAGCAATAAGACCCACAAAAATAGTATTGGTAACAAAAAATACTCCCCCAAACCTAAGAAATAAACCAAGAACCAATGCGATGCTTAAATTCGCTAGCGGGCCCGCGACAGCTACCTTGAGTGAGCCATATTTTCTATCTGATAAATTAAGTGGATTATACGGAACTGGTTTTGCCCACCCGATAAAGAAGCCAAATCCTGGAGTCAATAGAAAAAGCAACGGAAGTATAACGGTCCCAAATATATCAAGATGAGCAATAGGGTTGAGAGTAAGTCGTCCCATGCGTTTTGCAGTATCATCTCCCAAGTGAAATGCCATAAGTCCATGCGCGTATTCATGAAATGTCGCCGAGAGTACAATAATGAGATATATAAAAATTGCTTGAATAAAAACTTGATTCATAAAAGTTTGTGTATTTTATTTCTGTTTTCCTTCTCGTACCCACTCCATAAGCGTCGCGAGTGGTGTTGCGGGTGTATCAGTGGTAAACGCAGGAAGCGTTTGGGGACTGGCAAGGGTTATGAGGAGAGTCCCTTCCCCTGCTCCACTCCCCTTAGGAACGTGTATTGTGAACTTTGTTATTATGTCCTCTGAATTGAGGCACACCTGCCAAGGGAATTGTGTTAGAAATGCAAGCGCGCGGATATCTGAGCCAGCAAGAGTAGAAAGACTTTGCGCGATACGTCGCTCATCAAACGACACCGCATAGAGTGAAGCGCATGAGGGTTGAGTTGTTGATGATACCTGAGAAATTTTCGTATAAGCACCAGGGGTGGAAGAAAAAGAACGCATCACAGATGAAAAGTCAGAAAGAAAAGGTCGCGCAATTCCAACATGAGAAATAATATCATGCAATCCTAATTGCGTGAGCGATGTGATATCAGCTTGAGATGAACCTACCTGAATCCACCTATTATATATAAATGGGTACGGTAATGGCCCTTTATTTAGTTTTAAGAAAATAGCATCTTCGCTGGTATGAATAATATCAATATTCCATTGTGGATCTGTGTTTCTTTGAAATGTCAGGGAAGCAACGGCTCGAGGTGATGGTGCGATTGCAATAATCCCCTCCGATGAAAATGTGAACGATTCCTGTGTAGACGGTTGTATGGTACCCGAGAGCGTATAGGCAATAGTCGGTGTTGCAGCGAGAGATGCTAATGCATGATCAAGAATGACCGTGGGTGAAGTACGATATCCCCACACTCCTCCCACTATACTGGTTATTACAATAACACCCAGAGTACCAATGCTTATTGCGCTCACGGTATGCAAACGAATCCACACACGCAAACGAAAAGAAAGCGAGGGGGCTTCTTCTTGTTGTTTTTCAACCGCGGTATCAATCGTATGAATATTTTCACGCTCTATAACCGAGTCAAGATCAAAGGATAATTTTCCGGAGTAATAGAGTGTATTAATTACTTCCTCAATACGCGCAGGCTCATATCCTTCCATAACAAGCGTACGAATAATATCAGCCCTACTATGCTGTTGTTGCGCGAGATGTATAATCGTCTCTTCTAGTTTTTGATCCATTGTGACTTTATATTATGTGCTACTCAAAATAATTAATACCTATCGCAGAACGAACTTCCGATAATGTCTTTTGAGCTATCTTCCTCGCCTGTTTTGTTCCTTCTTCTAGCATGGCAAAAACTGCCTTCGGATCCTTTTCATATTCGGCGCGACGTTCACGCATAGGAGCAATTAATTGATCAAGAACATCCACCAATCTTTTTTTAAGCATCACATCTCCTAATCCTCCTTGTGCATACTGGTGTTTTAACTGAGTAACTTCTTCATGACGCGTGTCAAAAATATCTAAATAGGCAAACACCACATTCCCTTCAATATGACCCGGATCAGTTGCTTTAATATGTTCAGGATCGGTGTACATGTCCATCACTTTTTTTTCAATATCGTGCTTTGAATCAGAAAGATATATTGCATTCCCGAGTGATTTGCTCATTTTTGCTTTTCCATCAATCCCTGGGAGTCGTGGAGTGTTTGAGATGAGACCAGAGACCTTTTCAAACACAGAGCCATACAGTCTATTAAACTTTTCCACAATTTCGTTTGTTTGTTCAATCATAGGAAGCTGATCTTCTCCCACGGGAACTACTTTTGGTTTAAAAATTAAAATGTCAGCCGCTTGATTCACTGGATGTATATAGAATCCTGCAGGAACCGAAGCTTCAAAACCCTTTTCTTTCATCTCTGTTTTTACGGTTGGATTTTGTCCTAAACGTGCAATAGTCACCAAATTTAAGAAATACATAGTTAATTCAGGAATCTCTGGAACAAGAGACTGAATAAACATGGTTGTTTTTTTAGGATCTAATCCAACGGCTAAATAATCTAATGCTACCTCAAGTACATTATCTCTAATCTTCTGAGGATCTTCTGCGTTAGCAGAAAGTCCCTGAATATCCGCAATCATTACATACTGATCGTGAGTATCCTGGAGCAAAACTCTATTCTGTAGTGAACCAACATAATGCCCTAAGTGAAGTTTTCCGGTGGGTCTATCACCCGTTAATGCGCGTGGTTTTTCCATATGGGTTTAGTATATCGTATTTATACATAAGTATAAAGTAACAAGAATGAGCGATACTACAGAAGAGAAATTAAATTAAAGTTCTTCAAAAGCCAAAGTTTTTGACGATCGTCAAAAACTTTGGCTTTGCGTATTCAGTATATGCAAAACTAATTTTAAACTCACTTTAAAACCCGCCTTTGGGCGGGTTTATTAAATTTTGATATTATTTTATTTATACTAAAACACTTTTTATCTTTTCCAAATGTTTTACCAGTGTTGTAGTATATCCCCATTCATTGTCGTACCAGGCACATACTTTCACTAAGGTACCATCAATTACTTTTGTAAATTGGCTATCTATTAATGAAGCATATGGCATACCAATAATATCACCCGATACCAATTGCTCAGTCGTGTATCCCAACAATCCTTCCCATCGAGGCTCCTGAGAGGCCTTCTGTAAAATAGCATTTACTTCTTCAACGGTTGTGGGGCGCTTTGCAATAAAGGTTACATCAACTAACGATCCACTCACCACAGGAACACGAAGAGCAATACCATCAAATTTTCCTTCAAGTTCAGGTAGCGCGCGCGTGACTGCTTTCGCGGCTCCGGTCGTAGAAGGAATAATATTTTGTGCCCCCGCGCGACCCCGCCTTAAATCATCCCCTTTCACAGGACTATCCACAATACTTTGTGTCGCCGTATATGCATGCACGGTGGAGAGAATAGCCTTTTCAATACCAATTGTTTCTTGTAACACCGCCATGAGTGGTGAAGCGCCATTTGTAGTACATGACGCATTAGAAGAAATCACACATGAGGAAAGTTTCTCTTCAGAAATTCCCATAAGCACTGTTTTACCAGTTTCTCCATCCGCGTCTTTTGCTGGCGCGGTGAGAAGCACTCGTTTTGCTCCCGCTTGGATGTGCACCTGCGCTTTCTCAAATGATTCAAAGACCCCCGTAGATTCTACCACCACATCAATAGCTAAATCTTTCCATGGTAATTGCAAAGGATCTTTCTGGCTTAAAAATTTAATTTCTTTTCCTTGCACCGTGAGTGTCTGTTTTTCTTCATTTGTCACCACGGTCCCTGCATACATTTTATATACAGAGTCATACTGAAATAAGTACGCTAAGTTTTTGAGCAAACCCAAATCATTAATCGCTACCACCTCAATTTCTGGATGAGCAATAATCTGACGTAATAATAAGCGACCTATTCTTCCAAATCCATTAATTGCTATCTTCATAATAAAAAGTAGTTAGTATTAAGTAGTATGTAGTAAGTATAGCAGAAAATCAGTGGGAGCCTAACGTATTTCTGCGTGTAATTCTGTCCGCGTGCGTTGAATAATATCGTCTTGAATCTTATTTACTTCTTCATTCGTGAGGGTTCGTTCGGGAGAACGATACACGATGCGAAACGTATAGCTTATATTATCAGCACCAAATTTTTCTGCATTTTCATACGTATCGGTCATTTTTACCTCCTCAATAATATTTTCTTTTACACAGTCTCTAATAATTTCATAGTAACTATTCAGCGACACATCTTTCCCCACCACAAACGAAATATCTCTATACGTCATAGGATACTTACTCACCTCTTGGTACTGGCTATCTAAATCTTTAAATTGTTTTGTAATACGCACATCATCGGACCAGAATACGCGAATATCGTGAATATTCATCCTCACCATCGCAAGACGCTCTAATCCAAATCCGAATGCCCACCCATTATATATTTCCGGATCTATACCTAAATTTTTTAACACTTGGGTGTGCACCACCCCAGCACCCACGACTTCCAACCAATTCTCTCCGCGCTGAATTTCAATCTGTGTACTCGGATCCGTGAACGGAAAAGTGTCTTCCAAAAACCGATACACAATTGATTCTCCATACACTGCCTTTGTGATCGCAGAGAGAACCTCCTGCAATTCAGGAATGCCTAATTGTTTCTTTTCTTTTTTACAAACATATAATCCATCCACTTGATGAAACACGGGAAAATGATTTCTATCAATCTCGTCTTTGCGGTATACCTTTCCGTATGCCAACAGCCCCACCTCCCCCGTTTCTTGTAGTTCCTTTACTACTTCTTCTCGGCGCAAATAAAATGGCCACATCACGGTTGTTTGTGTGCGCAGGATATATTCGGGATTTACATAATAGGTATCAGTCTCCTTGCGGCTTGGGTGATCTTGGGGAGAGTTTAGGAGATCAAAATTATCCTTCACGCTTACAATTTCAGGCAACTGTATTACATCAAATTTCTCAAACATCGGTAACGCAAGCACGGCGTCTACAATAAACTTAACCGGAGAGTTTTCTTTTCTAGACAAATCAGGGAGCGCCAAAAGACGCTTAAGTCGTTCACTTTTTACATCTGTTTTTGTTTCTAATTCTTTTTGTAATTGTTCCACAACGGGATCCGTCGCAACAATATAAGTTCTTTTATCCATATGGAGTTAGTGTACCAAAAAAACAGAGCCCCCGCAAAAATGGCCCATCTCGCTTCCCACATAAAAACAATCCTACTCACAATGTGAGCAGGATTGTTCTCTCGTGCGCGGGACAGGATTTTCCTTCACCTCTCGTCGCGCCGTCGCGCTCCTCGGGTTAGGCACCACCTCGCTGTGCTCACAGCTGTTCGCACATGCTCCGGTGTTCAAATCCCTACGCGAAACAAGCAGTCGTTTCGCTTCCCGCATAAAAAACAACCCTACTCATAACATGAATAGGGTTGCTCTCTTGTGCGCGGGACAGGATTTGAACCTGCATGCCCTTGCGAGCGCTACCACCTCAAGGTAGTGCGTCTGCCAGTTTCGCCACCCGCGCAATTGTGTTCATAGTATACACAAAAATAACCACTTTTCAATAAAAAAGAGAGCGTGTGCCCTCTTTTTTATTTTTTGCAACCATCTGCTCTTATCCAACGCCTTAGACGGCGAGACCAATTTTTTGACGAGATTTCTTCTTAGAAACAGTACGTACAAAATATAATTTTGATCGTTTTACTTTCTTAGGAGATGAGGTAATTTTTACAGAAATAATATTAGGAGAATTAATAGGATATACCTTCTCAACTCCCACACCATCAACTATCGCGCGAACGGTAAATGTAGCGCCATTTTCACTTCCATGTTTGCGCGCTAATACCACGCCTTTAAAATTACTTGCGCGCTCTTTATCTTTTTCTTTAATACGCTCAGAAACCGTGACGAGCGCTCCAGACTTTATTTGGTCTAAAATTTCTTTTGGAATCATAGTGGGTAGTAACTAATAATTAGTAACTAGTCATTAGTGGTATAAAGGTAACGCAAAAAATACAATTTGTCAAAAGTGTTATAGTCTCCATTCGCCAATTCGCGCGAATTGGCGAATGATAAACACATGCTATTAGTTCCTATTCTTTGACCATTAATTTGAAGTCTCCTGGAAGTGGCGCCTCTATATATATGTGTTTTCCGTCGGTATGTACAAATTCCATAGAAAAGCAGTGAAGCATATGCCGAGACGCACGTTTTGCATTTGCTTTTCCTCCGTACAACTCGTCGCCAATCACCGGACAGCCAATATAATTCATATGCACTCGAATTTGATGGGTCCTTCCCGTATGGGGAGTAATACGCACTAATGAAAACACCTCACCGTTTTTCTCCCATGTTTTTTCAACGGAATATTCTGTCACTGCAGGTTTCGCCATTTTGTTTGAAAAAACAGTCCGTTTGGTGGTTCCCGATTTAATACCAATAGCAATATCAATAGTCCCCTGTTTTTGTTTTGGCGTCCCTGCACATATCGCATAATATGTTTTTTTTATCGCGTGTGTTTGAAATAATTTTTTAAGATATTCAAAATATGTTTGCGTCAGTGCAATACACAACACTCCCGAGGTTTCTTTATCAAGACGATGCACAATCCCCGGACGATGCATGGGATCATCTCCAACCTGTTTTACGTGTGGAAAATTTTCAACAAGCCACGCAACAACTGTTGGTTCCTGCGTTTTCATGTACGAAGCACTATGAACTAATAGACCTGCGGGTTTATTGATCGCAAGCACATCAGAAGATTGAAAAAGAATTTGCATATTAACGGTTGTCTCCTTTCCCAAACACTGTTCCTCGTTCAACGCGAGACAAAAGTTTTTCAACATTTATACGAACAATGTCTTCCATATTCACTCCTATCTCCATACCAGCACGAGCAATATACCACAACACATCTCCCAACTCTTTTGCGATTTCTTGTTTGGCTTCATCAGAAAACACACCATTCTCATCGCGTAAAATCTTTTTTACTTTTTCTGCCACTTCTCCTGCCTCACCACACAATCCAAGTGTTTGGAACACAACATCAAGTTTTTTATCTCCAACATTTTTTTCCACAAATTGTTGATATTCTTCAAATGTCATATGGTTTTCCCTCACAAAATATATTTCCATTCTCTAACCAATTCATAATTTACATTTGGGCGGTGGGCGTTGCAGGGATTCCTGCCTGCGCAGGCAGGGAACCTGCGTTTGTATTCTATGTGGGCGATACAAGATTCGAACTTGTCACCTCGTCAATGTCAATGACGCGCTCTAACCAAATGAGCTAATCGCCCACATAAAACACAAAACCAACTTTCAATGTCAATGGATAAAATGTATATAAATACATTTTATCCGCTACCACCAAGCTAAA
>JAKAIF010000043.1 GCA_021814445.1 bacterium
AGGGGGCTTTCTCTTTTAGAGAAGGGGGAATCGTATATGCTTATTACCAAACCACAGTTTGCTCCGTTTCTTGAATCATTTGTAAAAGATAGTTTGAAAGAAGAGCTTACTCCTTCTGCGGTGGAAACATTGTCATTGGTGGCATATTTTGGTCCCATCACCCGCGCGCAAATTGATTATATTCGTGGAGTAAACTCTAGTTTTATGTTGCGTAATTTATTGGTACGTGGATTGGTTGAGCGTACAAGTAAGGGGAATGCGTATGTCTACGAGGTAACTACTGATTTTCTTACTCACCTTGGGGTTTCTCGTATTCAGGACTTGCCTCAATATGAAGAATATCAAGCAACTCGTAAGAATTTTTTTGAATCAACTGAAATGGCAAACACATCAGTTGAAAATATCTCTTCCGAAAAGAAAGAAGATATTTCCGCAGATGTTTCTTCTGAGCAATCTTAATTACTATTTGATTTTTGTGTGATGAAATACCAAGCGCTTGTTCTCGTTATTATTATTTTATTCTCAACGTTTATGTTGCGATCTTTGAACTTGCAACAACGTGCAACACTACCCAGCTCCTCTATCCCCGAATCTATTACTCGTTTAGGAACGTATGAAGTGCCATCGCTTTCTCAGAGAAATAAATTTCAAGCAGAGTCTCTTCAAGAACTACAAAATATCGCCTCTCGTCGTGCCGCCTCTTCTTCGCAAACAATAACGGCGGTGATTGAAAAACCGTCAGTAGGGCGAAGTATTCCTTTGTGTGCGGTGCAAGCGGCGGCGTTTCTTGTAAAAGATATCATCCAAGGGAGTAATATTCTCTCACAAAATGAAACAGGACTCAGACCTATCGCCTCAGTGAGTAAACTTATGACGACGCTTATTGCTGTAGAATCTTTAGATCCTAGTACCGTTGTTTCTATTACAAAAGAAATTCATGCGCAGGCAGATGGCTATGCTTCTCTTGAGGTGGATGCTTCATACACGGTGCAAGACTTGATTCGCGCGGCGTTAGTGGTTTCAAGCAACGACGCTGCGTATGCGCTCGCCACATCGTTTGGTTATGAAGCATTTATCGCGCGTATGAATGAAAAAGCAAAAGAAATTGGTATGGCGCAAACTATTTTTTCGGAACCCTCAGGACTTTCGTATCTCAATCAATCTACAGCAACGGATTTAGCTCTTTTGCTTGAATATATCTATCGTGTGCATCCTGAGTTGTTTGCTATTACGAGAGAAAAGCTCGTGCCTATTGTGAATCAAACGCGGCAACGTACGATACAATTATCGAACGTTAATTATTTTGCGGGAACAAAAGATTTTATTGGAGGGAAAACGGGATTTATTAATGAATCGGGGGGAAATTTAATAACCTTATTCAACCATGTGCAGAGTGTGTGGGCGGTGGAAGTTTTGGGAAGTAACGATAGATTTGGAGATGTGAGTAAGCTCCTTTTGTGTGCGCAGAAAATGCAAAAACAATAATTTTTATTTGAGTTGTATTGTTGCAGAGAAATAGAGGCTCATGGTATGATATGTGTATCATTTAATTATTTTTTCGTATGCTCCAATTTCAGGCGATCCGTTTACTACTTTTGACGGGTATTACATTTGTCGTTGCATTACTTGTTACTCCATTGGTAACAAAGCTCCTTTTTAAATATCGCGCGGGAAAACAAATCCGGTCTGCGACTGATGCGCCTATTTTTTCTAGTCTCCATAAAGGAAAAGAGGGGACGCCGACCATGGGAGGAATTATTATTTGGGTGTCTGTGCTCGCACTTGCGTTTATCTTCTTTCTTATAAATTATTTCTTTGGTGATGATTGGGGATATTTTAATATTATTAATAGAGCCGAGACCTATCTTCCTATTGCGGCTATGTTAATTGCGGCGCTTTTGGGATTGTTAGATGACATCTTGGGGATTTTACGCATTGGTCCCAAAGGAGGTGGTATTTCCATGAAACACAAGTTGCTTGTGTATTTATTTATTGGGCTTATCGGCGCATATTGGTTTTTTGTAAAATTAGGGTGGACCACACTCTATGTTCCGTTTGCGGGATTCTTCCAAATTGATGGATGGTATATTCCTATTTTCCTTTTTGTTATGGTTGCGTCTGCTTTTTCTGCAAATGAAACTGATGGACTTGATGGACTTTTGGGGGGTGTGTCTTTGTTTTCTTTTGCTTCGTTGACGGTGGTAGCATTTGTCATGGGGCGATTTGATCTGGCGGTATTTACTGCCATGATTGTGGGAGCACTACTTGCATTTTTATGGTTCAATATTTATCCTGCGCGATTTTTTATGGGAGATACGGGGTCTATGGCGTTAGGTATTACTATGGGTATTATTGCGCTTCTGACTAATACGGCATTATTGCTTCCATTCTTTGCTCCTATTTTAGTTTTAGAGTCACTCTCTGTTATTGTGCAGCTCTTTTCTAAGAAAGTATTTAAACGAAAAATATTTCTTTCCACACCTATTCATCATCATTTTGAAGCGCTCGGATGGCATGAGTCTCGGGTGACTATGCGATTTTGGATTATATCTGCGGTTTCCAATGGACTTGGATTAGTTATCTTCTTCCTCTCACGCATGTTTGTATAAATATGTATTTTGCATAGCGTTATAGAAGCACATTTTTTAGATGTGTTTTTATATAGGTCTAGAGGGTCGCCGTTTTCTATATTACCTCTATAAAATAGTGTATACTAAGAGTACTATGACCACGTTGATTAAGAACGTACAAGTTATTGATGGCACGGGGATCCCTCCTTTTAAAGGTGATGTGCTTATTCGCGATGAAGTTATTATTGCGGTAGGTAGTTTTCCTAATTATCGCGCTGATACCATTGTGCAAGGGAACGATGCATACCTCTGCCCTGGATTTATTGATATTAATGCGTCATCAGATAGATACTTAACTTTGTTTTCTGCCCCTCTCCATACAAATTTTATTACACAAGGGGTGACCACTATTCTCATCGGTCAGTGTGGATTTTCTCTCGCGCCATCTTTATATGGTCCTTTGCGTCATTTTACTGATTGGGCTCCCACAAGTACGATTAATAGCAATTGGCGCACGGTACAAGAGCTCCTTGATTCATTCTCTCATTCATTTTCATTCGGAGTGAATGTGGGAACACTCGTGGGACACAAAGTTATTCGGGAAGATTTACTAAAAGATCCTCGGGTGTGGCGCGCGTTGACTATAAATGAATTACGTATTTTTCGTTCTATTCTTTCTGATACGTTTGCGCAGGGAGCGTTTGGATTCTCCACGGGGTTAGGATACTACCCATACCAACAAACAACCTATCATGAACTGCGAGCGTTAGTTGAGGTTGTTGCTCGAAGCAAAGGATTGTATGCGACTCATGTGCGTGATGAGAAAGCGGAATTGTTTTCAAGTGTGCAAGAAGCAGTTCGTCTTGCGCAAGATGTTTCTGCTCGGGTGCTCATAAATCATTTACGTCCGTTTGTGGGATTTGAATCAGAATTTGAAAAATCACTTGCGCTTATTGGAGACAAAGCAAAACAAACCGATATTCATTTTTCTACCAATCCATTTTCGTACAGTGTGGTTCCTCTTGATTCATTTTTGTTGCACGATATGCGCGCGTGGGATCGTCATAAAATTTTAGAATCCTTGCAAGATCCAGCTCTCGTGCGTCTCCTAATTAAATCTATGCCTAAAATTGATGCGCATCATGCAATCATTGTGCATGCGCCGGGTATTGATTTTGTAAATGGGATGTCGTTATATGATTTTGCTCAGAATAGACAACTCACCATTCCCAAAGCTATTATTGCTCTTTTGCAGGCAACGCACACTCGCGGATTTCTTTTTTATGAAAATTTAA
>JAKAIF010000016.1 GCA_021814445.1 bacterium
TATCAACTAATTACTAGTTACCCGCTTCGACTCAGCGAGGCGAGCTAGTTACTAGTTACTAATTCTCTTATCCATTCAAGACATTAATATCATCCTGAAACGCTGCAGCACGATCCATGGCGGCACCTCCATAATCTTGCAAATGAACTTTCCAATTGCTTCCTGCATAATATTTTGCGGCGGCAACTTTTTCATTATATAAAGAACCAGTTCCTCCCGCGCTCTTCAAATACAGCGCGGCAGCAATAAACGCATCTCTATTATTCCATGGATTGGCTGGAGAAATACCCGTGATAGATTCCACACGCGCTTTATACCCCACCCACGTAGAAGGAATAAATTGCGCAGGACCCATAGCTCCTCCATACGCACCATCTCGAGGAATAGGACACGAAACAAAGACACTTCCTGGATCTATACTTAATTCTTTTACAATAGAAAGAAACGTAGGAATATCGCGAGTGGGATGCATCGTGGTGCTATTGCTTGCTTTTGCGGGATAATACGGATTCACATCATATTTACATTTCCCCACATTTCTCCCTAACGCAGACTCTCCATCAAGAATTGCAAGAATAAACGCAGGACGGACGCCTGTTGCATCTCCCGCTATTTTTGCGAGATTATAGGCATCTCCAAATGATAATTCCCCTCCCCCAATAAGTTCATACAATTGGCTACGAATCTGCGCCGCGGTTTTTTTCTTTTCTGCAACCACTTGTTGATATTTTGATTCTTGCCCCTTGGTAATAGTAAGGAGTTGTTTCTTATCTGTTTCTATTTTTTTGGATGCGAGCACCTGAGCTTCCTGATATTGTTTGAGTTGTGAAATATCCTCAAATTGTGTCGCAAGAGATTCTTTCTGATCAATAAGATTATTTTTCAATGAAACAATTTTTTCTAACGTCTCTCGTAGATTATCTTGAATTGCCAAAAAACTATTAATATCAAGGAAGAAATCTGAAAACTTTGGGTTTTCAAGAACCATTTCAAGCGTTGTGCGTTGTTCCCCTTCATATAAATTTTGTAAAATATTTGAAAGTGATGAGGAATATTGTCCAATATCTCCTTCGGTTTGTGTTATTTTCGTCTTGGTTACTTCAATATCTCCACTTAATTTTTGCAAGTTTAGAGTGACCGCTTTAATTTGTAGATTTATTTTGGCTATTTTTGCATTTAAGGTATTGATTTCAGATTGTAAAGTTTTGCCTTGTTTCTGATATTGTGCGATAGTAGCCTCATCTTGAGTAATTTGATCATTTAATTCCTTTAGTTGACGCTCATACATGGCCCGTTGCTCCTCTTTACTCTGAGCCGCAAAAAGATAATTCCCTCCCATGGGAGCATACACAAACCCAAATAAGAACGAGATAGCAGCAACAGAAAAAGCAACATAATGGACGATACGTCGCACTGGAATAACAAAAGTAGCGCGTTGTTTTAAATTAACACGGTATGGAACTTCATATACCACAGCTTTCTTATTCGTAATATCAACAAAAATAGATTTCTGACGCATAAAAACAATCTGAACCAGAGTTCATACGTACAGTATAGCACAAAAGAAGAAGATAAAAAATCACTTCAGCATAGACTGAAGTGATTTTTAGAGAAAACAGTATATTATTTTTTATCTTCTGTGGACCCAGTTCCTTCAGGAGTAGCGGCCACGGGCGCAGTTTCTTCAGTTACGACAGGAACCACCTCTTCTTCAACTTTGGGTTCGGTGATAACTACAATAACCGCTCCGGGTTCAGTTAAAATTTTCACCTTATTTGAAACGGAAAGATCTTTCACATGAATGCTCTGGTTTAATGCCACAAGAGTGGTAACATCCACATCAATATGAGAAGGAAGGTCTGCAGGAAGAGCTTCTACTTCAACCTCTTCAAGCGCTTTTACCATAACTCCATTGAATTCTTTTATGGCTGGCGATTCTCCCACAATATGAAGAGGAATTTCTGCGGTTGTCTTTTCTTTCAAATTGACTGCATAAAAATCAATACTCACAATTTGATTGCCCAATCTATCAGTTTTTGCTTCGTGAACTAATACGGGATAGGATTCGGTACCAACGGTAAGCGTAATAATACCCGTTTCTCCCGCCTCCTCATATGCTTTTTTAAAATCTTTACGGGCAACACTAATATGTTTATTTTCAAAGTTATGTCCGTAAATTTCTGCAGGAATTATATCTTGAGCAAGTAGCGTTGCCACTGCTTTTTTAAATACAGTCCGTATTTGTGCGTGTAATTGAATCATAAAAATAGAGTTAAACTGGACTACACCATAGCCCAAAATGAACAAAAAAGCAAGTTTGTCTACTAAAAAACTAACTCCTCTTGTAGGAGGAGGTTAGTTCTTCAAACACCTTTTGATACTTTGTTTCATTCTCAGTGTCATGGAGCCGCTGATACGCCTGAGAGAGCATCATGTAGAAATCGGGGTATTGAGAAGCAAGAGATATACCCTCATTAAGAAGAGTGATTGCTTCTGATGGCTTATTCTGTCTCAAATAAATGTCTGCAAGACGTGCATACGCAACAACGGGGATAGCAATATCCGATTTTCCCAAACTGAGTGTCTGCTTCATCCCAGAAGAAGCATTCCCCAGTGGAGAGAGAGTTTTTAGAATATCTGCTTGGGATGAACGTGCATTTTGATTAAATACACTAATCGCTTTATTAAATTGTTCTTCTGCTTTGAGAATCTCATTCTGTACAAAATAAACATTTCCCAAATCCACATAATATTGTGGATTATTACCATTTTCAGAAATTGCCTGCACAATATATTGCTGCGCTTTTTGTGTATCACCACTTATCAATAACGCCCGCGAAAGAGATCTTTTTATTTCAGGATTCTGAGGGTCTTTGGTAAGAGAAGCCTGTAAGGTAATAATATTCTGTTGCGCGTGCGCAACATGTATTGCGTCTTGTGTTTCAGGAGGAGCGACCGTAGAAGATGTTTGAGTTTTACGAGAAGTAGAGAGTCCAAACCAAACAGCACACACGATAGCGATAAGAATAACAACAGAAGAAATTATAAATATATTTTTTTTATTCATGTCTTATATTAAGGATCTATCAGATCATATAAATTACTTCCACGCATTGGGGGTACTACCATCAGGACACATAAGAGCATCTGCTGGTTGACACAGCGCCTCTACAGCACCACTACAATTCCAATCAAATCCATTCGGACCAGAATATGTTTGATATCCTGCCCCAGGATGTGTCAAATCAGATCCTGGAATAGTATAGTTATCGTAGCAATCAGTGTTATTGAGAACATAATAATTTCCGTCATAGCAATGATATCCACCGGTACCTGAGCCGTATCCATCACCATCATCATCATAATACGTCCACACTGTACCTGTATAGGTACATGAAGCATACGTATACGTATTTGGAGACCACGCTCCGGTTGATTGACACGTTTGTGTTTGACTCACCGACGCACAGGTAATAGGACACGCAGGGGCGCTTGTGGAATACATAATACGAGTCGTTGCCGCAGGTGCAGACGCAAGGGTATACGTTCCACTGAAAGAACCACTCGCTAAACATGTTTGTGTTTCACTATTTGATCCATAGGTTCCACACGTAGACGTTGCGGCTGCATACATGGTACGAATTGTTGCCGCAGGTGCAGACGCAAGGGTATACGTTCCTGACCACGATCCATTTGTTTGACACGTTTGACTTTCACTATTAGATCCATAGGTTCCACAGGCAGACGTTGCGGCTGCGTACATAGTACGCGTGCTTGCCGCCGGCGCAGAAGTCAACGTATATGTTCCTGACCATGTAGTACCGGTGCTATTACACGTTTGTGTTTCGCTGTCAGAAGCAGTACCACATGAAACAGCAAGGGCCGCATAACGAGTACGAGTCGTTCCTGGAGTACATAGGGCACCACACGTGCCTGCGGTGATTGAACTAGAGTAAGAACAAGATCCCGCGGAACAAGACCCTGCATAATAATAAGTAGTGTTACTTGTACCTCCACAATATGGATCACACGTAACCCCCAAGCACGGATCACAGCTATTCACACTGCATGATGCATACGTGTATGTTCCGCTAAATGAACCAGTTGATAAACACGTCTGCGTCTCAGAGGAGCATGAATAACCACATGCCACAGAAGCAGCTGCATACATGGTACGAATTGTTGCCGCAGGTGCAGACGTAAGCGTATACGTTCCACTAAAAGAACCACTTGCTAAACACGTTTGTGTTTCACTATTTGATCCATAGGTTCCACAGGCAGACGTTGCGGCTGCATATCGTGTTTGTATGGTCGCAGGAGGAGCAGAGATTAAAGTAAGCGTTCCCGTAAACGTTCCGGTTGATTGACAGGTTTGTGTTTCGCTCGTAGATCCATACGTGCCACACGCAGACGTAAGGGATCCATACCTCACTTGAGTGGTTACAGGAGGCGCAGATGCAAGGGTATACGTTCCTGACCACGAGCCATTTGTTTGACACGTTTGACTTTCACTATTAGATCCATAGGTTCCACACGCAGACGTATTTGCTTGATATGCAGTACGTGTAGACGCAGTACATGATCCTAATGTATAGGTTCCCGACCATGCAGTACCCGTACTGTTACAGGTTTGCGTTTCACTGGTACATGCCGTTCCACACGTCACTGAAGAAGAGGCATACATGGTACGCGTAGTTCCCGCAGAACAAATAATAAGAAGCGTACCCCCAATAGTTCCCGTATTTGGAATTACTGCAAGACTAGATCCAATCTCATATGCGTTTGGATTTAATCCTCCATCTTTGGTAGCGTTCACATCTTTTAATTGAGCAGATTCTAATAAAGAGCTTAACTCATAACCTGCGCCATTATTTGCATACACATAGTACAGCCCCTTGGAAGCGCTATTCACCACATCAATAGGAAGTGTGCTTAATTTATCAGTACGAAAATCAATAGGAATCCACCCCGTGCCATCTACATTACGCAATTGACTATCAGGAACACAATGATAGGAACTACCAGCAGGAAGAGTAGGAAGAAGTGATAAGAGATCAGAACAATTCGTATTAGTACTAGGAAGAGAAATATAAAAAGTAGACGTAGCTCCTAGGGAACGTACACGAATTTGCTGAGTATTTTTTTGAGCAACAAGAGCCGATATTTGATTCACATCTGAAACACGCTGAGAGTCGCGAGATCGTGCAAGAAGTTCTGCGGGTTGCACGGTTACATATACCAACCCACTGAGCACAGAGACAATACCAACCACAAGAGTAAGTTCATATAACGTGAACCCAGCTCTCATCTTCAAAAATAATTTCGAAAACATAATATAGATATCCTCCCTTATTTATTACTTAGTATAGTACAGATCAATTTTTTCTTCAACAACCTTTTCTATGTGCATAACTACTTCAGGAAGTATGTGATATGGCACAATGTCATCACCGTGTTTTAAAAGCGAAGAAGTAAGCCCTTCTTTCCATGCAACGCGCAATTCGGTTGATATATGAATAACACGCACCCCCGCTTGTATCGCCTCCTTAATATTTGGGGTGCCCGATCCCCCATGAAGCACAATAGGAAGAGAAACAGATTTAACAAGATCAGTAATACGTTCAATATCTAGGAGAGGATTTACTCCTTCTTTCAACATACCGTGCACATTCCCCAATGCAGGAGCATATAAATCAACCCCCGTCTGTGTACAAAATTCCTGCGCCTCTACAAGAGTCGTATGTGCCGACATATCCGTGGGAAGAGTATCCAATATAATAGAAGATGACCCAATAAATCCCAACTCCCCCTCCACCAGCACATCAGTTCCATGAGTTGCGTTATAATCTTTTACCCACGCAACTACTTTTTTTGTTTCAGAAATATTTTCAGCTAAATCTTTTTTTCCAGCATCAAACAAAACTTCATCAAACCCCGCCTCAACCGCTTCTTGTATTTTTTCAAACGAATGCGTGTGATCCGCATTTAAAAATAATTGAACTCCTTCAGCACGATACAGTTGTATCAGATGCGCAATATGAGAGGTCCCCCAAGCTTCTCGCTCTCCCTCAGAGACACCCACAAGTATAGGTATGTTTCTTTTGCGAGAAACACGAGCAATAGCCTCAAGATGTTCATAAGAAGAAACATTAAAATGCCATACCACATGGTTATCTTTTTGCGCATCGCTCAGAACTTCACGTAATGATTTCATAATACAATAAGTATACAATATTATACCTACGTTGCACATCACCCATACTAAAATCCACCCTCCGAGGGGTGGATTTTAAAAAGTAAGCCATTCATGGCGCCGTCCTATTGTGAGGAATTTGTATTTTGTCTCATTCTCTTCCACACAATTACAGCTGATGCGGCACCTACCATCATATCAGCTAAAGAAAGTAAACAAGAAGAGCACAACGCTCCAATAGGAAAGATTTGCAGATACAAGAGATAGAGCGAAAACAGAAATCCAAATCCCACATACAATACCCATCCATGCAGCATGAGTCTGTGAATCTTCTCGCTAGAAATTAAACGCATAATACCTACTGTAAACGACATAAGTACCAGGTAATATCCTATGCCCCATAAAGAAAGAGGAACACCAAAAAGATGCGCATATGAAGAATTTTGAACTTGATCACAACCACTCACCACAAAACAAGGAACCACACCGCCACTTTGAGCTTTTTCAAACACAACGGCGGCATTTACCAATCCGATAAGTGCGCAGAGAACAATAACCCACAAAAATATTTTTGTACTTTTTACAGATTGCATAGCTTGCATTTTACCGCACCATTAAAATCAACATCATCTTGTCCGCTCGCATTTGTTGCAATATGAACTTGAGGAGCATCTTCTTTCTTGTACGATACCGTTGTAGGAGAAAGCCCTAATGATTCTCCGTTTTGATTTGCAGCCGCTTGTTTGTAAACCCCCATCCCCTTTGCTTTTTCATCTTTAAGGGTCACGAGAGAAGCATCTTTATTATCTTGTTTTTTCGTACTACTTTTTTGATCTTTCGGTCCCGAGACAAGCACCTGCCCCTCAATAGATCCATCCCGATACACTGTTACATCCTTACATCCTAATTTATACGCGAGCATATACGCTTCTTTCACATCGGAGATATCAGCATTCGCGGGAAAATTATTTGTTTTTGAGATTGAAGAATCAGTCCATTTCTGAAATGCCGCAAGCGCTTTAATGTGATCGCTGGGAGTGATATCATGTGCCGTCACAAATGTTTTCTTTATCTTCTCAGGAATATACGAGAGTCCCTGCACGGTTCCCTTATGCCCCGCGACATCTTTAATAAGATCATCATCCATAAGTCCTTCGGTTCTCATAGAAGTTTCAAACACAGGGTCCACATAATAGAAATTTCCTACCGCAACATGCTTTTCAAATACTAAACTGTACACCGGCTCAATACCCGAAGAACATCCAGCGATCATAGAGATAGATCCTGTGGGAGCAATGACGGTGGTGTATCCATTACGAATTCCCTTTTTCTTAATATCGCGAGAGATTTTATTCCAATCAAAATGCCAACTCTTTTTATCGGCAAATCCAGAAAAAGGTAACTTCCCGTCTTTATAAAATGATTTATTGAACGCAGGGACAGAGCCACGCACCTGAGCAAGTTCAATAGACTCAACTTTAGAATAATAATTTACAAATTCCATAAGTTGCTCCATAAAATCTAGCCCCGCTTTTGTGTTATATCCAAGGCCCAATTCATACATGGCATCCGCAACTCCCATAATACCGAGCCCAATTTTGCGGGTAAATAACGTCATATCCTCAATTTCTTGCAATGGATATTTATTCACATCGGTTACGTTATCCAAAAATCGCGTTGCCATCATAATAGTTTCTTTCAAACCATCCCAATCAAGATATGCCTTGCCTCCATTTTTACTCTTAATAAACGCCCACACATTCACCGATCCAAGGTTGCAGGATTCATAAGGGTACAACAAAACCTCTCCGCAAGGATTTGTGGTTTCAATGGGACCCAAATATTTTGCAAATGGATTGAACTCATTCACATGATCCGAGAAAATAATTCCTGGCTCAGCAGATTCCCACGCCTGATAGACCAAGGCATCAAATAATTGATCTGCATCAATATATGAATGCACTTTCCCATTACGCGGATTGATAAGCGGGTATGGTTTGTGCTCGTGATAACAAGACCAAAAATCATCCGTAATGAGAACTGAAATATTAAAATTACGCAACGCTTTATTTCCCTCTTTTGCCTTAATGAATTTCATGATGTCGGGATGATTTGAATTCATAATTCCCATATTCGCTCCCCGACGAATCCCCCCTTGTTTGATAACGTCAGTCATCGTATCAAACATTTTCATAAAACTAATCGGACCAGACGCAACTCCTCCTGTTGTTTTTACAAAATCTCCCTCAGGACGCAAGTGAGAAAAATTATATCCCACACCACCTCCTGATTTAAAGATAATGGAGGCATATTTCAACGTGTCCATAATACGATCAATAGAATCATCTACTCCCAACACAAAACACGCGCTCCCCATACCTAGGAAATTTCCAAAATTCGCAAGTGCGGGCGTATTACATACAAATCGTCTATCCACTAATGCGGTATAGTAGGTAGTAATTTCCTGCGCATATCCATCAAACGCTTTTTTAGAGAGAAGAGAAATAAATTCACGGAAAGAAACTTTCATGTGTCCCCGCCGCGCAAATAAATTATACAAACGTACCAATGCTTCTTTATGAAACTCATTTAATACATACGGCCCAATACATAGGGTTCGTTTTTGATCTTTAGGAGACCACTCAACGGGCACATACGAAGATACCTTTTTTGGTTTTTTGCTAAAAACTTTTTTATCGTAAAAAAGAGAAGAAAGAGCGGTATGGACACTCACTCGCGTAAATAACTCTTTTGGACTCTCCATAATACGTCCCTCATCATCTTTTTTTAAATACCGCGATGCAAGCACTCGAAGCGCGTTCACATCAAATCGTTTATCTACCTCATCTATTTCTTCTTTATTGAGCACTTGCGCTTTCTCAGTACGAATGGCGGCACGATGCTGACGATACAAAATGTATTGCTTCGCGACTTTCGCCATACCATTTTCAATAAGCACTGACTCTACTGCATCCTGTATTTCTTCTACATGAATACTCACTCGTTTTCCATATGTTTCTGATAATTTGAGCAACACTTGTTTCGTAAGTTCTTCCGCCTTTTCCCAATCGGGAGTTCCCGCTGATTGGAGAGATTTAAAGATAGCATCTCTCACCCGTTCCTGTTGAAACGGAGCTTTTTCTTCGTTCCTTTTGACAATGTATTGAAACATAGGATTATAATAATAAGAATCTATTCCAAAAATAGTTGCACAAAAAATCAAAACCAATGGAAATTATTTTTGGACTACATTCTAAACTTTAGTCATGCACGACGATGCACAACGTAGGGTTCTCAAACATCACACCGTATTTATACGCGACGCACGCGCATGCTCAACAACAAACAACAATCAACCAGGATTTGAAAACTACTTCTTCTTTCTACGCAGAAAGGCTGGAATATCCCACACGCTATCATCATCTTCTTGTTCCTCAATAAACGCATGAGGCGCGGGCAACTCAGCATCATCTTCATCTCTTTCTTTTTCAGAAATATAAGCTTCATTTTTTATTTCTTTTGTTTCTTTCTTCGCTTCAGCACGTACCGGTACAGTAGATTGTCTTGCCTCACCATCCTTTTTCGCAAACATAGGAAGATCAAACAACGATTCCTTTCGAGGAGCAACACTTTCATGCGTGATAAGCGGAGAAACACGTGCCTCAACACTATCTGCCTTTGGAGCTCTAGAGAATTCTTCAAAATCACCAAACAGACTTACATTTTTACCAAATGAGGTGCCAAAACCAGTCGCAATAAGAGTCACTTTAATACTTCCCTTATTCAAACGACGATCGTGATACGTTCCAAAAATAATACGCGCATTTGGATCCACATTTTCAGATATAATTTGGGCAATTTCATTGATCTCATTCATCTTCACATCACGATGACCCGAAATACTAAACAAAACCCCCTTCGCGCCATCAATAATAGTTTCAAGGAGAGGTGAATTTAACGCGCCTCGAGCCGCAACCACCGCCCGATCTTTTCCTGATCCAACACCCACTCCAATAATAGAAGTACCAGAATTTTGTACAATCGTTTTCACATCTGCAAAATCAACGTTAATAATACCCGGAGACATAATTAATTCAGTAATACCCAATACCGCGTTTTTGAGCACTTCATCAATAGCCTCAAATGCTTTGCGGAGCGTGGTGTCTTTATCAATCACCGAGAAAATTTTATCGTTTGAAATAGTAATATATGTATCCACCCGATCTTTTAATTTTAAGAGTGCCTCTTGCGCAATTTGGCTACGCTGTGTTCCCTCAAATGAAAATGGTTTGGTCACGATTGCAACCGTAAGAATTCCCATCTCTTGCGCAATCTCCGCAACCACAGGCGCCGCACCACTTCCCGTTCCCCCTCCAAATCCAGCAGTGATAAATATCATGTCCGCTCCTTGAAGCGCGTTTGCGATTTCATCTCTATTTTCTTCTGCGGCTTGCTTTCCCAATTCTGGATTCATACCAGCTCCCAATCCTTTGGTAATTTGTTTTCCAATATAAATTTTCTTTCGAGCCTCGGATTCCTGCAAATCTTGCAAATCGGTATTAATGGCAATCAACTCAACGCCACGAGGAAAATATTCATGCATACGCGTCAATGCATTTCCTCCCGCGCCTCCCACACCCACTACTTTTATTTTCGCGATGGGGGCGTCCTTCACTTGCGCGCGAAATCCTTTGTGAGTATGCACCGTAATTGCATCATGCGACACAGCAACTCGAGAAGAGCTTTTTTTAGATGACGTTTTTTGTTTTATTTTTTTATTCTTTTTCATGGTATTGTTCACAATGTTTCGTTCATCTTGTGTTCACCCAGTAGTGAACTTTCGGTGCATGTATTTGCGAAGCAAGCGAAAGTTCTACTATCTGGGTTATTCCGATGCCATAAGTGTCTTGATAATGCGCTTAATCCACGGTTCATTGATGTTATATGAGGTGTCCCCTGAGAATCCAAAACCACTCTCTTTCTTTGAGATCATATCATACCGCGTCAAAAGGAGTCCACACACCGCCGTCATTTCAGGATCGTTTAATTCATCAGCCAAATGAGCCGTAGAAACTTCACATTCTTGCAGGCGAGGAAATCCAATATGAGCCGGAAATTTAAGCTCTTCCCGCATAATATCCACAATTCCAGAGAGTTTTGCTCCTCCCCCAGTAATAACGGCACCGGCGGGCAATTTGCCGGACTTCCCTATAGATTTCAACTCCATGTTAATAAGAGAGCACATTTCTCTCACCCGCGCCTCTATAATTTCAGCAATATATTTTCGTGATACTTGCGTATGCATTTCAGAATCATATTCTTCTAAATCAACCTTATCTTTCATAGACACATCGCGAGAAAATGCGCACCCCAGGGAATTTTTTATAGATTCTGCCGCTTCTATGGAACATTTCAATCCAATCGCCACATCATTCGTAATATTTCCTGATCCTACGGGGAGCACTTTTGCAAGAATCATTTTTCCATCTTGATACACCACCACGCTCGTGGTACCAAATCCAATATCAATCAACACCACGCCGAGTTCTTTTTGATTTTTTGTGAGTACCGCACGTTCACACGCAATAGGCGTAAAAATAATACTGCCATCAAAATCACTCCGCTTTCCAAGCACAAGGTGCGCAAGTTTTAAAAAGTTTTTATAGATAGAGGAAAACACAGAAATCAAAACCACATTGGCTTCCAATTTTTTTCCTGAAAGTCCCACCACGTTCGTGTCATCTACTTCAATATCATCAATCATAAATTCTCGTGGGAACGAGTGAATAATCTGCCACCCCGCAGGCAAATTAACTGCCATGGATTCTTTAATAACTCGCTCTACATCTTCAGGTAAGATTTCAAAGTCGGGTCGCGGAATAGAAACGGCGGCACGCGATAAATGAAACTTCACCTTCGTCCCTGAAATTCCAAAAATAAGATTGCGTAAACATTTTTTATCAAAATGTTTAATATCGCTCAAGACTTCAAACAAACTCTTTACCGTCTCTTCAGGATATATAATTTCACCACGCTTAATACCGCGAGATTCGCGCCGAACCATTTTCACAATAACCAACGAACCATCTTTTTTGAGGTCAGCAACAATTCCTTTAATAGATGAAGATCCAAGATCAAGCGCGGTGAGATACATGATAAAATTTCTAATTCCTAATTACTAATATCCAACAAGGGAAGAGTAAATTTAAAAGACAGAATCCAGAGGTCTCAAGTCTTTGTGCCTTCATATTAAACGAAACACACGTGCAACGCAAATGGGGATAATTGACATATCTCCCATTCGTTTTTCAGTATAAATAAGCTTTATAAAAAGAGTTATTTAGACTCTTTTTACGTCATTCTTTTCTAGTGAAATTAAGGTTTTATGGCTCCATATTTTCTTACTTATATGCCACGCATGTGCATGCTTTGCATATCCATACCATGAGGCACGTGATGTTTGTATCTTCTGAGTAGTAATTTTATTCTTCTGTAATTGTATTACGTATTTCTTGATGCGTCGTTTACATCGTTTAATCGTGGAAGTGCGTAATCGGATATAATGAGGAAAGAGTATATATCCCAAGAAAGGAATTCCTGTAGTAATAGGAGAGATAAATACTTTGTGAGGGTGTATCGTTAAAAGTAATCGTTCTGTTAAAAATGTCTGCAGAGCATCGCGTATATCATGTAACTGATGCTTATCCTCAGAACAAATTACAATATCATCCATATAACGTATGTAGTATCGACAATATAAATGTTCTTTCGCGTAGTGATCTAATTCATTGAGATAAATATTGGCAAACAACTGACTGGTCAGATTGCCAATAGGTATCCCCTTTTTTCTTCCCCCTCTATTTGAATCATAACTACTATCAATAATAAGTCTCAGAAGATTGCGTATATCTACATCTTCAATGACACGTGTTAACAATACATATAAAATTTCATGATCAATACTTTGAAAATACTTAGAGATATCAAGCTTAAGAAAATATGCTCTGCGTGTATAGCCACGACTCACGCCATACATAAATTTTTTCAATCGTCGAATCGCGCGATGTGTCCCTTTTTGTTTTCGACACACATAGGAATCATAAATGAATCGTTTTTCAAAAAGAGGCTCAATATGTGCACATACCACATGATGCACAATACGATCACTAAAGGGAGCGGCACGAATTAATCGTTTCTTAGAATCACACACAATAAATTCTCTATACATGCCATGATAATAGGTTTTGGTAGAAAGCGCATGTAGTAAGTATCCTAAATTATGTTCAAGAGATTGTTCAAAACGTACCACACACCGTTTCTGTCGTCGTAATTTTCGCGCACGACAATACGCATAGTAGAGTTCAGAAAATGAACAGAGCGATTGATACATACCATAGATATCCACGAGCGCATGGCTTTCCTCGTACAGAGAATTCTATACGAGGAAATCTTATAGCAAACATGTTGCGATAAGTATATGCGCATATATTCCCATACGGGACAGAACAACGCCAGTAGTCATCGTGACACAGTCATATATTCCATAGAATATATATTCGGGCCACATATAAAAATAATGATGTATACCGGACACACCGGAATCCAATGTTGTTGTTCGTATTGCCAGGGGTATTGTTCAGATTGAGTGTCTCTACACCAGCGTTCGTGTCATTGTTCCAATTCCCACCACGAAGGAAGCTCGCCTCCATTCCGGTTTTTAATGCGGCATTATCCTGCTTCTGATAATAGATAAATCATACGATCAGAAGCATATTATAAAAATCGTTTGGTAAGTCCTTGCCAGATACGTCCCAGTTCATTTAGTTTTTCCGCACTTACCCCATACTGTCGCACAGAAATAAAATGTAAATCTTTTGCGAGACGCATATATAATTGCAACATATCAAAATGTAAGCTGATAGACGCGAGGCATTCTTTTTTTGTTTTTGATATTTGAAATCTCATCATAGTTTGTAATAACGCGAGGCATTCTGATTCAATATGTTGACCTAATACAAATCGCTGGTTTTTGGGAAACTTGCCGACAAGCGGAAACACCCACACAAAGTATGCATATGCTTTTTGGAACAATAATAAATCTTCAATCATATGATGATCGTAAAAAATGCGGGTTTACCCCATGAAATAAGATTTGAGCCTATTTTTTAAAAACATTTTTCCATAGTGAGTTTTAAGATATTTTTCACGTTTTGTAGCATCTTGCTGATGCGTACATGTTTCACAATATATAAGTTTAAGTGGTCGCCTATTTTTAGTTGATAAAACAAGTCCCTTACTATGTTGCTCAAATCTTAATTTTATATTTTTTGTATATCCAACATACAATTTCATATCCTTTTTACTTTGCAAAACGTAGGTACAGTACATACAAAATATAAAATTATTTCATGGGGGATAGATTATTAGATAGCTAGATTGCTACGGTTCATTTCGCGAAGCGAAATGATGCCTGCCTGCCGGCAGGCAGGACTACCGGACACACCGGAAGCCAATGCCGCCGTACAGAGTGCCAGGGGTATTGTTCAGATTGAGTGTCTCTACACCAGCGTACGTGTCATTGTACCAATTCCCACCACGCAGAAAACCATATACTGTAGCATTACTTGATCCATCAGAATAGATGCGACCGATTCCTTGAGTAGCACTCCATGCACTATTATAGGGTCCAGTAGTTTGTTGGGTCATGGTTCCATAAGTAGTAAGAGCGGTAAATTCTCTCCAGTTAAAACCAGGAGTAGAACCGGTGGGTTGATTAGTTCCGGTAATAGTGTCATTCGTCCATTCCCATACATTTCCAGCGATATCCCATAATACACTGCCATTAGAAAGGGTGTGTGTTCGTAAATGGGTGAAATCAGTATATCCCGTGCCGTATTGAGAAGAACCATCTTGTGCCGCAGAAGAATTAGAGTTGCCTCTGCTTATGTAATTGGTACCCACAACTCCTCCATACCAG
Organism: bacterium; assembly: GCA_021814445.1. Classification (GTDB taxonomy): domain Bacteria; phylum Patescibacteriota; class Minisyncoccia; order UBA6257; family JAGOQP01; genus JAKBUF01. Next base: position 15,171 of record JAKAIF010000016.1, read on the forward strand.
TTACTCGGTTGTTGTTGAATATTCCATGCAATAGTTTGCCATTCTGCATTCGTAATAAGATGCGCTCCGATGGATGTGCAATACGTAGCAGCAGTAGTTTGAGAAATATTTGCAATCGGATAGCCACCAGAAGTAGAAGCAGGAGTAAGCGGTGATACACAAGGAGTAGTGCTGTTTGCATATGTGTTATATCCCGTATTGGGTGTGGTAAGAGGCGTATTACCAGAAACACATTTTGCCTCATACTGCATAACATAGAAGTCATTGGTTCCAAAGGTAGCACTCCCCGGAACCTTCGCCCAACCAGAAGGAAAGACACCGAGGCCTATGGTAAGATCAGTTCCTGCTTCAAAGGCAGTGGCACTCGTACCGCCATCTGCTTGAGCACGAGGTATATATTTAATTGATTCTGCGACTGCGGTTACTTCATAGGTTTGTGCAGAGGGGTTGGGAACATATGTGTAATATAATCCTGTTGATGAGGAGTTTGTAGGATCAATAGGAAGTTTGGAAAGATTTTGGATACCCGAAGCAGTGAAGTCTATAGGAATCCAACCAGTACCATTGGTGAGAGTCGATGATGCAGTAGGCACACACTTATAACTATACCCAAAGGGAAGAGTGGGAAGTCCCCAACTAGCACAGGTAGCTGAAGTATCAGGTAACGAGACATACACCGTGGAAGCAGTACCTAAAGAAACCTGCGGATTTTGGGTAAACAGTAGCTGTATAGTTTTATGCAGAGATGCCATATCAGTCATTCTTGTGGAATCTCTTCCTTGTCTGAGAAGTTCTGCGGGATTTAACACGATAACCACTGCTGCGGTGAGGATAGCAAGGATACCAATCACTATTAACAACTCAATCAATGTGAATGAGTGAACGGCAAAATGTTTTCTAGACATTACGATATAATATTTATGTGGCTTGATTATATCACATCACATCACCTGTAGAAAGGAGAGTGGTTGTCGCAGTAAGCCAGAGGTTGGAGCGCATGTTCAAAAAGAAACTCTTTCAGATAACAGTTGGTATATTGTTCCTCTTTGTAAAGAACATAACAAAAAAGCAACATCCCTATCCATAAGCGATTCTACAGCATTAGTTTCCGCAAATGTATCAGAAACTTGCGAAAAGAAGGTTCAAAGATACTTTTAAAACGATGCTAATTAAAAAGTGACACACTAATCTTAATTGATTATTGTGTCATTTTTGTCACTTTTTTATGCGCACGAGGAGCGTCACTAGAATTTACTTTAGGAGTCTAAACGGGCATTATGGGGGCTAACGGTTGGTGGTTCCAACTCGAGGTGGTGAGCACAAAGTTTCTACACAAAAAATCACCACAAAAAAGATGGTTCCTTTTTAATAAAATAATAGAAACGTTGACTTAGTATTAATAATATATTATTATATAAAAAGAACAATCAAATAATATAAGGAATAAAACATTGAACGGAAATGATGTAGTAACCGAATTTAAGAGCTTTATA
>JAKAIF010000044.1 GCA_021814445.1 bacterium
CCGCGCTCACCGCTTGCACGTGCGCTATTACAAAAAAAGAAAAACGAACACGCACTTTTTGAATCTCCGGTCACACACGCCAAAAAAGATTTTCTTATAACCGAAATTTGGTAACGAAACTGATCATTTTAATGAAGTACAATAACAAATAGACCCAAGTGTGGGGTTTGTTTAGATTAATAAACCACAATATCAGACTTCACAGACACATATTGACATATAATTTTTCAGTGGTGTATAATTATAGTAGAACTTTTAAAAGGAGCTTTATATGGAAAAGATCATCATAGATTCTCCTCGTCTATTCATAAGATCAGCTAATTCGAGGCTTGATATAGAATGTCTTTTAAAATATAGAAACGATCCAGACTACATGGACCTCTGTACGAATAAAAAGAAGATTCTATCATTCAACGAATTTCTTGAAGAATATTACAACGAGTTTACAAAAAGTAGACACTTGCAGACAATGATCAAAACAAAGAAAAAAAGTGAAGTGATCGGAACAATGTTCTCGTATGGATTAAATTTATATGACGGATACGTATTCATTACTATATTTTTAGAAAAACAGTATAGAGAAAAAGGATACGCCCCCGAAGCAATTGTTTCTTTTATGGATTTTCTTTTCAAAAGATTCTCTCTGTATAAGATTTACATGGATGTCTATGAATACAACAAACTTTCGCTCCACACACTCATAAAACGTGGGGCTATGATAGAAGGGGTGTTCAAGGGACATCGTATATATAGAGACAGCAGACACGATTTGTATAGATTTTCAGTCTATCAAAAAGATATTCAGAAAATATATCAATCAGTAATATCGATTTGTCAGAAATTTGCGCCGCAAAAAAACAGCGCATTAACAAACAACCCAATAAACTAAATATCATCGGAGGATAAGATGAGAAGAAAAGATGGTGTATTATCGGTTCCACTTCATTTTGGTGGAGATAGTGATTCTGATTATTCTGATAGTGATTCGAATAATAATTCGAATAATTCCACAAGTGATGCCGGTTGGGACGACACCACATCCAAAGAGCAGGGAAATGACGGGGAGGATTCCGCCGATTCTTCGAGTGCTTCTGACCGCAGTGACCGGAATTAATTTCAAGGACTACTTAACAAAGTAGTCCTATTTTTGTAAAATAGATATATGAAAAATATTAGATTCAATTTTGAAATAGATAGAGAGGCATACTTTTGGTATTGGGTTCAATCTCTTGTACAATGGTCCTGGTATTTCGAAAAAGAGGAGTTTAATTTTTATGAAAGTGAGCTTCCGAATAATTATCTCCATGATAAAAAGGGGTGTTTAAATAAATTTAAAAAAATATTACAAAAAAAGGACAATGGATTCCTGTGGCTCTGGGAGAGATATTTGCATAAGCCCATTAGGTTTTCGGAAAAATATACTTGCTACCTTATAAGAAAAGAAATGGAGACAGACTTTAATATATTCTGGGAAAGAGAACTGCCACTACTTAAGAAGTGGAAAGAGAGTATGGAGGAGATTAACTTTAACATCTTGCATAACTTCAATAACAAAGTAATAACTTTTCTAGACATAAATAAGAAGAATAGTGCCAAAGTTATACAAGTTAAGTTATTCCCATACCACAATGAGAAATTTCCAGCGGGACATTCTCATAAATTATTTAGAAATCTCATTTTGCTTAACATCTCCCACCTCAATAGAGGCTTTGAAAACAGGGCTATCGGGGTTGTGGCACATGAATATATTCATACTCTTATAGAAGATGAGTCAAAATTAAATAATTGTCTAAAAAAGTCATTTGAGAATATAATACTCCCTTCCGGCATACAGAAGATTACCCCTGGATGGAAACATTTGCTCATAGAAACGGTTGTCACGAGCCTTGCTGGAAAAAGAGATGAAAATTATTTAAATTACACATTGCAAATTGAGAAGATGAACGACCCATTAGCAGAAACCATAAATATAAAAAAAGAATTATCCAATCATGGATTTCTTATAAGAGTAGCTGCATTTCGTATTTTAAATGAAACAATAACCTATATGGAGAATAATAAACAAATAGATCAAAATTATTGTGATAAGATTGCAAAAATATGGGTGGAATTTTATTCTTAAGTTGAACAAATGAAAATATACCGAGAATCAATTCTTACAAATGGACTTTCTGTGATTACTGTGGAAGATAAAAGTCGCGAAACAGTGAGTGCTGTAATGTGGATAAGTGCTGGGTCACGATATGAAAAACAAGATGAACGTGGTCTCGCTCATCTTGTAGAGCACATGCTTATAAAAGAAACCAAAATACACCCATTGGAACAATTGGGTGAATATGTTGACCGAATAGGTGCTTATTTGAATGCAAATACTAGTGTTGAGAGTATATCTATACGAACACAAACTACTAAGCCACACTATGTGGAGATGCTTGAAATCCTGGCTGAAATAGTAACTCAACCAATCATAAAACCCAAGACGTTGGAAAATGAAAAAAAAATTATTTTAGAAGAGATAGTTCGCTTCAATGACGGTAGAGGTGCACGTATAGGAGTCGAATCAATGAAACTAATATTTGAAAATCATCCACTTTCTCAAAATCCTTTAGGAAATAAAGAGTGTATTATGAACGCTACCACAACACAGTTGCAAAAATACTATGATACTTATATAACTCCCAACCGTAGTGTTCTTATTATAAGTGGGGACATAATACATGAAGATATTATTTCTCTCGCGCAGAAATACTTTGTCTCTTCGTGGAAACAGGGGGGAAAAGATATTGATAAAAGTAAGATATTCCCTACACAAAAATTAGGAAGCCGTTTCGTGCTAGAAGCAAGCAACCAAACCCAGCTATTCTTCAATTTTGTGTGCCCCAATATACAACTAAGAGAACTAGCCATGCTGGAGCTTATCGCCAATACCTTGGGATATGGAAGGGTGCCGATTCTTAAACAAGAACTAAGACATAAGGAGGGTCTCATATATGCCGCCGGAGCAAATATATCAAAGTTTAGAGATGCAGCGCTATTTTACATCTCAACCGCTACAACAAGACCAAAGGAGGTAATAGAGAACGTAAAACATATTCTAGCTAAGCTGGATGATTTGTATAATAATGAAGAAAAATTTAGAGAATTTAAAGAACAATTTAAAAACGTACTAACAAGAAAAATAACTAGTCAAAAGGAAGAAATAGAACTATTATGGATACTAAAGAAATTAACGGGAAGACTAATAGAACCACAAGAAATGATTCAAATAATAGATTCCTTAACGTACAATGATATTACGGCGCTAATCAAGAAATTTTTATCACCAAACAATCTTTTTATTACTGCCTTTGGAGAAAAAGATCCGTTTACAGAATGAATTAAATAAAAATTTCACCTAGGTAATGAACTATTTTTTTATAAAACACCCCGCATAAGCAAGGTGTTTTTATTGCTATTTTGTATTTTCCCTAGCCACTAGTCACTAATCATAATCTACTGCCCCGCATTCGTTTCTCCCCCACTT
>JAKAIF010000001.1:0-6059 GCA_021814445.1 bacterium
GAAGAAATGCCACTTCCTGCAACTCCATTTGTGGTTGTTGCACCCGTTTCATTTGATATAGAGCGGCAATGGAGCGATGTAAAATGGGCGAATCTTATTGTTCTTTTAAAGAAGCGTGGCGTTGCGGTAATTTTGAGCGGGATTCCTTCCCACGAATCATATCTACGACATATTGCTGAACAGGTTGGAGACGAAAACGTTGTGATACATACGAATCTTTCTATTCCACAATTAGCATATGCTATGAGAAAGTCTGAGTGTGTGCTCGGGATAGATTCCTTTCCGATGCATTTGGGGCTTGCGGTGGGAAAGCATATTGTATGCGTCGTGAATGAGAGGGCATACTATGTGCCACAGATATCACACAAAACATGGTGGATTGATGCACGCTGTATGATTCCTCATACTTTTTATACTCATCTTTTCTCAATTCATAGTTCGGTATCCGATGTTTTTGTATCACTAGAAAAAATAGGATTTCTACGCTAGGATGTGCTTGTATGGTTTCTCGTGTAAAGTCATTTCTTTTTGAAAATAAAACTATATATAGGTATCTATTTTTGACAAACTATATATAGTTTGCTAGCATAGTATTCTATGGATATTCGCGAAAAACTTCTATTACTTCAGAAGATATCTGGACTTACACAGACGGAATTAGCCCGCCGACTTGGTGTTACTTTTGCAGCGCTCAATAGATGGATAAATAAAAAAGCACTCCCTCGAAAATCTGCAGAAGTAAAAATCAATACACTCTATATAGAATATTCAGGAGAAAAACAAATACCGCAATCTGTCCTTGCGGGAAAGAAGTATTTACTTGTTCAAAAAAAGAAACAATATCCAAATCCACTTAAAAACATTCTACAATATCCAGACATACATGATGCTTTTGTTCTTGCGCTCACCTATCATTCAAATCGTATAGAGGGAAGCACTTTATCAGAAGGGGAGACGGCGGACGTTTTGTTCCGTGGCGCGAGTCTGCCTCACAAGAGCTTGTCTGAACAGATTGAGGTAAAAAATCATCAAACAGCATTGGAATACTTATTTGAGTATCTTTTTCAGAAGAAGAGTATAGATGAAAAATTAATATTGAAAATTCATGCAATATTGATGAATTCCGTGAGGAGTGATGCGGGAGAATATCGAAGGCATGGAGTGAGAATTGTTGGTTCGTATGTGCCTACTGTAAATCACCTCAAAATTTCTGATATGATGTCTACCCTTGTGAAAGATATACGGCAAAAACCCAAAGACATGATTGATTTTTTAGCGCATACACATGCACGATTTGAACAAATACACCCTTTTTCTGATGGTAATGGACGCGTGGGGAGATTACTGATGACCGCCTTGGCTTTACGCTCCGGGCTTCCTCCGGTGGTTATACGTGAAGAAAAAAGAAAGTTTTATTTATTGTATCTCAATACAGCACAGCTGAAAGACAGCTACGACCAGCTAGAGGATTTTATTTATGACTCGTTGAGTGACGGATATGCTATTCTAGAGAGGAAGAATTAAAAATTTTATTATTTTTTGTATGGTTTCTCGTGTAAAGTCATTTCTTTTTGAAAATAAAACTACTGGGCAGACAATAGCCAAGAATACTTTTTGGCTCGTTTTTGGACAGATTTTTTCTAAACTTATTAAGGCTATTCTTTTGGTATATGCGGCTCGTGTTATGGGTACCACAGAATGGGGAACTTTTTCGTACGTGCTTAGCTTGGCTGGACTACTTACTATTTTTATGGATTTTGGGGTGAATGCTATTGTGACTCGTGAATCATCGCGTGATATTCAGGCACAAAAAATTTATTTTTCCACTGCATTAATTGTTAAAGTGGTCTTGTTTCTAGTTATTGCCGCGCTTGCTTTTATTGTTTCCCCATATTTTATAAAGCAACATGAAATCATAATTCTCATTCCTTTGGCGGTAATTATGTTGGGTTTAGATGGGCTTCGTGATTTTGGTGCCTCTCTTTCTCGTGCGTGGGAGCGTATGGAAATTGAGTCGTTTATCCAAGTTTTTACGAATGCAATGATTGTTTTTGCTGGCCTTGCTGCGTTATATTTTGCAAGAACAGCGGGCTCATTGACGTGGGGGTATATTGTGGGAGTCGGACTAGGTACTGTTGCCGCGTTCTATCCTTTTCGGTCTTATTTTAAGAATTTATGGAAGAATTTTGATTTTAGTTTAATTAAGAAGATTTTTATTTCATCGTGGCCGTTTGGTATGTTGGGAGTTATGGGGGCAATCATGCTCAATACTGATACTGTTATGGTGGGGTGGTATCGTAGTATTGACGATGTGGGTTTTTATGGAGCGGCGCAGAGAGTTATTCAGTTGGTATATTTAGTTCCCGGATTGTTATCTGTTGCTTTTTTCCCCGCAATGTCTCGCGCAATAAAAGATTTAGATCTCATGAAGCGTTTATTGGAAAGAAGTGTTTCTATTATGACGTTGTTTGCAGTTCCACTCACTATTGGAGGGGTGTTGCTTGCTAGCGATATAACCTTGTTATTATATGGATCCTCATATATGCCCGCGGCGGGAGCTCTTCGGTTATTATCACTCACATTCTTGCCAGTGTTTTTAGCCGCAATGTTCGGGAATGCAATTTTTGCGCTTAATAAAGAAAAGAAACTTATTTTATACGTGCTTATTGGTATATTTGGTAATTTTCTTTTTAATCTATTACTTATTCCTATTTTAGGGATTGAAGGGGCGGCTCTGTCTACGGTGTTGAATCAAATTATTCTTACGTTGTATCTTATTTATTTCTTACGTAAAGAATTGCACTTTCGTATATTGCATCAAATAGAAAAACTTGCAGGGGCTACTATTTTTATGGCAATTATACTGCTCGTATTACGTGCGGTGGGAGTGCATTTATATCTGAATGTCTTTGTGAGTGTACTTGTTTATTTGGGATCTCTGCTTCTCCTACGCGAAGAGAGTATTGTGTTCGTGTGGGATAGAATTATTGCGTTGCGAAAAGGAGTATAGTTTCTTTTGAAATAGAAAAACGGAGCGCGTGCGCACTCCGGGTGTTTGTGAATATTTTTTTATTTAATACTCGGGAGTTTTAATACTTCCACCGAGTGTCATCCCTGCGGTAATGAGGTCCTTTTTTGTGTATTCTGTTTCTATAAGTTTCCTTATAGGAACCTCTCTTTTTGCGAGCAAGTTTCCTGGGCTTGTGGGTCCTGCCATAATTTCTGAGAACAATACCACCGTTATCCTTCTTTTGCGATATATTGTTCTCCCTCGTACTTTTACCTTGTAAGAATGTTCTATTTGGTACGGGTTGCTGATAGACCCCAGTATGAAATTGTTTCCATCCCAGTATCTATAAATCTTTGTAAATCTTTCTACCCACTTTTTTTTGCGATCCTTTATTGTGAAAACCAAGATTCCCAACAATATTTGGATAGAAAATATAATGAGAACCGCTAACCATGGTTTTTTGTCTAAACCAAGGAGTGTCATGGGTCTCATAAAGAGGTCGTAGATTCCCGCAAGCGCCATGAGTCCTAATAGTATTACTGTTCCTGCAAAGTAATCTTTTACCGCAATCAGCGCCTGCTCTTTGAGGACTTTTCTAAACGGCTCTTTTTTCTTCTCCATTTTTTCTCCTATTGAATTATTTTATGAACTGAATATACGATACCATAAAAATACGCTCTATTCAAGAGCGTATTTTTAAAATAGTTGAGATCTTATGCTCTTATCTGTAGTTAAAGAGAAACATTTTGATGGTCTTTAATATGGTGAGAATATCAAATATAAAAGATCGTTCCTGAATATAAAACATATCATATTGGAGTTTGTGATAGGTGTCTTCTATTAAATCCACATTGGCTCGGTAATTTACCTGTGCCCATCCTGTAATACCTGGGTGTACGATATGGCGAAGCTCATAGTAGGGGATTTCTTTTTTAAGTTGGGTAATAAACTCGGGGCGCTCGGGGCGAGGACCCACGAATGAAATATCTCCTCGGATGACATTAAAAATTTGAGGAAGCTCATCAAGATGTGAGAAACGTAACCATTTCCCAACCGTAGTAATGCGCTCATCATGGTGTTGTGCAAAGACTGCTCCATTTTTTTCTGCATGTGCAATCATGGTGCGGAATTTATATATCCAAAATAGGTGTTCTCCTTTTCCTGCGCGGATTTGTTTATAGATACCGGGGCCGCGGGAAGTACTTATAACGAGGAGATAGATAAGTATGAGTAAGGGTGAGAGTGCTATACAGAGTAATAGTGCGAATATAGGTTCATATACGTGTTTAATGGTCTCATACACACGTTTGGGACGAGAGAGGCGCGCAATAAGCCATAGCTCTTGCATCTGCGAGAGAGGGAGTTTTTTAAATATAATTTGGTATGCAGTGGTGCTATCTGTTATCTCTATGCCGTGCGCTAATTCTTGTGAGAGTTCTTTAATGAGCGTGGGGGCATGTAGTGTTTCGCTTATAATAATAGTGTCGGGATGATAATTTTCTCGTAGTTCTTGTATGGTGTGTGTTTTCTGCGGTGTGGTAATGTGTTGTATGACATGATATCCAATCTGCGGATTTTCTTGCATGTGTGTTTTTAGTTCGTCCATCTCTTTCCCATCACCAATAAGTACCACGCGTCGTTGGGGCACGCGAATGGTGCGGTTAAATAGTAAACGCCAGGCTCCCCCTATAACAATAAATATAACAAAGAATAGCGCGAGATTTGTTTTTGGAGAGATATGAAAATAGGGGATGATGTAAAAAAGAACGATTGAGCTAATGCCTCCCGCAAAGATACCAATGCCAAATTTTCGTATGAATGAGAATGTGGTGCGCAGGTTGCGGATTTCATACAATCCCACGATGTAAAAAATAGCAATCCACAGAATGAAGATAATAGAAAAAGGGCCCAGATGCGCATGGACGTATTCATCATTTATAACCCCGTAGCGAATCAACAGAGTCACAATTAAACTGAGATATAATGCGGCGATATCGCCTATCGCGAGGAGTGTTTGCTTTATTTTTACGATCATTTATACTTTCGGTTAAGTCGTATTGGTATTAAGTATATCGTATGTTATGCAAGAAAAAAATACAAACGAGAAGGGGGTTTTATTTGAACGATTGGTTATTGGTGGCGCCGTTGTGCTTGGGGTTGCTATTGTGGTACTTGCGGTAGTTTTTGGTGGAGGATCTTCCTCACAGCCTGCAACACAGACAACAATTCCCGCGGCTGATGGTCGTAGTGGACTAGAGATACGCTCTGAAGAAATTTTGGGAAATCCACGTGCATCGTCTACGATTGTTGAATTCTTGGATTTTCAATGCAGTGCCTGCGGTATGTTTTTTGCCCAAATAGAACCAAAGATTCGCGCGCAATATATTGATACGGGGAAAGCAAAGATGATTGTGAAAACCCTTTCATTTATTGACGGGGCTCGTCAGAATGGAGAATCGTTTGAAGCTGTTCGCGCCGCTCAATGTGCACGGGAACAAGGGGGGTTTTGGAAAATGCATGATGCTATCTTTTCTGTAGAAAGCGCTGAAATTCTTGCGAAGAAAAACAATGAAAATAATGGCAATTTGACCCGTGATGCTTTTATTGGATTCGCGCAGAAAAATGGATTGCAAGCTCTTGCGTTTACGACCTGCTTTGATTCAAACAAATACGCAACGACCTCTGATGAATATTTGAAGGATGCGCAAGTATTATTAGGGGACCATATTGCCACGCCATCCGTATTTATTAATGGAGTTCAGGTGGAGAATGCGTTTGATTTGAAGGAATACGACATGCTCATCAAATGAGCAATTTCCAATTTCTAATTACCAATTTCCATTAAATTTTGAATAATTAATTTTAAATTTTATTTATGAGATGCTTTATTAAAACAAGAGATAGCGGATAGGACAGTTGAATATCAAATATCCAACCCCGACGTAAGATCGGGGCCCCGACCAAGGCGTCGGGGTTACCAATTTCTAATTTTTGGCATTTGGAATTTTATACTTACTACATAATACAAAATATTTAACACTTAAAACTA
>JAKAIF010000001.1:6069-62440 GCA_021814445.1 bacterium
GATTACTGTATATTCAACAACACACTGTCCGTATTGCAAATTAGCTAAGGACTACTTAGATCAAAAAGGCGCTTCATATAAAGAAGTGAACGTGCAAGAAGATGATGAGGCGGCGGCAGAAATGATTCGTAAATCGGGCCAAATGGGGGTGCCAGTATTAGACATGGATGGAAAAATTATTGTGGGATTTGACCGTGGCGCGATTGATGAGGCACTAGGGAAAAATATCTAATTTCCAATATCTAATATCCAATGATATAGTTATTGTGGATTCATTTTGGAAATTGGATATTAGAAATTAATAATTGTATTTACTATGTTATCACTTGAAGAAATGATTGTGCGGTTTATCGTCGCACTTGCGATTGGATGCCTTATTGGTTTGGAGCGCGAATATATTGGAAAGGAGGCGGGGATTCGTACTTCTATGCTTGTTTCGGGGGGAGCGGCTCTTTTTTCTTTAATTGCGCTTTCTCTGCCCTATGTGATTACACTTTCTCCAGATGCGGTGCCTGATATTCTTGCACGCAACAGTGGATTTTTGAGTGTGATCGCAAATGTGGTGGTGGGCATCGGATTTCTAGGAGCGGGAATTATTATGAAACATGAAAATAGAGTGCATGGACTTACCACTGCGGCGGTGATTTGGGCAACAGCGGGAGTGGGCATTTTGATTGGTATTGGGTTGGTGTGGTTTGGGGTTATTGCGGGAGCCCTCATTACCGCGCTCCTCTTCTTGTTAAAGGGATTTCGTGTTCAACCCGCCCCATCTGCGGAAAAATAAATAATTATTTACTATTGTTCTATGTATGATTTGATTATTGTGGGAGGGGGGCCTGCGGGCGTTGCCGCAGGAGTATACGCGGCGCGCAAGCGATTAAAAACTGCGCTTATTTCTCAAGATATTGGGGGGCAGTCTATTAACTCTGGATCCATAGAAAATTTTATAGGAGTGGAAACCATGTCTGGTTTTGATTTTGCGCAACGATTAGAAAAACAATTGCGCGCGCAATCAGATATTGAAATTATTCTTGGGCACACCGTTTCTGAAATTACTCCTCAGGAAGGAGGATATAGTATTCGCACGCATACCGGAAAAGTTTTTGAAACAAAAACAGTTTTGCTTGCTTTGGGAAGTTCGTATAAACGATTGGATATTCCTGGCGAGAAACAGTTTGAGGGGAAGGGAGTGTTTTATTGTTCTATTTGTGATGCGCCTCTTATGAAAGGAAAGGATGCGCTGGTGATCGGAGGGGGAAATAGTGGGCTTGAGGCGGTGCTGGATGTTATTCCGTATGCGCAACACGTCACACTTTTGAATAGATCTGAGGTATTACGAGGAGATCAGGTATATCAAGAAAAAATTGCGTCGTATCCACATGTTTCTATTCGTATGAATACTGTGGTGACTGAATTTAGTGGTTCTACATTTTTGGAGCGCGCACATGTGCGCAACACTGTGACGGGACAGGAAGAAGATGTGGCTGTTTCTGGCGCATTTGTGGCGATTGGATATCAACCCAATACCACGCTGGTAAAAGATCTAGTGACTTTGAATGAACGGGGACAAATTGTGGTAGATCATAAGACTATGAAAACTTCTCGTGAGGGAATTTGGTCTGCGGGGGATTGTACAGATGGACTCTATCATCAAAACAACACTGCCGCAGGAGATGCGGTGAAGGCAGTGCTTAATATTCATGAAAGTTTGAGGTAGATCTGTTTTTTTGAATTTGATTGAGTATTTTTAAACCCGCCTTTAGGCGGGTTTAAAGTGAATTTAAAATTAGCCTCGCATATACATATACTGATACTGAATACGCAAAATACACAAAGCCAAAGTTTTTGACGATCGTCAAAAACTTTGGCTTTGTGAAGAACTTTTATTTAATTTCTACTCTATACTTTTCTCCACTCTTTTTCTTGTTTTCTTATGTGGAATGATGGATGTGAGGTGTGGGTGCGGATTTAGATTTTGTGGGAGATACCGTTTCTATCTATTTTTTGGTATACTGAATATATATATGGAGATGGTGCAACAAGTCGCTTTATATCTTGGAAAAACCTTTGTCTTTCGCATTGGCTTATTCTTTCGTCACTGGTATGTGGATGGATTTCTTGCTATCTACGGCACGTGGTTGCGATTTTTGCGTATGTGTGAGCGACGGCTGGCTATCCGTATTAATGTGCGATTTCTCTTTCAACCTTTATATCAAGAACGCAATATTGTGGGGTATGTGCTTGGGTTTTTATACCGTTTTATAAAAATATGCCTTGGGGGTATTTTGTATGTGATTACAGGTGTTTTTGCCTGTGGCGTTTATGTCGTATGGGCGGTTCTTCCAGTTCTCCTTTTGTATAGAGGAATTTTTGGATAATATCTTTTATGAATATTTTTCACCCAAAACAATTTTCATTTATTGATGCGTCTCAGTTTACGTTTCATCGTCGTCTCTTTTTGCTCTCGCCTCTCGCGCGTTCTTTCGTGCGTATCATTTCAAATATTTTTGTTATTGTGTGGGGTGGCGCAACGGTCGCGTTTTTGCTTTCCGATGTACCTCGTATTCAGTGGTTTGGGATGCTTCTGCTTTGTTTTTGTTTAGATTATCTTGTGCACATACGACGCGCACACTATACGCTTGATGAATTATACACAGGACGTGTGCCGCACCATAACGTGGCGCTCTGTATGAATCGTCGTACGTTGCGACTTGCGCTTGCGGCTCTTGAACGGACAGAAACGCGTGGAGGTGATCTCTGGTGTTGGCTTGCACATCAATTAACGACAACCCACCATCCGATCCGAGTTATTATTGAACGACTGGATATTTCTTTTGATGAATTTGCGCATGAGCTTTCCAGTGAGTATGAAAAAACAAAAACAGACCAACCCATCAATCTTCCCACCCCTTCTCTCTCTCAAGAAGCATATCGTGCACAACTTGCCGAACGTATTGGGATGGTGTGTATGCAAGCGGCACAACTCGCGCGCGCTTTGAGTAAACCCATTATAGATGAGGAGGCTTTATTTGCCGCTCTTATGAATATGTCTCACCCCCGTATTACGAAGGTGCTTGATTTGTTCAGTATCACAGGGCCAGAGATTGCCGAAGCGGTTGCGTTTGGAGATTTTATTTCTCGCTCATCGGTTCCAGCTTCTTTGGGAGGATTTGCTCAGGCTCAATCGCGCACAAAATCTCATAGGGTCAATCGTACGCTTACCTCGCGCCCGACGCCGACATTAGATGATTTTTCTGAAGACATTACTGAGCTTGTGCGCAGTGGCTTGGGAGGATTTCTTATTGGACATGATGATGAATATCATCGCATGATTGATATGCTCTCTGGATCTGCAAACCGCAACGTTCTCTTGGTTGGGGAACAGGGCGTGGGGAAGGAAACATTGGTACATCATCTTGCGTTTGAAATTATTTCCGATACGGTCCCCGGATCTCTTTTTGATAGGCGTGTTGTTTCTCTCTCATTGAGTCAATTGATTGCGGGAGCTTCCGCGGAAGATATCTCGGGGCGCTTGGCTCGCGTTGCAGATGAAATTTTGCGGGCAGGAAATATTATCCTCTATATTTCCGATGTGCATGTGCTTGCACAACCACAGGCGGGAGGTGTGCTCTTAGCTGATATTCTTATGCCTATTTTACGCAACAATATCTTTCCGGTTATTGGATCTACTTATCCTCGCGAAGAGAAAGAATATATAGAGCCCAACACTGCTATTGCGGGACTGTTTCAAACGATTCGTGTGAATGAATTATCGGTTTCTGATACGGTACGTTTGTTGAGTTACACGACACTTCTTTTAGAAAAGAAGCATAGAGTTACTATATATTTTTCTGCAATTCGTCAGTCTGCAATATTGGCGGCAAAATATTTGCATGCAAAACCTCTTCCTTCAAGTGCGCAAGAATTATTAGCTGAAGTTGTCTCCGGAGTATTACAACGAGGGGAGAAAGTTATCAAAGGCGCCGATGTTATTGCAACGGTGGAGCGACGGGTGCAAATACCTATTCATGCGGTTTCTGGATTAGAAGCAGAAAAGTTATTGCATTTGGAAGATGAAATTCATAAACAATTTATAGATCAAGAAGAGGCGGTAAAAGTGGTGTCTCAAGCATTACGCGCGTATCGGAGCGGACTTGCGCGAAAAGGAGGACCCATTGCCTCGTTTTTATTTGTGGGTCCCACAGGAGTAGGAAAAACGGAACTTTCTAAATTGCTTGCAAAAATTAATTTTGGTTCTGATTCATTAATGACTCGGTTTGATATGTCTGAATATCAACAGAAAGAATCTATTACGCGATTTATTGGTTCTTCTGATGGAAGTGTTTCTGGATCACTTACTGAAGCAGTGCTCACACATCCTTATAGTCTTATTTTGCTTGATGAATTAGAAAAAGCGCATCCTGATATTTTGAATCTGTTCTTGCAGGTATTAGACGATGGACGTTTAACGGATTCATTGGGACGCACCGTGGATTTTCAAAACACTATTATTATTGCAACTTCAAATGCACACTCAGTCTTTATTCAAGAGCGAGTCCAAGCAGGGGAAACTGCGACACAATTTGGAGATGTATTAAAAAAGAAATTAACTGAATTATTTAAACCAGAATTTTTGAATCGTTTTTCTGATATTGTGGTGTTTCGTCCTCTTGCGCCAGAACATATTGAACAAATTGCTCGGCTCAATCTTGCCTCGTTACAGAAATTATTACAGGAAACCAATGGCATTCAAATGACCATAACTGATGCGGCGGTGCATCGGGTTGCTGAGCTTGGATATGATCCTGCATTTGGTGCGCGCCCCCTACGAAAAGTTATTGATCAATCCCTCAAAGCAATATTTGCTCAAAAAATTCTTTCAAATGAAATACGCCGGGGCGCGGCTATTCGGGTGGATATTGATGCGCAGGGTGGTTTTATATTTGAATAGTGATGCTTGTATGGTGAAAAGAAGAGAGATGCTCTGTATGTATGAGCATCTTTTTTATATTTGAGCAGAACCATTTTTTATGGTACCCTCGTACTATATATGATGGTTCCGAATCACAAAGGTATCAAAGAAAAAACTCCTGTATCCCACACCACGTCTCCTCGCGTTCAACGACGGGAGATTTCTTCTGGGGTTATTATTTATCGCCGTGTGAATAACGAGGCGCGATTTTTAGTGTTGTATCACGGACGAAATCAGTGGGAAATTCCTCGGGGAAAAATAGAGGCAGAGGAGCGTAGTTTCATGGCGGCATTGCGAGAAACACGCGAAGAAACTGGTTTTACACGCGCTGATCTGCAATTTGTTGACTATTTTAAGGCGTATGAAAACTGGACGTTTATTAAGAATGGACAAAAAGTTTTCAAGACTATTATTTATTATCTTGCTGAAACAAAAAAGAAACATCCTCGTATTGAGCCAAGCTTTGAGGGATATGGCTGGTTTACCTATCGGGAAGCACTGCAGATATTTTTGGGTCCCAAAAACAATGAAAATAGAAAAGTATTAAAACAAGCGCATGATTTTTTGGGAGCGAAAAATAAAGTCTCTCCGCGTATGCATCCAGCGCCAGCTCCTGCTCATGTTTCTCGTGCCACACATACTCCTCAAAAACATACCGAGGGGGTATAGGGAAAATTTCTCATTTATTATATTAAAAATCCCGCGATAGGCGGGATTTTATTTTGATGTAAAAAATTTATTTTGCTTGCATGGCTTTGTTATACACCATCTTGAACGCTTCGGGATGTTTTTGCGCAAGTTCAGCAAGAATCTTTCTATCAATAACAATCTTTTGAGCTTTTAATGCGGCGATGAATTTGCTGTAGGTGCTTCCTTCTGCGCGTACTGCGGCATTAATACGTACTTGCCACAGGGTGCGATAGTTTCGCTTCTTCTCTTTGCGTCCACGCAACATGCGTGATTGCGCATGTAAGAGAGCTTCCTTTGCTGCTTTCTCTTTTGATTTGCGACCCCATTTATATCCTTTTGTTTTTTTGAGAACCGCCTCGCGCTTTTTATGAGCAATGGTTCCTCGTTTTACTCTGGTCATAGTGAATTAATTAGTGGTTAGTAACTAGTAATGAGTGTTTAGAGCGTTCCCGGTTTTGATTTTATGCGTCTGGTGATGTTTTTATCCGCTATAAAATTACCATCTTTACGACGTTGCTGGAGAGATGTCTTTTTTGCGCGGAAATGGCACTGTGCCATTTTGCGACGAAGCCCCTTTCCTGTTTTGGTGATTTTAAATCGTGTGGTGATTGATTTTTTCATTTTTCTAAATAGTTATTTATTCTTGATAACTTGCATCACGATGCCCCGGCCTCCTTTTTTGGGAGCAACACTTACTTTGTGTTCTGGGGTGATCATACTGACAAATAATCGTAATCGTTCAAATGCCCATGCCTCATTTGCTTTCTCACGTCCGCGGAGTGCGAGCATAATTTCAACTTTGTGGCCTTTTTCAAGGAATTCATCAACTTTTTTTGCCTTGATGCGCAAATCGTTTTCTGCGGCGCGATTGGTGATGCGGACTTGTTTCAAATCAGTTTGTTTCTGACTTGCATACTGCTTCTTATATTCCTTCTCTTGTTGATAACGGAATTTGTCATAGCTGATGAGTTTGGCGATGGGGGGATTGGTGGTCGCGGTGACCTCAATGAGATCTAATCCCTTTTCGCGCGCGAGTGCAAGCGCTTCCTCACGTGAAATCACGCCAATGTTTTGTCCTTGATCATCTATGACGCGCAGTTGGGTTGCCCGTATCTGCTCGTTGATGTTTACTCGTTTTATAATTATATGTTTTGAACGTTACTTACCACAAAACAATAGCATTTTATGCGGATAAGTGTCAAATATAAAAAACCCACCCTGGAGAGGGCGGGATGGTTTAGAAAATTGTGGAACACGTTGTTCACGCGGCTATCTTTTGAGCTCCTCTTACAAATTCCAAGAGGCGAGCGAGCTCTTCTTGACTCAAGAAATGCTTAGAGTTTGATTTATTCACTAAATCACCCTCTAATCTCTTTGAAAATTCCAGTAGTTTTTTTGCGAGTGCTAATTTTATCGCGTCTTCTTCTGCAACGAAGAAGTTCTTGAACGTTTTTAACGCCCTTTCAAAAGAATCTTGTTGAAACATGATCTTTTCAAAATGCTTCAATTCAAGACTCAGCGCGATAGCGGCACTCTTAAAGAACGTGACCGCATGGCGAATATATTCTATATCCAATGCGATCATCCCCGGATCTAGCTCATACGCAATAACCTCACCGGAGAGGGATATGTTGAGATATTTCTCCAGTGTCTCCAGCATAGTGAGAAAACTAATGCCTTTCTTATCAAAATACTCTAGAGATGTTTCTCTTTCTACAAGTGCCATAAAATGGTTTCCTTTCGTTTTTTTAAATTAGTTTAAATTTTCTAGTTATACAATAGCACATTTATATTGATATAGCAATACTTATGCTCTTGCGTTGTTTCTTCTCGTTCTATTTTTCTTGTGGTGCGCTAAAAAATACGGTACTGTTATTGTATGGAATCAATCCAAAACAGAAAGGCGCGCATGGAGTATGAAATCCTTGAAACGTATCAGGCGGGTTTAGTGTTGTCTGGGGGAGAGGTAAAAGCAATACGTGCGGGGAAGGCGTCGCTCCTTGGTTCCTATGTGAAGGTGTATGGGGGAGAGGCGTGGTTGGTGAATGCGCATATTGCGCCGTATCAGGAGAAAAATATGCATACTGAATATGATCCCTTGCGCGCGCGGAAACTGCTTCTTCAAAAAAAGGAGATAGGGGAATTGTTTGAAAAAACGAGAGAAAAAGGGTTTTCTCTGATACCCTTGCAAATACGTGAAAAAAGTGGTAGAATAAAAATTGAAGTAGCGTTGGCGCGTGGAAAGAAACAACGCGATAAACGCGAAACCATAAAAAAACGAGAAACAAAACGTGACATAGATCGTTTTACTAAGGGCAGATAAACGCTGTGGACATTGAGAATTATATATGGGGGCGTACGCTTTGACAGGGGTGCGTTTTAGAAACTTGCATGCCAAGCTGATTGTCTTGTAAACCAATCAAACCAATAATTGCCAAACCTATGGCTCTCGCGTTTGCCTAAGAACAAACACGGGTTACCTTTCCTTTTGTGAAAGGCATCGGCTCCTGACTTCTTATAGGGATTCCGCCGGTGTTATATATAAGAATCGCCATGATTGATTGGTTTGTAGATCATGGCTAAATATTCAAACCAAACTATTGTTGCCTGTACTCCGTAGCTTTATGCGAAGGGGTATCCAACTAAGCGTGTAGACGGTTTTTGAAACTATTCTTGGACGGGAGTTCAATCTCCCCGCCTCCACAAATATAAACCCCCGAAAGGGGGATTTATATTTGTGGAGAGGCGAGCACAACAACTGCTTGTTGTGCGTGGGAGGATTGAAGACCGCAGCGTTGTGCGACGAGCGAGGTGGCGAGGAGCACCGCGAGGGGCGGGCTGCGAGAAATTTTTCGGAAGAAAAATTTACTTGTAGCCAATCTCCCCGCCTTTATTATGGAATGAAGCGACAATGTGAAATCTCCCCGTATTTTGTGACGGTGTGACGAGAGGCGAGACCAATCTCCCCGCCTAGTCTTTAAAGAACACGAAGTGCGATGTGAAATCTCCCCGTATTTTAATATATTGACGTTGGTTTATTTTAGTGTTATTGTTATTTTAGTAAATCAAAGCTAAACAAATTTCTTTTCATAACCATAACTAATAAGAAAGGTGACCACATGAAAAAAGTTTATGTGTTGCTTGTTATTTCTGAAAATCCAATAATTCCGCCGACACATATGGACGGTGTCCAGCATTTTATCCATGAAGAGTTGGAGCTTGGATACAAGGATGGGCCTCATGGAGGATGGGTTATTGCTAAAAATGTTCCAGATCACGGGCGTACGGATACAGGCTTTTTTGTTTCAGCGGGTGGATCAACTGTCTCCGCAGTTGTTCTTAATTGGTTGAAAACCTTGCTGGGAGATACTTTTGGTTATATTCCGTTCCGCGATAAGAAACAACGACAAAGCTGAATTTCATCACGGAGGATTTATGGAGCTGGGTAACCCCCAGCTCTTTTATTATGTCAAACTTGCTTTTTGCCGCCACTTGTTTCAGAGTATAGGCAGTAATATTGAAATAAATTAATTAAAAATAAATAGAGAGGTATATTTTGGATGCACAATACAAGGCAGATGAACGCTACCTCAATCCTCAGTCTATTAATGTTCTTCCTCAAATGAGGAGAACGTTTGAAAAGATTGATGAACTTGCAGATAGCATCTTTCGGAATGGATTAATTCATCCTGTTACCGTCGCAGAACTCAGTTTAGACGAGACTCGGAAGTATGTTGAAATTATTAATACGGTCCATGAGTCTCATGTTGTTGTTGAGGATCTTGTTTGTTCGGATGGCTTATATCTTATTCTTGTTTCTGGTGAGCGACGCATGCGCGCGTATAGATTATTGCATACACGTGCTATTAGTGGCTTTGATTTTATTCGGTCAACCGTTTGCCCTCGGATGAATTTGGAAGATCTTATTGACCTTCAGGGGAGCGAAAATACAAACGACCCCGTGAAGCCCGAGGAAGAAGCGATCTTTTATCACCGGTATTATAGGTTTCTCCACGAAACAAAAAGTGGTATTACGGTTGCTGAATTTGCCCGAAAAGTGGGGCGAAGCTCGCAGGTTGTTACCACTGCGTTGCGTTTTGCAAAGCTTCCACAATATATCCAAGATTGTGTGTTCAATAGAACACTACAATATGGTATTGCGTGTGAACTTGCGCGCCTCCAAGCTGCGGGTATTGAGGGGGAACTACTAAAGGATTGGTTTATTCGGTCCGCTCTACATACTCAGAATGTTGAAGCATTTCGGACAACGGTCAAAAAATATCTCACTGATCTACACAGTGGACAAACTTCTCTTGTGGATATGTTTGTCACAGAGTCGGAATCAGAGATGAGAAGAGAACAGCGTCGGAGAAGTATTGAAAAGAATACCTCTGATATGTTCTATGCTTCAAATGCATACTTCCTTCGCCTTCTCTATTTGTTTGATCAAAACCTCATAGGCTTGGAAGATTCTCCATTTTCTATGAGTGGTCCCTTGGGTGTTTTTGAAAAACAAATTGAGTTGCTTAAAAAACTCTTGCCTCATTTGGATGCCCTCCTTAATATCACTGAAGCGCAGGAGGTCATTACTGAATCAGAGCAGCGTATTAAAAAGTTACAGAAACGTATCCATGTATAATTTATTTATTTTTTGTATAAAGTTATTTTTAAGCCCGTCTTATCGCGGGCTTTTCTTTGTGTGCTGTTTTTAATCGTTGTTCTCCTGTGGATATCTATACCTTGCTATTTTTATATTTTTGTGTTTAAATACTAATTGCTCACTTACATATTTTTATAAATAAAAAGAAAGGATTATCTATGAGATTCAAGAATATGGAAGAGATTCTTCCATTTGTTTTAAAAAAATCTTTCAATACCGCCTCGTCACCCTCTGTGGTCTCGGCGATAACCCCTCACGGAATTATAGTTGGTTTTAAGGACATGTTTCCGTGGAGAGGTGCTGATTTTGATATTGCTATTACCACCGATGAATCTGCAGGAGTTGATTCTCGGCAGTTTATAGACCCTCTTATCTCTGGAAAACGAGTTGCTCTTTTTCCAGAAAGATCAAGAAGCCCTTTTATTTGGTTTTTGTTGTAGAGGGGGATATCTCTACTCTGTTTCTATTTGAGCGCGAAATTTCGCGTTCTTTTTTTATAAAACTTCACATTTTGCCCTTTTTTCGCTATCTTATAAGAATGCTTCGAAACGTTAAATCATTCAATCTCCCTGAGATAGAGGAAAAAGTGCTTGCACTCTGGAAAGAGCGTGGAATTTTTAAAAAGTCTATCACTCCTGCAAAGGGTAAAAAGGTAAAGCGGTTCAATTTTTGGGAAGGCCCTCCAACTGCGAATGGACGCCCGGGGATACACCATGTTCTTGCGCGAGTTTTTAAAGATGTTTTTGTTCGCTATAAGACGATGCAAGGCTTTGTGGTACCTCGTAAGGCGGGATGGGATACCCATGGACTCCCTGTAGAACTACAAGTTGAAAAACAATTAGAACTTTCTTCTAAAAAAGATATTGAGGCGTATGGTATCTCTGCTTTCAATCAAAAGTGCAGAGAATCGGCTGGAGTACATAAGTCTGAGTTTGAAAAATTAACTGAGCGTATTGGATTTTGGTTAGACATGGAGAACCCCTATGTGACCTATCATAATAATTATATTGAGTCCTTGTGGTGGATTATTAAACAAATGTCTCTCAAGGGACTTCTCTACGAAGGACATAAGGTGGTGCCGTGGTGTCCGCGCTGTGGTACTGCGCTCTCCTCTCATGAAATCGCGCAAGGATATAAAACCGTAACTGATAAATCGGTATATATTAAATTCAAAATTCAGAATTCAAAATTCAAAAGCTCAAATCCGAAACTCAAAATAGGTGAAAATACTTATATTTTATCGTGGACAACGACTCCGTGGACGTTACCGGGGAACGTGGCTCTCGCAGTTGGGGAACACATTCTATATGATGCAATTCGCGTTGAGGGGAAGTCAGAAGTATATATTCTTGCCTCAGATTTAGTGCGCGCTGTTTTTCCTCATGAGCGCATTGAAACAGTCCACAAACATATTTTAGGAAAGGATCTTGTGGGCTTTTCATATGAACCATTGTTCCATATCTCAGAATTTAAAAAATCAGAGACGGCGTATAAAATATATGCGGCGGATTTTGTGACCACGACCGATGGCACGGGAGTGGTGCATACCGCGGTCATGTATGGAGAAGACGATTATGAACTTGGAAAGAAAATAAGACTTCCGCAGTATCATACCGTAGATGAAGCGGGAAAATTTATTGTAGGCGTTCCTGATCTTGCGGGACGTTTTGTAAAAAGTGGAGAAACAGAAAAAATTATTTTTGAGCATTTGCAAAAACATAATGCGCTTCTCGCGATTGTTCCGTATGAGCATGAATATCCCTATTGTTGGCGCTGTGGTACCCCATTGTTGTATTACGCACGCACGTCATGGTTTGTGGAGATGACGAAGCTCAAGAAAAAATTACTTGCTTCAAATGAAGAGGTAAATTGGATTCCGAGTCATATTAAGCAAGGACGTTTCGGTGAATGGTTGAAAGACGTAAAAGATTGGAATTTTTCTCGTGAACGTTATTGGGGTACGCCGCTTCCCGTATGGCGTTGCTCACAGTGCGCGCATACCCAGGTTATTGGATCTAAAGAAGAGTTGATTGCCACACAACCAAAACATATTACGAATTTTATTCTCATGCGTCATGGAGGATCGCTTCATAACGTGAAACGTATTACGAATGGGGATGTAAAGAAAAGTCTTCAATACCCACTTACTAAAAAGGGGGAGTTAGAAGTGAAACGTACAGCTAAAAAATTAGCTCAAAAAGGTATTGATGTTATTCTCTGTTCTGATTTTTATCGCACGCATCAAACAGCCCAAATCGTTTCAGGTGTTATTGGAACGAAAATAATTATTGATAAACGATTAAGAGAAATTTCTTTTGGAGAACTTGAAGGGCAGTCAATTGATAGATATAACGCTCTCTTCTCTGACTATGAGGCAAAATTTATGAAGGCTCCAGAGGGGGGCGAAACTCTTTCCTCTGTGGCTCAACGAATGAATGAATTTACTCAAGATATTTTGAAAACCTATAAAGGTAAAACGGTGTTAATAATTAGTCATGAAGATGCCTTGTGGATGCTTGAAGCTGTTCTTTCTGGGCGAAGTCAGGAAGAAAGTATTGCATTAAAGAAACAAGCAGATGGTGGTTTTATAAAAACGGCCCAAACTATGTCTCGGGAATTTGTTTCGTTTCCTCGTAATGAACAAGGATTGGGAGATATGCATCGCCCGTATATTGATGTGATTACTTTTCCATGCGCGCAGTGTTCTGCTCCTATGTATCGGGTGAAGGAGGTTGTTGATGTGTGGTTTGATTCTGGATCTATGCCGCTTGCTCAAAATCATTGGCCATTTGAGCAAACTCAAAAATTAAATTCAAAACTACAGAAATTAGAAAACTTTCCAGCGGATTATATTTCTGAAGCGGTGGATCAAACGCGAGGGTGGTTTTATACCTTACTTGCGGTTGCAACGGCGTTAGATCTCCCTACTCCCTACAAGAATGTTATTTGTCTTGGGCTTATTCATGATAAGAATGGACAAAAGATGTCTAAATCAAAAGGAAATATTGTTGATCCGTGGGCTCTGATACAAAAGTACGGAGTGGATTCTATCCGATGGTATTTTTATACCGTAAATGCGCCAGGGGATGCAAAGAATTTTGATGAAAATGAAGTTGCACAAGCGTTCCGTCGTACGCTTATGGTTATATATAACTCATTTGCATTTTTGAAAATGTATGGAGCAGATAAACGAAATCTTGCTTCCGTGCCCGCATCAGCACATATATTAGACAAATGGATTTTAGCGCGTCTTGCTATTCTTACCCGTGATGTTTCTGCTGCCATGGATGCATATGATATTACGAGAGCAACGAGCGCGATAGAATTATTTATTGATGATCTCTCTCGATGGTATATTCGTCGTTCACGTCGCCGATTCCAAAAACCAGAGAATAGCAAAGAATTACAAGAGGCTTCTCAGGTGCTTGCCTATACTCTCTTGCAATTTTCGAAGGTGCTCGCTCCCTTCACCCCATTTTTTGCTGAAAGTATCTATCAATCACTCAAAAAAGATCATACTTTTGCTAAAAAAGATTCTGTTCATTTAGAATCATTTCCGCTGTATCCCGTGAAGGCGTCTGATGAGGGTGTGGTTTCGGTTATGTCGTGGGCACGCGATATTGCGAGTGGGGTGCTTGCAAAACGAGCAGAACTACAATTAAAAGTCCGCCAGCCTCTTGCACGGCTGACGATTCAGGGGAAAAAACCACGCGGATCGTTTGTACAAGATATTATTGATATTATTTGTGATGAGGTAAATGTAAAAGAAATTGTTTTTTCTGCAGATCTTGCGGGGGGCGAAAAATTTGTTCTTGATACTACTATTACGCCCGAGTTAAAGACAGAAGGACTTTTGAGAGAACTGACTCGCGCAATACAAGAGCTGCGACAAGATGCGGGCTATGTGCCAAAAGATACTATTATCTTGGCACTTGAGAGCACCTCTGATATTGAGTCTTTGGTTCGCACTCATGAGGCGTTTATTAAAAAAGAAGTGGGCGCGCGTGTGCTGACGATTGGAAAGATGGAAAAGTTTGATGTGGAAGTTGACACAAAATTAGATGGAAAACGTTTGTGGATGGGAGCAAGAAGGAAATAATTATTTTGGGGAAACTACACTATTTCAATCCAATTTACAGAAGCCAAAGTTTTTGACGATCGTCAAAAACTTTGGCCTTTTGAATTTATTTTAGACAAACTGAAAAGATAAGAAACAACCTCTGTGCTCGTCGGAAGATTTTTGTTTTTCATGTGCACTAAAGATTGCTTGCAGAAAAAAATAAAATACGTCATACTGTATCCATAATCCTTGTCTCGTGAGGAAACAGGGATACTATAGAAAAAAGAGTGCATTCGCACTCTTTTTTCTTTTTGTGTTTCTGTTGATTTTTTGTTCTTTTGTGATATGTTATTTTTAATATGAATAAACGAAATGCAGGATGGCTACTTGCCATTGTTGGAATTATTACGGTGCTGGGGGTCTTTTTTGTATATCCCGCTCCGTGGTCACAGTCTATAAGTTCATGGTCTCCTTGGAAGTTGGGATTGGATCTTGTGGGAGGGTCTCACTTAACGTATAAGATTGACACCTCTGCTATTCAGGGTACCGCAATCTCCGATACGCTTGCGGGACTTCGCGATGTCATTGAGAAACGCGTGAACACTTTTGGAGTAAAAGAACCACAGGTTGCCATTTCTCAATCAAATGGAGAACAATTTCTCGTGATTGATCTTGCGGGTATCTCTGATGTCAATGAAGCCATTAAACAAATTGGACAGACACCCTTTTTGGATTTTAGAACCATCGGCGCGACAAACGCATCAGGAACTCCCGAGTGGATCCCTACTGAATTAAAGGGGCAATATATTAAAGCGGCCTCTCTTTCATTTAGTCAGCAAACCTCACAACCTCAAGTGCAGCTACAGTTTACGAGCGAGGGTGGAGATTTATTTGCGAAATTGACTGAGCAAAATATTGGAAAGCAGATTGGAATTTTCGTGGATAATAATTTAATTAGCGCGCCTGTGGTGAATGAAAAAATTCCTTCCGGGAACGCAGTTATTAATGGAAAGTTTACTATTGATGAAGCTAAATCACTTGCGCAAAACATAAATGCGGGAGCATTGCCAGCGCCTATTACCCTTATCAATCAGCAAACCGTGGGGGCAAGTTTGGGTATTGATTCATTAAATCGTTCCTTATTTGCGGGACTTATTGGAACAATTCTCGTGATGTTATTCATGGTGTTCTATTATCATTGGCGTGGATTTCTCGCGTGTATTGCATTAGTTATCTATATTGTGATTTCTCTTACCATCTTTAAATTATTTGTGACGATGTCATTGGCGGGTATCGCTGGGTTCCTTCTTTCTATCGGTATGGCAGTTGATGCGAATGTGCTTATCTTTGAACGCACCAAAGAAGAATTGCGCAGGGGATTGGATCCAACCGCCGCGATGCGTGAAGGATTTCGTCGTGCGTGGTCAGCCATTCGCGATTCAAATGTGAGTACTATTATTACGACACTTATTCTTTTCAACTTAACCTCTGGATTTGTGAAAGGACTCGCGCTTACGTTATTACTCGGAGTATTAGTGAGCATGTTTACCGCAATCACGGTCACTCGAAGTCTTATGACGCTCTTTTCAAGAAACGTGTCGACATCTCGTAATATAAATAAAGCACAATAATACTATGAACATTATTCGTTATAGAGGAATTTTTCTTTCTGTGTCGGCTCTCTTGGTTTTCGCAAGTATTGCTTGTTTATTGATTTTTGGATTTCGTCCTGCGATTGATTTTACCGGGGGAACGTTGTGGCAGGTACGCATCAGCAATCAATCACAAGCGGTGAGTGAACAAGGCATCCGCGACGTGCTTGCGAACACGGGGGGCGTAGAAAGCCCTGTGGTATATAAAGAACTTACTTCTGATTCGTTTTTGATAAAAACACAACCATTGAGTGAAGCGGATCATCAACGACTTTCTGGAGTTTTAAAAAATTCATTTTCTTCTGTTGAAGAGATGCAGTTTCAATCTATTGGTCCTACGATAGGGGAGCAGTTACGCTCTCGCGCCATCTGGGCGGGTATTCTTGTTCTCTTGGGTATCTCATTATATATCGCGTTTTCATTTCGTAAGATCTCTCATCCTGTTGCTTCATGGAAATATGGTATTGCAACGTTGATTGCATTATTTCATGATGCCATTATCCCTATGGGAATCTTGGCTATATTGGGAAAAACACATGGTATTGAAATTGATACAAACTTTGTGGTGGCAATTCTCGTGATCATTGGATTTTCGGTGCATGATACCATTGTGGTGTTTGATCGTATCCGCGAAAATCTCTTAGTGCATCGCGCAGGGAAGCA
Source organism: bacterium (assembly GCA_021814445.1). Taxonomy (GTDB): domain Bacteria; phylum Patescibacteriota; class Minisyncoccia; order UBA6257; family JAGOQP01; genus JAKBUF01. Next base: position 22,767 of record JAKAIF010000001.1, read on the forward strand.
ACCATTTGATTTCACCGTAAACGAAAGTATTGTGCAAACCATGGCACGCTCTATTAATACTTCGTTAACGCTTGTTCTCATGTTGGTAGCCCTCCTTATCTTTGGACCAGCTAATTTGCGCGTATTTACTGGGGTTTTGCTTGTGGGTACTATCTTTGGAACCTACTCTTCTATCTTCATTGCGAGCCCCCTCTTGACTCTTTGGCATAAGTTTGATATAAAGAAATAGTCAAAACCTTGCAGGATACCCCGATAATGTGGTATACTATATGAACGGTATTGGTGATTATTATATATACTAAACGTATTCAAAATTATGACACTCAAAGTTTTATTAGATACAATTGTTTCTTCTCTTCCGAAGCGCCAAAAAGATATTGTGGTGCAGCGGTTTGGGTTGGGATCAAATCAAGTACGCACGCTTGCGTATTTGGGAGAAAAATATGGCATTACTCGTGAACGGGTTCGCCAAATTGAGGCTGCGTCATTACGCACCTTATTAAAGGCAGCTCAAGAACAAAAAGAGATTCAAGATATTCTTAAAAAATCTTTGAGTCATATTACCTTATTAGGAGGCACGCGTCGCGCCGATTTTTTGGTTGATGACTTGAGACTTGTTTTACAAGATAAAACGATTAGTGGTTCTTATATCACTTTACTGTTTTCTCTTTTTAAATCACCGCTCTATTTTCCTGAAACTGATGAGTTATATGCGTTTTGGTATACCGATACAACTGCTTTGAAGGATGTGAAATCTTTTATACAAAAGATGGCACTCTTTCTTAAAAATAAAAAAGAAGCTCTTATTGAACGGAATGAATTTGATACCTTGTTTGCGCAAGTGACCAAACAACACAATGTGAAAGAATTTATTGCGTTAAACTTTCTCTTAAATTCAAAAGAATTTCGTGTAAACCCCTATGGTAATTTTGGATTAACGAAGTGGCCCGAAATAACTCCAACCACGATTCGTGATAAAGCCTATCTTGTCTTAAAGAAGCGAAAGGCCCCCATGCATTTTCGTGAAATAGCTCAAGAAATTAATAAAGTGAAATTTGATGCAAAGAAAGCGCACCCACAAACCGTGCACAATGAACTTATTAAAGCGAGTGATCGTTTTGTGCTTGTGGGACGGGGATTATATTCTTTGCGTGAATTTGGTATTGAACCAGGAAATACGCGAGATGTCTTATTGCGTCTTTTGAAGAAGAATGGCCCTATGGGACTTGATAAATTAGTACAGCTGGTTTCACGTGAACGGGTGCTCAAACACAACACCATCTTTCTTAACTTACAAAATAAAAAGTTTTTCAAGAAAAATAACGGAAACTATCATCTTGCATAAAGATGCTTGTGGCGCTCTCTTCTTTGAGTCTGCTCTGTTTATGGGGTGATATTTTGGTATAAAAATGATAGTATTATCTTAATACGAATAATAAAGCTTATAGTACCAGCATGGGTGGATTCTTAACTATTGCATTTGCGAGTTTTTATCAGACGCTCTCTACGGTTGCGTGGTTTATTGTTCCCATATTTTTTATTGCGCTTTTTTGGAAGGTGCGTTTGTTTTATATACGCAGTGAATTTTTAAAGAACGTAAAATGGGAGATGCTTGAAGTTCGTTTTCCTGCGGATAATGTGCGCACTCCAAAATCTATGGAGCACGTCTTTACCACGCTCTATGGTATCTACTCATTTGGTATTAAATCATTTGATAAATATTTAGATGGAAAGGTAGAACTGTGGATTTCTTTTGAAATCGTGGGACGCGCCGATGGTATTCATTTTTTCATTCGTCTTCCGACTGCGCGACGTAATATGGTTGAGGCGGCTTTGTATGCGCAGTATCCAGAAGCTGAAATTACCCAAGGACATGATTACACCGCTGAGATGCCGTCTTTGCTTCCTAATGACGCGTACGATATTTTTGGTGCGGCCTTTGAATTAGCAAAAGAAAGCCCGTACCCTATTCGGACCTATGATTTTTTTGAAGAACGAAACGATTTAAAAAATGAAAAAGGTATTGATCCGCTTTCTCCGCTCCTTGAAATTATGTCTAAGTTGAAAGGAGAAGAACAAATTTGGATTCAACTTTTGGTGAGTCCTGCGGGAAAACCAACGGGAGTTGATATTGTGAAAGATGCCGAGAAAGAAGTGAAGGATCTTTTGGAAAAGAAAGGAGTAAAAGCGAATGAGGCGGGTATTTTAAATATGTCGGGCGTTTCTACAAATACGAAAGATGTTATCAAGGCCATTGAAAATAAGGTTTCAAAACATGTGTTTGAGATGACGATGCGGTTTATTTATATTGATAAAAAAGATACTTTTGACGGTCAAAACTGGACAACCGTTATGGCGGCCTTTCAACAATTTAATACGCAGACCATGAATGCATTAAAGCCAACCGCCATGCCATTCTACGCTGGAATTCCAGGAAAGATTTTCCCCTGGTATAAAAAATCAGTGGTGCTTTCTAAGAAGCGTATGATTTATGATTCATATGTGGCTCGTTATTTTGGCGTGTCTAATCGTATGGCTGATGAAAAAATGCCTGTATTAAATACTGAAGAGCTTGCCACCTTATTTCATGCACCTGCGAATGTGACGCGAGCCCCGCGTTTGCAAAAAATTGATTCACGCAGAGGTAGTCCTCCGCCCAATTTACCACTGGAATAGTCGTGTCGCGCGCATGAACGTGCTACTATATATTTTTGAAGTAGAAATTTATTATGGCAGACAATGTATTGTATTTAGGAAAAACAAATTTTCGTAATCAAGAACGTACGTTTGGTATTAAACTCGCCGACCGTCGTCAGCATACGTATATTATTGGTAAGTCAGGAACGGGGAAAAGTACCTTACTTTTGAACATGGTGATTTCCGATGTGAAGGCAGGACATGGGGTGTGCTTTGTGGATCCGCATGGAGAAACCGCAGAAGAAATTTTACACTTTATTCCTGAGGAGCGTGTGGATGATGTTATTTATATTAACCCCGCAGATATTAATTTTCCTGTTGCCTTTAATCCGTTAGAGCGGGTTGATTTTGATATGCGTCATTTGGTTGCTTCGGGACTCATGTCGGTATTTAAGAAAATCTGGCCTGATGCGTGGTCTGCACGTATGGAATATATTTTAAATAACACCCTGTTGGCGCTTTTGGAATACCCTGGCTCAACGTTGTTGGGGGTTATGAAGATGTATTCTGATAAAGAATTTCGTCGTAAGATTGTGAATGACCTGCAAGACCCGAGCGTGCGATCGTTTTGGGTTGATGAGTTTGCGAAATATACACAGAAATTGGAAACTGAGGGAGTCGCGGCTATTCAAAATAAAATTGGACAATTTGTTACCAATCCGCTTATTCGCAGTATTATTGGACAAGTAAAATCTTCTTTTGATTTTCGCCAAGCGATGGATGATGGCAAAATTATTATTGTAAATTTGTCTAAGGGAAAGATTGGAGAAGACAACTCTAACTTATTGGGAGCGATGCTTATTACAAAATTACAGTTAGCCGCCATGTCTCGGGTGGATATTCCCATGTCGCAACGTAAAGATTTCTTTTTGTATGTGGATGAGTTCCAAAACTTTGCAACTGAATCATTTGCCACTATTTTATCTGAGGCGCGGAAGTATCGTCTTTCGCTTATTGTGGCGCACCAATATATTGCGCAATTGGAACAAGAAAAAAACACGAAAGTTCGCGATGCTATTTTTGGTAACGTGGGAACTATGATTGCGTTTCGTGTGGGAGCTGATGATGCTGAGTTTTTGGAAAAAGAATTTTTTGAAGAATTTTTGGCGAGCGATTTTGTGAACCTGCCGAATGCCCATATTTACGCACGTATTATGGTGGATGGTGTTTCCTCTCGTCCTTTTTCTGCAAAGACGCTTCCGCCGCCGCCCTTGCCTGTGCCATCTCTTTTTGATACCATCCTCCAGTCTTCACGGTCTAAGTATTCTATTGCGCGAGAGATTGTTGATGAGAAGATTCGCGCTGACTATTATGGCGCTGAGGGAGATAAGGCGCATGATATGGTTGCTCGTCGCGACGAACGTTCCTTGCACGAAGTGCTTAAAAAGGAATTACCCGCTACAATGCAGAGAAAACACGAACATGAGCACACCCCCTCTACTCAAAAAGAAAGAAAGCCTATTGAAGAACGCATGAACGTGGATGCATTGAAAGATATTATTCGAACCTCGTTGCGTCAAAAACCAAATGAAGAAGGGGAGAAAAAAGAATAACGCATGGTATATAAAAATTAGTAATTAGAAAATTTTTAGATATGTTGGCATATAATGAAGTAAGAAAAGGACATGTGATTGTCTATGAGGGATCGGCGTATGAAATTTTATCCGCGGATTTTTTGCGCATGCAACAACGCAAGCCAGTTATGAAGGTAAAAATGCGTGAGTTGGCGAGTGGAAAAGTAAAAGAAACCTCGTTTCAATCTAGTGATGAATTTGAAGAGGCTGAATTAGATCGTATTCCGTCTACTTTTTTGTATAAAGGAAAGGGAGAATTTTGGTTTTGTGAAAAAGGAAATCCCAAAAATAGATTTATGCTTCCTGAGACTGACCTTGGTTTATCGGCTCAGTTTTTGAAACCGAATAGCGAAGTGACCACGGTGAAATTTGGAGAAAAAATTATTGGGGTACAGCTTCCTATTAAAATGGAATTTTTGGTGACTGAAGCTCCCCCCGCTATAAAGGGAAATACTGCGCAGGGAGGAAATAAACAAGTAGTATTGGAAACAGGAGCGATGGTGAACACCCCCATGTTTGTGAATGAAGGAGATGTGATACGCGTGAATACGGAAACAGGAGAATATGTAGAACGGGTGCAGAAGTAGTAATTAGCTCGCCTCGCTGGACGCGAGTCGAAGCGGGTGACTAGGGGCTAGGGGCTAGGGGATAGTTTAGAGAGAATATAAAAACAGCATCAGAAATGAGCTGTTTTTATATATTGACTTTATGGTATTTCGTGTGTTATAATATAGTCAGCAAACTACAAGTAAATACTTGAGAATGCAGTGGTTTCTGAGCAAGCGCTTAGATACATCGTATTGATGGCCACAACTCCATGCCCATGAAACGGCTGAAAAAAGGAGAATAAGATGGAAGAGTTAAAAGAAAAAGCGACAAAATTAAGAGAGGTTATTTTTAACCATCTTTCAGAAATACCATTTTCTGAGTATGAGCGGTATGAGAAGTATGTAATTAATGAAGTGCAGTTAAATTTTTATCGTAAAATAGCTGATGCAAAAAATGGGAATCTTTTAGATGACTATTGTGTGGTACAGTATGTTATTGATCTTACCCTTCAGATTATTGCAACACGATTACACGCTATTTTCCATAGAGACCAAGTTTTTCTAAGAGAAAAATTCTCTGAATCGTTCGGGAAAAAAGCAAAATTAGGGAATTCTTCTAGAGAATACCTTGTTCATTATCTCATTGGGAAAAGAAATGAATTAAGCTCTGAAGTGGAGTCGTTAAAGCAAAAATTTAATGAGATTATTTCCCTTGCAGGGGAAATAGGGTTTCAAGTTTTTGATGAAGAAGAGTTTCGGTATGACTGGTATTATTCTCTAGCACTTTCTCTTCCAGAGACTTACAGCTTTTTTCAGAGAGAGGGCATTCCAAGTTTATTTTTGTCATCATTCGCTGTTAATGATAATGATGGTGGTGATGGCGATTAAATTAAGTTGTGTCTGAATTGGGCCGTCCATGTGGGCGGCTTTTTTTCATGTAAAAATTCTGGTATGGTCAGTATATGGATTCTCATATTTTAAAAACCGCAAAACATATTCACTTCATTGGTATTGGGGGGATTGGGGTGTCTGCAATTGCGCGGAAGTTTTTATTAGAAAAGAAAGAAATTACTGGATCAGATGCGGTTATTTCGCCACTAGTGAAAGATTTAGAGAAATTGGGGGCGCGAGTATGGCAAGGACATTCCGCGTCTCATATATCCAAACAGGTTGAGGCGGTGGTTTATACTAAGGCGGTAGAAGATAGCAATCCAGAATTAGTGCGGGCGCGCGCATTGGGAATTCCCACGGTGACCTATTCGCAGGCGCTGGGAATTATTTCGGCAGATATGTATACCATTGCGGTTGCGGGATCTCATGGAAAGACAACTACTACAGGAATGATTGCGTGGGGACTTCTTCAGGCAAAGAAAGATCCTACGGTTATCGTGGGGAGTCTATTGAAGGACATTCCTACTAATTTTATTGCGGGGAAGAGCGCTTATTTTGTAGTTGAAGCGTGTGAATATGGAAGATCATTTTTGGATTTAAATCCTCGTATTGCGGTAATTACTAATATAGATAATGATCATTTAGATTATTACAAAACAAAAGCAAATCTTATTAAGGCATTTATCGCATTCGCGCAGAAGGTTCCTCACGATGGTTATTTAATTACAAATCTTAAAGACCCCGATTGTGCTCGTGTGGCAGGGGCCGTGTCGTGTCACGTGATTGATTATAGTTCTATTATTGCGCCACAGGATGCAAAACTTATTGGTGAGCACAATAAGATGAATATGCGTGTCGCGTTTTCGGTTCTCAAAACAATTCATGTCCCCAAAGGAACTATTTATAAAGCACTATCTTCTTTTTCTGGAACTGCGCGCCGGTTAGAATACAAAGGAGTCACCAGAAAAGGGATGATGGTGTATGAGGATTATGCGCATCATCCAACGGAGATTGCGGCGACGTTACGCGCTGTTCATGAGCATTTTATTGATAAAAAAATTGTATGTGTATTTCAACCGCATTTATATTCTCGCACGAAGCTTTTGTTTAAAGATTTTGTAAAGCAATTAGTATCTCCCGATATAGTGTATATACTTCCTATTTATGCGGCGCGGGAGAAAAAAGATCCAGCAATTTCATCTCAAAAATTAGTGAAAGCACTTTCGGTGAAACGAAAAGGAAAAGAAACAATATATGTTCCGTCATATGAGAAAGCGATTTCTCTAGTACGTCGTTATAATGATACGCGGACGCTTTTATTGACCATGGGAGCGGGGGAGGCGTATAAAATTGGTGATGAATTATTAAAATGATTTTTTGTTTTTCTTCCATTCGCCAATTCGCGCGAATTGGCGAATGGAGTGACTTTATTTTTTAGTTATTCGTATGTTTTTATTAAAGCGGAGAAAACTTAAAATTTGTGTGGCGTTATCGGGCGGAGTAGATTCGTCGGTTGCGGCGTATCTGCTTAAAAAACAAGGGCACGATGTGTTTGGTATTTTTGTGCGCGGATATAATGTAGATGGATGCCAAGATAGAGAGGCGCATGATGCGCGACGTGTGGCTGATACGTTGGGTATACCGTTTTATGTATTAGATTTTGAGCAAGAATATTATGATCGGGTGGTGCGCTATTTGTTAGATGGGTATGCGCAGGGAATTACGCCCAATCCTGATGTGGTGTGTAATTCAGAAATAAAATTTGGACTTTTATATGATGCGGCGATGAAATTGGGAGCTGACGTGGTGGCGAGTGGACACTACTCTCGCATAGCGAGAGAATTTCTAATTTCTAATTTCCAATTTCCAATTAAATTCAAATATGGATTGCGAGCGGGAAAGGATGATAATAAAGATCAGTCATATTTTTTGTGGCAGATTCCTCGTGAGCGATTTTCTAAAATATTATTTCCTATCGGGGGTCTTAAAAAACCTCGTGTACGCGCGCTTGCAAAAAAAGCTGGTTTATTTACGGCGATTAAAAAAGATTCGCAGGGTGTTTGTTTTCTAGGGAAATTTTCTTTTGTTGATTTTCTTAAAAAACACATTCCCTATGGTCCTGGAGAGGTGCTTGATGTTACTGGTAAAAAGGTGGGTACGCATGATGGTGTTTTGTTGTATACCCTGGGTCAACGACATGGATTCATAAATACTGCAGGGCATGAACTATTCGTGGTAAAACGCGACATTATTTCAAACACACTTATCGTTGCTCCTGAGGGAGATTCATCTCTCTCAACTACTGTATTTTATGCGCGACAAACGAATTTTCTTGATTCTCGTTTTGAAACTGCGCTACGAGAGGGAAAAGAAGTGACCGTTCTTGCTCGGGTGAGATATCGCCAGCCATTATTTCAAGCACGTGTATTTTTTAAAGATGGTGTGTTAACTATTCATCCCTCACGTACGTATAAGCTATTTCCTACAGCCGGTCAGTCGGTGGTGTTTTATAACAGAAAGGGGGTTGTTCTGGGGGGAGGGGTGATTGTGGAGAAATAATATAAAAGACTCTTTTGTTTTGAGTTTTTTGTTTTACGTTGTATCTTGTGTGTATGCGTATCTTGGCTATTGAAACGAGTTGTGATGAGACCTCTTTTGCAGTTGTTTCTATTGAGGAACACGCTGGATTTCCTGTGGTTATGGTTGAAAAAAACATCGTGGCATCACAAATAGCGCTTCATGCTCCCTTTGGGGGTGTGGTTCCTATGCTTGCAAAACGAGAGCATATTAAAAATCTTCCTATTTTATGGAAGGAGATGCAGAAAATACCAGAAGTACGAGATAAAAAAATAGATCTTTTGGCGGTGACGGTTGGGCCTGGGCTTGAGCCGGCATTATGGACGGGAATACAATTTGCGCAAGAGATCCATAAAGATTTTTTTGAAGAAAAAATTCATTTGGTGGGGGTAAATCACTTAGAGGGACACCTCTACAGTTTCTTGCTAACTGAAAACAAAAAACCAAAAACTGAAAATATGTTTCCGATGATTTCTTTGGTGGTAAGCGGAGGACATACAATCTTGGGTGTTTTGGAATCACTTACGAAATATACAAAATTGGGAGAAACACTTGATGATGCGGTGGGAGAGTCGTTTGATAAAGTGGCACGGCTTCTTGATTTGCCGTATCCTGGGGGTCCTCTTATTGAGCAACTTGCGAAGGAGGGAAACGCTCAGGCAATTGCGCTGCCACACCCCATGATACATCAGAAGAATTATAATTTTAGTTATGCAGGATTGAAGACAGCAGTACTCTATTATCTAAAATCACAAGGCGTGATATCTCAAAATTTTTCTCCGCGCGCGGTTGCGAAAAAAGCGAAAATATCAGAACAATTACAGAAAGATCTTTCCGCGTCGTTTCAAGATGCGGCATTTGCTCCGATTGTTGCAAAAACTTCTCGTGTGGTTCAAGAGTATGGTGCTCGGAGTGTGTGTGTTGGGGGAGGGGTGGCGGCTAATAAAAAACTTCCCGAGTTACTCAAAGAGAAGCTTGGAGATGTTTCAGTCGTTGTTCCTCCATTCGCATATTGTCAGGATAATGCGGCAATGATTGCGGTGGCGGGATATATGCGATACATCTCAAAGAAGAAGCCGTATCCTATTAAAGCCGATGGAACGATGAGTATATAACGTTAATTTCTATTAATTCAAAATTAAAAGGTCAAATGTCAAAAATTAAAGTCAAAAGTCGATAAGTTTAAGAATTCTATTTTTGAGTTTTTAATTTCAATTTTGCCTTTTGGATTTTGATTTTTAACTTTTTGTATCATGTCTCTACTTAAAACACTCACCCGAAATATTGATTGGAAATTATGGGCCGCTCTCGGTCTTCTTCTGGGATCTGGGCTTCTTTCTCTGATGAGTTCTCGTCCCGAGCTTTTTTATAAACAGGTGTTGTGGATTGTGATTGGATGCGCGTTTGTGGTTTTGTTTACTTTTTTGGATTTTCGTTCGTTCTTTAGTCACAGTAGTGTCAGTAATATTTTTTATACGTTAACTCTCGGTCTTTTGCTTATTACGTTTTTCTTTGCGCCCAGTATCAATGGAAATCGCGCGTGGTTGCTCGTGGGTCCATTTCAGTTTCAACCATCAGAGCTTGCGAAATTGGCGCTTATCTGTGTGCTTGCGGTATTTTTTGCAAAGCGACACGTGGGTATCGCGCGATGGAAAATTATTATTGGATCGTTTTTGTATGCGCTTATTCCCGCTCTTATTATTGCCGCGCAACCTGACATGGGATCGGCTCTTATGGTGTTGGGTATTTGGCTCGGCTTCCTCTTTATCTCTGGGATTCCTCTAAAAAGACTTGCAGTTGCGGGAATATTTTTTCTCCTTGCTTTTATTATTTTGTGGACGTCCGTTTTTAAGGAGTATCAGAAGGATCGTATTATTGGATTATTTTCTCCTCAACAAGATCCCTTGGGAGCAAATTATAATGTGATTCAATCAAAAATTGCGCTTGGTTCCGGTGGTCTTTTTGGACAAGGGTTTCGGCAGGGGACACAAACGCAGTTGGGATTTTTGCCTGAAGCCCAAACTGATTTTATTTTTGCCGCGATTACTGAAGAAGGGGGGCTTGTGGGAGCGGGTGTGGTGCTTGTGGCGTTTGTGTGGCTTATGACGCGGTTGTTGCGTATGGGAATGTTGGTTGAAGGAAATGTTGCAAAACTGCTTACCTTAGGAACGGCTGTATTATTCTTCATACAATTTGTTTGCAATGTTGGCTCGGTTATTGGTATCATCCCTGTTATTGGAGTTACGTTTCCGTTCGTGAGTTATGGAGGATCTAGTATGCTTGTGAATCTAATACTCATTGGGTTGGTGCAGTCGTTTTATGTGAAAAAGTAATTAGAGAAGTAATAAGGGATTAGGGGATAGTGATTTGTATCCTCAGACTTGATATTTACTTACTACTTACTACTCACTACTAAATACTCATTTCATATGTTTTCTCGTCGTTTCATTATTATTGCAATTATCTTTATCGTTTTGGTAGGAGGCACGGTTGCTGTTTTGGCTCGCGCCACAAGTCCTGTTTCTTTAGCTCACCCAGTTATATTTGAGGTCGCTTCGGGAGATGGGGTGTGGAAAATAGCGCAAGGATTATCTGCTCGTCACATCATTCTTTCTCCTCTGTGGTTTTCAATACAGACATTTTTTTCTGGAAATTTTAGTGACTTTAAACCGGGGCTTTATGAGATTTCATCAACTTCTTTTAAAGATTTAATTCATATTTTGTCGCTTGGTCCTCAAGAAGTTAGGGTGACTATTGTTCCCGGTATGACGTTGCAAGATATAGATATTCTTTTTTCTCAGAAAGGCATTATCCCCGCTCACTCATTGCTCTCTGTTATGCCAACGGTATTGCGGTCAGCATGTTCTCCGTGTACGTACGCAGAGAATTTAGAGGGGCTTCTTACTCCTGACACTTATCAATTTTATCGTGGAAGTACTCCACAAACTGTTTTACAAACCATTGCTGAGAATTCTGAAAAAGCGCTCCGTGTTGCGACTGAGGGGAAGTCGTATACTGATCGCGAATTATACAACAAAATTATTGTGGCATCGTTGCTTGAAAAAGAAGTACAAAGTTATGCAGACAAACAAGTGGTGGCAGGAATTATTTATAAACGTATTGCGTTAGGTATGCCTCTTCAAATTGATGCATCTGTTTTATATGGAGCGTGTCTTCGTGCGGTGGGGGAATGCGCGCTTACGAGAGAAGATTTCAAAAAAGATGGTTTATTTAATACCTATACCCGCAAGGGGCTTCCTCCCACCCCCATCGCAAGCCCCTCTCTAGATTCTTTGCGTGCCGCATTTCATCCACAATCTAGTCCATATTTATATTACCTCTCTGATTCTGTGACAGGAACAACTTATTTTAGTAAGACGTTTGATGAACATGATACAAAGCGGGGAGTATATCTTCGATAACCCTGCATCTCTTTTTTATTTTCCATATTTTTTCACGATCGTGAAAAAGGGTGAAAAAGAGCATGAGGGAGGAAAGTGCACAAGTTATCCCCATGTCAATATTGACTCGGTGTATGGGATATGTAATTATACAGGTGATGCAATTCTCTATCGTATTTCAATGCCCTGCAACGGGCAGGGAAATCCAGCGTAAATTGCGCCACCTACATTATTAATATGAACAATATTGATGCCCTTTGAGGAGAAGGGGGTCTTTTATTGTCGTTTTTAACCCACATAGAACCCTATGCATACGTTACGTGTTAAGTCGTTTTCTAAGCATTTTGGTGATTTTGCCAAGCGCCCCTATATGGCAGAGATCCAAAATAATTCGTGGAAGTGGTTTGTTGATCATGGTATTAAAGAGTTGTTTGCCGAAGTGTCTCCTATTAAAGATTACACCGGCAAAGAGTATGAATTGTTTTTTGAAGGATATTCCTTTGATGAACCAAAGTTTTCTGAAGAAGAGTCGTGGCAAAGAGGGTCTACCTATGAAGCCGCATTGCGTGCGAAGGTTCGTTTAGTGCATCTCCCCTCAAAACGAGAGATGACACAAGATGTATATTTGGGTGATTATCCAGTCATGACTGACCGAGGTACGTTTGTGCTGAATGGAGTTGAGCGTGTGGTAGTTTCTCAGTTTATTCGTTCCGCAGGGGTAAACTTCACGGCGCGAGGTATTAAAGGAAAAAAGTATTTTGGTGCAAAAATCATTCCTGATCGTGGTAGTTGGATGGAGTTTGAAACTGACGCGAATGGGTCTATTGAAGTAAAAATTGATAAACATCGTAAAGTGCCGTGCACCTCATTGTTGCGCGTATTTGGCATGGCGACCGATGAAGAAATTAAAAAAGTATTTGCAGGGGTGGATACGGGTGTCGTGAAATATATTGAATCCACTCTCAAAAAAGATGTCGCGCACGACGTGGATGCGTCGTATATTGAAATGTATAAACGGTTGCGCCCCGGAGATTTGGCGAGTGTAGATAACGCAAAAGGACTTATTGATGGCATGTTTCAACGTTCCGATCGTTTCAGTTTGTCTGAAGTGGGACGATACAAATTCAATCAACGATTACAAATTTCAGAAAAGGAAAAAGTGACTACACAATTAGTTCGCTTAGAAGATCTCGTGCTTATTATTAAAGAGATTATTCGTTTAAATAATGAACCGAAAGCGATGCCGGATGATATTGATAGTTTATCAAATCGTCGGGTGCGAAGCGTGGGAGAATTATTGCAGGGGCGTATGCGCGTAGGGTTTGCTCGTATGCGTCGTATTATTCAAGATCGTATGTCTACGACTGAATCAGCGATGTTGACTCCGATGCAACTTATTAACCCGAAGCCGCTCTCTTCTGTGGTGCGTGAATTTCTCGTATCATCTCAGCTTTCTCAGTTCATGGATCAAATCAATCCATTGGCTGAATTAGAGCATAAACGTCGTTTGTCGGCGTTGGGACCCGGAGGATTAACGCGCGAACGTGCAGGTTTTGAAGTGCGCGATGTACACACTTCTCACTATGGACGTGTCTGTCCTATTGAAACTCCTGAAGGACAAAACATTGGACTTATTGTTCACTTGTCTACCTTTGCGCGTGTGAATAGACTTGGATTTTTAGAAACACCGTATGTGCGCATTAAACATGGTGTGGTAACTGAGGAGGTGGTATATATGGACGCCGCCGAAGAAACAAAATATAAAATTGCTGAAGGAGGAACTGAAATAGATGCGCATCGTAAAATTAAACATGAAGATGTAGAGGCGCGTATTAATGGAGAGCCGGGTATGTGTACGCGTGATGAAGTTGATTTTATGGATGTCTCTCCCACACAGGTGGTAAGCTCCGCAACAAATATTATTCCGTTTTTGGAACATGATGACGCGAACCGCGCGCTCATGGGTTCAAACATGCAACGTCAAGCCGTGCCATCAGTGCGCCCTCAAATGCCGCTCGTGGGTACAGGGTTTGAAGATGTGGTAGCACATGATTCAGGACGTGTGGTGCTTGCTCCCGAAGACGGAGAAATTTCTAAAGTAGATGGTCAAACCATTACCATGAAAGGAAAGAGCGGCACGATCCATTCTTATGAGATGAAAAAGTTTCGTCGCTCCAACCAATACACGACTATCAATCAAAAACCAATTTTACTTCCTGGAGAAAAAGTAAAGAAAGGGGAAGTGATTGCGGATGGACCATCCACTGATCATGGAACCTTAGCATTAGGGCAAAATTTGCTCGTCGCATTCTTGCCATTCTTTGGAGGAAACTTTGAAGACGCGATTGTGCTTTCAGAGCGTGTGGTGCAACACGATCGTTTTACGTCTATTTATATTGAAGATTTTGCGTGCGATGTGCGTGATACAAAATTAGGACCAGAAGTAACTACCTCAGATATTCCAAACGTTTCAGAAGATAAATTACGCAACCTTGATGAAGAAGGAGTGGTGCGTATTGGTGCAGAAGTGCGTGCGGGAGATATTCTTGTAGGTAAAATTTCACCAAAAGGAGAAACGGAACTTACCTCAGAAGAAAAATTACTTCGCTCTATCTTTGGAGAAAAAGCACGTGACGTGAAAGATACCTCACTCTATATGCCTCATGGAAAATCAGGACGCGTAGTGGGAATTAAAGTATTTTCACGTGAACGCGGAGATAAATTAGATCCTGGGGTTATTAAAAAGATTCAGGTTGAAGTTGCGCAATTACGTAAAGTACGCGCAGGAGATAAACTTGCCGGACGTCATGGAAACAAAGGAGTTATCTCGCGTATTCGCGCAGTAGAAGATATGCCGTATTTAGCCGATGGAACTCCTGTTGATATTGTATTAAATCCGTTAGGAGTTGCATCTCGTATGAACTTAGGACAAGTGTTGGAAACGCACTTGGGTCTTGCCGCGCATAAGCTTGGATATCGTGTGGTGACTCCTGTGTTTACTGGAGCAACCGAAGAAGATATTAAAAAAGAATTGCAAACAGCCGGATATCCTGAAAATGGAAAAATGGTTGTGTATGATGGACAAACAGGGAAGCGATTTGATCAAGACGTGACGGTGGGATATATCTACATGTTGAAATTAAATCACTTAGTAGAGGATAAGATTCACATGCGTTCTATTGGACCATACTCATTGGTGACACAACAGCCATTGGGAGGAAAAGCGCAATTTGGAGGACAGCGTTTTGGAGAAATGGAAGTGTGGGCGCTTGAAGGATATGGCGCCGCGCATACGTTACAAGAAATGCTTACTATAAAATCGGACGACGTGTTGGGACGCGCCGCCGCATTTGAATCAATCGTCAAGGGCGAACCCATTCGGGCATCAAACAATCCGTCCGCGTTTAATGTACTCACGAACGAAATCAACGCGCTTGGATTTAAGATTGAACCGGTTAAAAAAGATGATATTAACGAATAATTTCTCCACCTATGTCTACATTTTTTGATTTTGATTATATTCGGTTAAAAATTCCTTCTCCTGAAGAAGTAGTTGCTTCATCGTTTGGAGAGGTGACAAAACCAGAAACGATAAACTATCGTACCCAACGCCCAGAAAAAGATGGATTGTTTTCTGAACGTATCTTCGGTCCCACAAAAGATTACAAATGTTATTGCGGTAAGTTTAAAGGATTGCGATACAAAGGAACAACGTGTGATAAATGCGGTGTGGAAGTTACTCGCGCGATTGTGCGTCGTGAACGCATGGGACACATTAAACTTGCGGCTCCTGTGGCTCACATTTGGTTCTTAAAAACAGGCAACTCAAAAATTGGTATTTTCTTTGATGCGCCGATTAGCAAATTAGAAAAGGTGGTATATTATGCGGCCTATATTGTGACTTCGGTACATGAAGATCGTCGCTTAGAAGCAATTGAAAACCTCAAGACTGAATTTAAGAGTAGAAAGAAAGAGAACGAAGGAGAGGCTCTTGAACAGATGGAAAAATCGTATGCAACGATTCGCGATTTTCTCATGGGGCTTAAGGTGGGAACTGTTATTAATGAATTAGAATATTTTGATTTCTCTCGCAAGTTGGGAGATGTGTTTGAAGCGGGTACGGGAGCTGAGGCTATTCGCAAAATTTTGGAAAAGATAAATTTGAAGAAAGAAATTGCGGAAACCGAAAAAGCGGTAGAGCGATTGGGTAAGAAATCAGATAATATTATTGAAAAGAAATTATTACATCGCTTGCGAGTGCTTACGTCATTCCATAAAAATGGTATTCGTCCTGAATGGATGGTGATGACCGTACTTCCGGTGCTTCCTCCTGATTTGCGTCCTATGGTTGCGTTGGATGGAAACCGATTTGCAAGTTCTGACTTAAACGATTTATATCGTCGGGTTATCAACCGCAATAACCGATTAGAAAAATTGGTTGAATTGCGTGCGCCAGAAATTATTGTGACAAATGAAAAACGTATGTTGCAAGAAGCAGTAGATGCTTTAATTGATAACACCACTCGATTTGGACGCCAACAAATGTCTTCACAAAATCGTCCCTTGAAATCTCTTGCTGATATTTTGAAAGGAAAGCAAGGACGATTCCGTCAAAACTTATTAGGAAAGCGGGTAGATTATTCAGGACGTTCCGTTATTGTGGTGGGACAAGATTTGAAATTGAATGAATGTGGTCTTCCAAAAAAGATGGCGTTGGAATTATTTAAACCATTTATTATCAATCAACTTTTGGACCGGGGCATGGCGCATAACATTAAAAATGCGAGCCGTCTTATTGAACAGGGAATTCCAGAAGTGTGGGAAATTTTAGAAGAAGTTATTCAGAATAAAGCGGTGTTACTAAACCGCGCGCCGACCTTGCACCGATTGGGTATTCAAGCATTTAAGCCCGTATTGATTGAAGATTTAGCTATTCGTATTCCGCCTATGGTCTGTAGCGCGTTTAACGCGGACTTTGACGGTGACCAAATGGCGGTGCATGTGCCTCTTTCGAAAGAGGCTCAAAACGAAGCATGGGACAGAATGCTTGCTTCAAAAAATATTATTCGTCCTTCAAATGGAGAACCAGTTGCGACTCCTTCATTGGATATCGTGTTGGGTTGTTATTATCTTACCAAGGTGGTGGGCGAAGCGGATAATGAACACATTCATCGTTTTTCTGATGAAGCAGAAGCGCTTATGGCTCTTGAATTTGGTGTGGTCCGTATCAACGAACCGGTGCTGATTCCTTCCTTATGTGCTGATCAAACTTCAGTAGGACGTCTTATTTTCAACTCTATTATTCCTGAGGCGCTCGGCTATGTGAATGATCTGATGAATAAGAAAAATTTGCAGAAACTGGTGGCGCGCTATGTGGATGTGCTTGGATTAGATACCGCATGGGAATTTTTGGACGCTATTAAAGTGCTTGGATTTAGATATGCCGCATTATCAGGTACCACCTGGAGCACCTTTGATTTGCGTATTCCTGCCGAGAAAGAAGCTATTGTGGCAAAAGCGCGCAAACAAGTTCGCGCTATTGAGCAGCAATATGAAGAAGGATTCTTTGACGCAGATGAAAAGAAAGCACGTGCCATTCAAATTTGGAATGGCGCAAAAGAAGAGGTTGCGGCAACGGCTCCTCATGCGCTTATTGAGCAAGGAGAAAATCCTATTTTCAACATTATTGATTCAGGATCTCGTGGTTCATGGGCTCAAACAAACCAAATGATTGGTATGAAAGGACTTCTTACGAATCCGCAAGGAGATACGATTGAGCTTCCTGTTATTTCTTCATACAAAGAAGGACTTTCAGTGTTGGAATTCTTTATCAACACACACGGAGCGCGTAAAGGACTTACTGATACCGCGTTGAAAACTGCGGAAGCAGGATACATGACTCGTAAAATGGTGGATGTGTGTCAGGATATTACGATTAATAAAGACGATTGTCATACGAGTGACGGAGTTACCATAGAGCGCGCAGTGGGTGCGGAGTATGGATTTGCGTTTAATGTGCGTCTCTTTGGACGAACACTTGCTCGTGATGTGAAGGAAGGAAATAAAATTATTGCACGCGAAGGACAAATAGTTGATCGTGTGGTCGGAGAAGCAATCTTGAAATCAGCCGTGAGTGAAGTAGTGGTGCGCTCGCCGATTACGTGTCGTTCTTTATACGGCGTATGCTCTAAATGCTATGGGCTTGATTTAGGAAGACTTCGCCCCATTCATACCGGAGAAGCGATTGGTATTATTGCGGCGCAATCCATTGGAGAACCAGGAACACAGCTAACGCTTCGTACCTTCCACTCGGGAGGAGTTGCGGAAAAAGATATTACCTCGGGACTTCCTCGTATTCAAGAAATTTTTGAGGCTCGTGCGCCAAAAGGACGAGCGGCTCTTGCAAAGGAAGATGGGGTAATTGAAGAAATTGAAGATCGTCACGTTGCTCGTATTATTAAGTTGCGTAGCACGACTCGCGCAAAAGGGAAAAAAGCGCAAGAAAAAATTGCTGAATATCAGGTGCCGTGGAATGCAACCATCTTTTTCTCAGTAGGAGATAAAGTAGAGAAGGGAACTCCCTTGCACGAAGGAAGTATTGATTTGAAAGAATTATTTGTTTTGAAAGGAAAAGAAGCAGTTGAGAAATACGTGATCAATGAAGTACAGAAAATTTATGTGTCAAATGGAAGTATTATTAGCGACAAGCATATTGAAGTCATTGTAAAACAAATGTTCTCTCGTGTGCTTATTAAAGAAACAGGAGATAGTAATTTTGTCCGGGGACAAATTATTGAGAAGGCTCGTTTCCTTGAGGTAAATCGCACGCTTCACACCAAAGGAAAGATTCCTGCAAAAGCGCGTCAATTATTGTTGGGTATTACCCGCGCCGCGCTTACAACCGAAAGCTTCCTCTCCGCCGCCTCATTCCAAGAAACTGCTCGTGTGTTAGTGAACGCTGCTTCTGAATGTAAGATTGATAAATTGCGGGGATTGAAGGAAAACGTTATTATTGGACGATTTATTCCTGCGGGAACGGGTTTGGAAACTGATGCGCAAAGAGATGTTCGTGTTGCAAAAGAGTCGTCAGTAAGTACTTCTTCAGAGGAAGAGTAAAAAATCAGGAATAAGAAGGACTTGAAATACTAACATTTTTATGATACTGTCTAAAACACCTATGGATCAAAATGAAGACAAAAAAGAATACGAATTATCTTTTCTCTTAAGAAATGAAGAGGGAATTGCGGCATTACAGGGTATGCTCACCAAATTTGGATGTGTTCCTACCTCACAAAGCGAGATAAAACGCATTGTGCTTGCCTATCCTATTAAGAAAGAAACAAGCGCATTGTTTGGGTATGTCTATTTTATGGCAACTCCTGAGCATATGAAAGAATTTACTCATGAATTACGCTTGGAATCTCACGTACTTCGCTTCTTATTGATTAATAAACCAATCAAACGCGAGTTTGTTTCTGCGAGCGAGGGTTCTCCTCGTCGTGGCGCACCTGAAGTTTCTGAAAAGGAGGGGGTTTCCGAGGAAAAACCATCTCACGCGGTTACGAATGAAGATTTAGAAAAGAAGCTTGAGGAGATACTCAATTAAAAAAATTTAATTTCCCCGCTTCGACTCATGCGAAGCGAGGCGAGTAATTTTTAAATAAATTTTGCAATATTATTATGAATCTCAACAAAGTATTTATCATTGGCCGAGTCACTTCTGATGTATCATTAAAAGCGACCGCGACCAATCAGCCTGTTTCTAATTTTTCGGTTGCAACAAACCGTGTATGGAAAGATAAAGCTGGTGCTAAACAAGAGAGTACCGAGTTTCATAATGTGGTGGTGTGGGGACGACAAGCAGAAATTGCAAGTCAATTCCTTACCAAAGGAGCTATGGTCATGATTGAGGGACGATTACAGACACGCAGTTGGAAAGATACCAACGAGCAGAATCATAAAATCACTGAGATTGTGTGTGAAAATATCCAGCTAGGACCACGCGCAGGCGGAGCACCAGGAGGCGGGGGATCGTCATACACTCCACGCGCCGCATCTCCGAAACCAAAAGGAACTGCTGTGGATGCGATTGATACCATGGGAGATTTAGAAGAAAATATCCCAGAAATCTCATTAGATGAAGCAGAAATAAAACCAGAAGATTTACCATTTTAATTAATATACATATACACAGATGGCATTTAATACAAATTCAAAAAATAATTCAGCGAGACAGTGCTTTTTCTGCTCACAGAATTTAAAAGAAATTGATTATAAAGATACACTTTTATTAAAGCGGTTTATTTCTGGACAAGGAAAAATTGTTGATCCTCAGCATACTGCAACCTGTTCAAAACATCAGCGTCGTTTGGCGCAAGCAATTAAGCGCGCTCGCTATCTTTCACTTTTGTCATTTGTGAAAAAATAAAGAATAGTAACTAGCTCGCCTCGCTGAAGTTGTGGCGAAGCGGGCAATTAGTAAAAAAATATCCCGTAGGGGATATTTTTTGTGTATGGAAATTTAAAGTTTTTCTATAATTTCTAATGCGAGAGGGAGTTCGCGGACATTTTCGTCTGCCCATATGTGTCCATAATTTTCTACGATGTGTGTTTCTGCTCCTAAGCTTTTTTCAAATATTGTTTTGTTTTCTGCGAGAGGCACGTAGGGGTCATTATCTGAAAGAATGGCGTATATATTTTGTGCGTGAGTTTTTATTTTTGCAAAATCAATGGGTGTGGTCAGCCACGGTTCTGCAATTTCTTTTTCTTCTTCTGTCTCTAGTTCGTTGAGTGTGAACCATCCTGCAACACAGAGTATTGCTCTCAACATTGTTTTCTCCGGAGGTGTTTCTAGATATCGCAGTATGGTCTGGCACCCGATACTATGACCAATCAGAATCGTTTCTGGTGTTAGCTGTATGTTCTTAGTGAGGAAGGGGATCCACTCTCGTATGGTGGGGTAATCTGGGTTGGGCATCTGGAGAATATGTACTTCGTATCCTCGTTTTTCTAACTTTTGTTTGAGTCATGGAAACCATGCTTGCTCGGGTGATTCACTCCATCCGTGGATAAAATATGCGCGTTTCATGGGTATAATTATAGTTTATTTTATAAATGTGTATTTTTTCCTTTTTTCTTTTTTTACGTGTTGTATTAATTCTTCTGCAAGCTTTCTCTTCCTTAATAATGTTGGAAGATTCTTTTTATAATAAATCCACCTAAGAAGTTGGATTGATTCGTGTTTACCGAATTTAATCCCCCAAATAGGAACGCAGTTTTTATTTTTTGGTTTTGCGCAAACAACAGCTCCACTTATTGGTGATAATTCTTTTATTTTCTTGTGTAGCCAGAGGATGTGTTCTTTGCTCGCAGATATAAATCTAACAAATACACGATAATTTGTGTATACTCTTCCTTTATATGTCTCGCGTTTATCAATGTAAGTCTGGATATTTCCATCGCCATCCAAGTGTCCACGCAAAAAATCTTTAAAGAATCTGTTTGGAATTTCTATCGCTCCGATGGTGTATGTTTTTGCTGGGAACAACCCTATTTTTAAAAGCCAATTGTAGAACTGAACATTTCCAAACTGAACTCGGTACCCCCTGTCATTTTCAGTTGAACCTATTTTATTAGTAAGATTTAAACAGTATTTAAATGTTTCTAGGAGTTGAGGATCGGATGACCTCATATTAATATGTCTTCCGTCTTTTGATAAGTTTCCATCGGTCACTAAAAGACCGACGATGTATGCGAGTTGTGGCGACCATACAAAATTCCTTGTGGGTAATTTTGTTCTTGCCATAATATTATTCTGTGCCCGAGGCCGGACTCGAACCGGCAAGGTCTTGCGACCATAACATTTTGAGTGTTACGTGGTTACCAATTTCACCACCCGGGCAAATATCTAATAACGAATTGATACTAACAAGTTTTTACGCTAAAATCAATTGACGAGTGGAGAGTCATTAGTTGCTAGTCGTTAGATATTTTTCGCTATCACATACTCATTACTCATGACTACATACTAAACACTAATTTTTTATGGCTCGTGTTATTGCCGTTACTAATCAAAAAGGAGGAGTAGGAAAAACGACCACCTCGGTTAATTTGGCTGCTTATTTAGCGTCTATGGGGCGACGGGTTTTACTCATTGATTTTGATCCACAAGCAAATGCATCATCGGGCTTAGGAGTCCCGACTCATTTAATTACTGAAAGCATATATCACGTGTTGATGGGACAGATGCCCCATGATCAAGTGGTGCGTCGCACAACCCTTCCCAATCTGCATATTATTCCCGCGAATCAAGATTTATCTGGGGCGGCAGTTGAGTTGATGCAAGTTCCCGATCGTGAATCAATGTTAAAGAATGTGGTGAATCGCTTACGTCATCACTATCACTATATCATTATTGATTTGCCGCCGAGTTTAAGCTTGCTTACTATTAATGGACTTGTAGCGGCAGATGAAGTGCTCATTCCTATTCAGGCAGAATATTACAGCTTAGAAGGACTCGGACAATTATTAGGCACGATTGATTTGATAAATAAAAATTTAAATGCTCGCGTGAAGGTGTGTGGTGCTTTGTTAACCATGTACAATAAGCGAGAGACGCTCAGTAGGGAAGTTGCAAAGGAAGTGCGGCGGCATTTTCCGTATCATGTGTTTGAATCAGAAATCCCGCGCGCCATCGCGCTTGCTGAGGCACCGAGTTTTGCAAAACCGGTAGTCTTATTTGATCCGCATTCTTCGGGTGCTCGCGCGTATGAATTATTGGCACGTGAGGTGATTGCGCAGGAACCGCAAGCCACAATGTAATTGTGGCTAATATCAAACTACATATATCAAACTATAAACAAAGCAGATAGATAGACTTCGGAAATATTCATAAGATGCCCATTCGCCAATTCGCGCGAATTGGCGAATGGTTGGGGACAATATATAATTTTATTTTTTTATCTATAAAAATATGATTATACATACAAAACGCTGGGTTCAAATATTTAAGTTATTTGCAAATGTAAATCGTGTAAAGATTATTATATTATTGCAACAAAAAGGGTCTCCGTTGAATGTGACTGATATTTCTGATGATCTTAATATTTCTCTCAAATCCACCTCTAAACATTTGATTATGTTGGATCGGCTTGATGTCATAAATGGAGAGGGGAAGTCTGGGCATGTATTTTATATGTTAAATCCAAATATGCCCGCCGATATTAAGCAAGCGATATCCTTATTTATAAAGCCAAAGTAATATTTATCATTCGCCAATTCGCGCGAATTGGCGAATGGTTGGTTTGCGGATACTTATGGATATTAGTGGATATTATATGTATATGATCTGTGTGTTGATATTATAATTTGGATATTGGAGCGTGGTGCTTTATACTATACCCTATGGGATTGGAATCATTAATACCAAATAAGAACAATCAACAACCGCAACAAAATGGCGGTTTTATTCGTGATGTCACGCGAGATGACATTGATGAATTAGATATTGAAGAAACACGCTATACCGTGCGCCGCGAACGAGATGATTTGGGTGTATTGAGTTCTCTGCTTGCGGGAACTTCTCATCCCACACGAGAACCCTCTCCGTTTCAACAAACGCAGTCACCCTATGCGGCGCCACACTATCCAGCGTACAATGAACCACACACCACACACCACACACCACGTGCATATCAAGAACCACCTGTACGTGAGACGTATCGTGAAACAGAATCTTTTGATCAACCTGTACGTGAAGAGTGGTCCGAAACACAAAGACCACCGATTCATTCACAACCTACATCTTCACCGTCTGCGATGGTACGAGAATCATTTGTGAGTCCCAAACAAAAAACCGAACATGAGATTCCCATGTTAGCGGGACCTATTTTTCAAGTGGAGGTGGGGAAGATTCAAGATAATCCCTATCAACCTCGCAAAGAATATGATGCCACTGCGCTTGATGAGCTCGCGGCGTCCATTCGTGAATTTGGTGTTATGCAGCCATTGGTGGTAACGCGTATGAATGAGGAAACCGAAGATGGTCTTCGTACTACGTATCAATTAATCGCGGGGCATCGCCGCTTGATGGCGTCAAAGAAAGTGGGACTCAAAACAGTCCCGGTGGTTATTCGGAGTGCTCTCAAACGTGGTGATGCGCTTGAGATGGCTATTGTAGAAAATATTCAGCGACAAGATTTAAACGTAGTAGAGACCGCTCGCGCATACGCGCGACTCTCTGATGAATTTGGACTGACGCAACGAGAGATTGCGGCGCGATTGGGGAAGAGTAGGGAATCTATTGCGAATACCTTGCGTTTGCTTTCACTGCCCACACATATGCAAGATGCTGTTTCCGCGGGAAACATAAATGAAAGTCATGCGCGCATTTTGATGCAGATTCAAGATCCGATACAACAACAAAAAATGTTTGATCAAATTGTTCGCGAGGGACTCAGTGTGCGTGATGTAAAACGAGTGTTGTCTCATGCAACGCCTCATGCGCATACCACACATCAATCCGTCAATCCTGCTATGAAATCGTTAGAGCAAGATATTTCTGATGTGGTGGGTGCTCCCGTACATATTGAACTCTCAGATAAAGGAGGAAAAATTGTGATTCATTTTTATTCACCTGAAGAAGTGCAGGGGATTGCGCAAAGAATTAGGAAGGAACAGCAGTACTGAAAATTAGAGGGTTAGTTAATAGAGGTGAGGGGATAGGTAACTGTGCATAACTTATATGACACACCATAAAAAACAGCCAATGAGGCTGTTTCGTTTTGGGGTTGACGTAGGCGCTTGTATATTTTGTTATATTATATATAATCAAGTCGTGGGTTAGTTCCCACAAGAGCTCTTCAAAACTAAATACTGAGGTATTTATGGCCGTTCAAAAACACAAGGTCACCGCAGGAGCTAGAATTTTGAAATCAATTAAAACAGAGGTTGCTTTACAAAAGAAGAAAACACAGGCCTCTGGGAAGAATATGATTTCAGATTGTAGTGAATTAAACTGCAGTACCTATTGTTCCGATCACCAAGACGCGGGTAATTGATTTGATGTCTTGGTATTAGGGGATTTAGCCGCTTCTACGATTTACTGTGGGGGCGGCAAACCTTATTCAATTTTATTTGAAAATTAAAATGTAATAAATAATAAACTAGGAGATATTAAAGAAATGAGAGAGAAAATAACGGTCATGATTTTACCAGTCGGGTTGTCGTGTTTGTTGGATTGTTCCTATTGTTATCATGGTGGAAAGGAATCATTTGGTTGTAAGTCAAGGATTCAAATCATACCAGATTATATTCTAAAAAAGGTGGTATACGATAGCGTCCAATTGGCAAAGAATATTGATTTTCTATCACACGGAGGAGAGCCTCTTCTTGCTGGGCTGCCTTATTTTAAAAAACTCGTTGGTTTTCAGGAGCGGATTGATTTCAATGGAATCATCCGTAATATAATTCAGACTAATGCGGTTCTGCTTGATAAAAATAAGGTTCAGTTTTTTTCGAAAATGGGTTTTATTCTTAGCACAAGCGTGGATGGTTCAAAAAGGTTACATGATGCAAATAGACATTTTTCTAACGGTGGGGGTAGTTATAACCTTGTAAAATTAGGAGTGAAACTCTGGCGTTCTGTGGAAGAGGGTAAAAATCTCATTGGAGCAGTTACTCTTATAACAAGTACCAACGTTGATTATCCGGAGGAGGTCTTTAATGGATTGAAGAAGTGTGGTGTTACCAGTTGTGCCCTTCATTTTTGTTCTCAGAATGAAAGCGGTTCTATAACCAATATCCCCGAAGACTTTAAAACATTAGATTTCTTGAAGAAATTTTTTGATTTATGGTTTGAGAAAGATGATCCGAAGTTTCCAATAAGAAATTTTAGGAACATTCTAAGGGTTTTGTGTGGTGGAACTACTTTAGACTGTGCTTCTACGGTTGGTGGTTGTTCTGGATTTATAGCCGTTGATCAAGGTGGAGATGTTTATCCGTGTCATAGATTCGTCGGCAATCCTGATTTTAAGATAGGAAATATACTTGAGAAATCTCTCCGGGAGATATATGAGGATGGTGCTGATCTTTACGCGCGGATCTCTAAGCTTCATGAGTCTTGTTCTTCTTGTGAATTTTTAAATATGTGTGGTGGGGGATGTTCGTATGAAAAATATGTTGTCTGTGGGGATTTTGGTGGTGTTCCCCCAGAATGTAAAATAAAGAAAGAATTATTTCTTTATATTAGAGACAAAGTATCTTTTTAAAACTAAAAAAAGAGACTTAGGTCTCTTTTTTTTGAGCTACTATTTGTACAATGTAATGACTGTGTGGATCTGGATATCCTTGGTGTCCTTTATCTTTTACCTCATTTTCTTCACAGGCGAGAATGTTCCATTCATTAAACCCACTCTTTAATTCTTCTGGTGTAAAAAATGAGAAGAACCCACCATCTTTTTTCTGAAATGAACCCTTCTCAATTTCTTGTGATGTCTCCTTTAATTTATAGAACATAGCATCATTTGGAGTGAATAAGGATATTACTATGATCCCGTCTTTTAGTGTGGATTCTTTTATTCTTTCTATGATAGAGAAAGCCTTTGATTTTTGTAAGAAACAGAGAGAGTGAAGGGCGAGGACCATTGAATATTTATTTTCTTTGAAATTAAAATTTTGTATATCTTCTCTTTGTGCGGATAGATTTAAGTTTTCTTCTTGGGCAGTTTTTGAGAGGTTTTGTATTACCTGCTCTTTTGTATCTATGGCAATTACTTTAAAACCATTTCGCGCAAGAAATAAAGATTCATTTCCGACCCCACATCCAAGATCAAGGGCGGTTCCTTTTGGTAGGGTGCTAATATATTTTTTGATAAACTCGCGAGCGCTCATGATTCTTTATTTTTTATAATATGAAACAGTATATCTTAGATGGGAAGCTAATGAAATAGACGTTTTAATTGCAACCACTATTGATGGCCCTCTGTGCATAACTTATACGACACACTATAAAAAACAGCCAATGAGGTTATTTCATTTTGGGGTTGACATTGGTTCTTGCATATTTTCTAGCATGTTTTATACTAATAAAGTAGTAAAAAATTCTCTAATATTAGAACTTTCACAACAAAATAGAGGCAGAAGATGAAAAAGAGATCTGTGGTTTTACTAGTAGTGTGTATAATTATAGCATTGGGGGCATCTTTCGTTTTATTGAATAAGACGGTGGTTAAACAGAAAGAAGTTTCAGTTGAACGATTTGTGAACATACGGTCGGGCGATTTCGTTAGATATCTTGGGTCTTGGTGCCAAGTGACTCGGACAAATCAAGGAACCATCACGTTTAAGTATAATTCTGTCCCAGTTCCCTTCATCGCCCATAATATGACTAGTAACGTTCCTGTTCCCGATGAACTCGCAGGTAATCTTGGAATTGATTCTGTTGTTTATAGGGCAACAAATCATATTGTCTGGGATTCTCTTGTACTCCACTATCATTCACACGATCAGTAAGTAGCTTATTTATAGTTTGGGACGTCTATTATAATTATAATAGACGTCCTAATTTTTGTACTCTAAATCATTGTAATTTTCTAATGTCTATTGTACACTTACACGAATGTGTAGGACTGTCTGTCCTATATTGACTTACTTGTTAATTTATGCTATTCCTAAATTAGTTATTTTACGTAAATTAAATAGGAGACAAATCAATGAATAGGAAAATTTTTATTGGTCTTGCGTGGCCATATGCAAATGGGAGTTTGCATCTAGGTCACATATCAGCGTTTATAGGAGCTGATGTCCTTGCACGATATTATCGTCTTATTGGTGATCAGGTTTTGTTGGTTTCTGGAAGTGATTGTTATGGTACCCCCATTGCCGTTGAAGCAGCTGAAACGGGCATCAAACCATCCGATATTGCGAATAAATATCACGAAGAATTCAAAAAAAATCTTATTGAAGGTTTGGATTTTTCATATGATATTTATACTCGCACCACAACTGATCAGCATACCAAAGTTGTGCAAGAGTTTTTTCTTGAGTTATATAATAAAGGACTCTTGTATACCAAAACCGAAAATGCTCTATATTCACCATTACTTAAAAGATTCCTTCCTGATCGTTTTGTAGAGGGAACATGTCCAAAATGCAGTTATGAGAGTGCTCGCGGCGATCAATGTGATAACTGTGGTTCTCTTCTTGATTCTCTTGAGTTGAAAAACCCTCGGATCAATCCAAAAATTCTAAAAAGAGAAGGGGTATTGAACGACCAAGATCTTTATCTAGAAGTAAGACAATCTGAGCATTTTTATCTGAAGCTTACCGCTCTACAGGGAATATTAGAGAAGTGGGTTGAAAAAACAAGCGGGCCATGGCGTTCAAATGCGCGGAGTTTTGCAAAAGGTTTCTTAAAACAAGGACTTCATGATCGTGCTATTACACGCGATACCGATTGGGGAGTTCCAATTCCTCTTCCGGGATATGATTCAAAACGAATCTATGTTTGGTTTGAGGCGGTTATAGGATATTTGTCCGCATCCAAGTTATGGGCGGAGCAACAAGGGAGTCCTGATGCCTGGAAGGAATTTTGGCAAAATGAAAATGCTATACATTATTATGTACACGGAAAAGACAATATTCCCTTCCATACTATCATTTGGCCAGCTCTTCTGTTTGCAAAAGAGGATCTCCATCTTCCTGATTTTATTATTTCATCGGAATACCTTAATCTTGAAGGAAGGCAATTCTCTAAAAGTAGGGGGTGGGCGGTGTGGCTCCCAGATTTTTTGAAGGAATTTGACGCGGAGACCCTTAGATATTTTCTGATAGTAAATGGTCCAGAGACTAGCGATGCGAGTTTTTCATGGTCAGAATATGCTCAAGCGGTGAACTCAGAGCTTATTGGAACATTTGGAAATCTTGTAAATAGAATTCTTTCTTTTACTGGAACACATTTTCCTGCTGGAGTTCGTTTTGTAGAATCTCTTGACAAAGATTCTATAGAACTTCTTCAGTTGGCGCAAAATGCCTTTCCTTTGGTTGGAGGGCTAATCGAAAAGGGTAAATTTCGTCCTGCTCTGAAAGCAATATTAGATGTTGCTGATCATGGAAATCGTTTTATTCACAACAAAGAACCGTGGAAAAAGATAAAAGATGAAACGAAGAGAGATGGGGTTGAGACTGATCTTGCGGTAGCTATCCAACTAGTTCGTGTACTCGCTATACTCATACACCCATTTTTACCAAGAACAGCGGAGAAAATCTATAATTATTTGGATCCTGTAATACAAAACCCAACATGGATATATCCAGAGCCGAATCAAATTCAAAGAGTTGTTCAACCTTCACTTTTATTCAGTAAGATTGACGAAAAGAAGATAGAAGAACAACGTTCGAAGCTAACGGGTTAAAACTGATTTTGAAACAGTGTCTGTGAAAATATTAGTTATTCCGGGGTCTTACTATTGTAAGACCCCGGTTTTTGATATACTTAATTTAATTAGTATAAATTCATGGTGCTTAATAACAAGAATAAAAATAGTGCGAAGAGACTCTTTTCAGAAGCCATTGATATTGGTATTGGTTTTAAGCTACAAGATGCTGTCTCAAAAAAACATATAACCGATGAAGATATTGAAAGAATTATTTGTAATCTTCCTCATGCAGGTATATCGGTTAAAAATATTTTGCGTGATTTTAAAAAAGATATCCTGCCATTCTGTACCAATTTTAGTAGTAGAAACTTTTTAGGGTTTCCTGATGCAGGAAATTCTATTGCTGCGCTTGAGGGAGGGATCTTGTCTGATTTTTTGCAACAAAATCTTATAAATCAAAGTTTCTGTGCGCCAGCGGCAACATTCGTTGAGATAGCAGTTCTCCAATGGCTTCGTGAAATTGTAGGATATAAAAAACAGAAACCAAAAGACATTTGGGAGGTTGGGGGAATTATAACTCCCGGTGGTACAGTTAGTAACTCGGTTGCGATGATGCTCGCGCGCGAGAATAAAGAACCCGGGACTCTTGAAAGGGGTGTTGTGGATCCCAAATCGTATCAAGTAATTGTTCCAAAAGGGATTGGTCATTATAGTGTGAAAAGTGGACAGATGTGGATTGGGTGCGGTAATAATTTACTTGAAGTAGAAACAAACGATTTTCGTTATGATTTGAAAAAATTAAAACATACCTTATTGGAAAATAAAGGAAAAATCATGGCCCTTGTGGCATATGCGGGGGATAGCAGGACTATGACAGTTGACAATCTTAATGCTATTGCAGATCTTGTACATGCCATAGATCCAAAGATTTGGTTACATGCTGATGCTTGTCACGGATTTAGTTTAGGCTTTAGTCAAAAATTGCGATACAAGATAAAAGGAATTGAAAAGTTTGATAGTATATCAATGGATCCACATAAAGTTATGCTGGTTCCATATACACTAAGTGTTCTTCTAGTAAAGAATTCCGAAAATATGAAGAAAATAACTAGTATGTCTGATCTTATTATGCAGGAACAATTTGCGTTTGGTCAGATCACGCCATTTCTTGGTAGTAAACCGTGGAGTTCTCTTAAATTGTGGTTTATGATGAAGAATTTTGGGAAAAAGGGGCTTGATGAATTAATCACTAAACGTCATAATCTTGCAGTATATCTTGCAGACAAATTAGGAAAAGATTCTGACTTTAAAGTCTTAAATCGTGTAGAAATAAACTCGGTAGCGTTTTTTTACACCGGTGTGGATAAGTCACAAATTGATGAGATAAATTATGTGAATAAAGAAATACATAAGAAAATTCTAAATGAGGGGAAATTTCATCTCCACCAATTTAGTATTCCTGACATTGGTTTATTTAAGAAAGGAGATGTTGTATATCCACTTCGTTTTATGTGCGGTAATCCAAACGTTACTACGAAAAATATTGATGATATGGTTGAATATATTCGATCAATAGGAAGAAAGATAAAACGTAGAAAATAGTATGAATATAAAAACCAGCATTTTTAGAGAAATAACTTCTTTTTCTAAAGAACACCTGCGCCATCTTGATCATTTTATTCTCGTTTATGGTTCATATGCCTCTGGGCATTATTGTGACACATCCGACATTGATGTTTTTATTATTGTGGAAAAATATAACAGTAAAGATTTTACTAGATCTTTAAATTTTCTAACCGACTTGCATGATCGTTATAATTTAAAGATCGATAATGAAGTTCCATATGTCAATAAACTTATTGTGTCATACAAAGATGTGATGCGCGCTATCGCGTTAGATCCTTTTATCTATAAAGAAGAAAAGTATTATATTCCCCCAATAAGGAAATCAAAAAAGTTTCTCTCGTCTCAAGAAATTCGTTGGAGACTTATCTTAAACGCCCTAACATCTCCTCACTTGTTTATCTACGGAAATAAAAAGAAATATCTTTCATTTAAAAATGACATGGAAAAATCAATAGTGAGGCTTGCTCTTGGGCTCGTGGGGACACAAAAACCAACCATAAACAACTTAATAAAGATACTCCTTACCAGTACACATGGAGAAAGGGGGGAGATGTATTTGGGGTATAAAAAAGAAAGAAAAGAAGTTGTGGAATATCTAAAAAACCTCATAGAGAGGAATTCCGCGCTCCCTATATAATATATAGACATGCTTGATTTTTCGACAAACACAAATTCATTAGGACCACCGCATTCTCTTATCCGTGTTCTTCGAGAGAATGTATTTGATGTGAGTGCATACCCTGATTATAAAAACAAGAAGATCCTCTCCGCTTGTGGGAAGTTTTTTGATGTTTCGTTCAAAAACATTGGATTGGGTACGGGGTCCACACAGATACTCTTTAATATTCCCAAAATGTTACAATATAAACGCGCAGTCATTATTGTGCCTACATTCTGGGAATATGCAAATTTCAATTTATTATTTAAGAGAAGAATAAAAAAGATTGATTTACTTGAGAAAGATAACTTTGAACCAAATTATGAAGTTATTCAAAAAACCATAAGGAGTGGTGATTGTGTTTTTATTTGTAATGTCAATAATCCTACCTCATCTATATATATAAAGCATAAGTTATTAGCTCTTATAAAGGGTAATTCTCATGTTCAATTTGTTATTGACGAAACATATTTATTGTTTAGGAGCAACTATGCACGACAGAGTGTTGTCAAATATGTGCAAAAACAAAAGAATCTTCATGTTGTTACGTCTCTCTCAAAAC
The DNA here is from genome assembly GCA_021814445.1 of bacterium. Classification (GTDB taxonomy): domain Bacteria; phylum Patescibacteriota; class Minisyncoccia; order UBA6257; family JAGOQP01; genus JAKBUF01. The sequence goes on from JAKAIF010000001.1 coordinate 54,676, forward strand.
TCTTTGCTATTCCTGGAATGCGAGTTGGAATTTTTATCTCTAATAGAAAAATCATAGAGCTGTATAATAAATTGTTTTATATTCCTTATTCAATTAACTCCTATTCTTCGGCATCACTTATTGATTTGTTGAGTGATGATGTGTTTGTTAGAGAAACGAGAAATTTTTATGACGTAGAACGAAAAAGATTATATGAAATTATAAATAAGAAACTATCGCGTCGTCTCAAATGTATTGAGCCGCATGGTAATTTCATTTTTGTTCGTATATTAACCTCACAAACAAGCCAGGACATAGAAACTTGTCTGAAGAGAAGGGGAATTATTATTCGTGGAGGCCACGAGTTACTTGGGGTAACGAATAAATGGTTTCGATTTTCTATCGGGAAAAAGAAGGATAATAACAGATTTATTCGTGAGTTAAATAAGGTGGTTCATTGATTAAATCTGTATGGTTGAATCGAGAATCGGACACGTTACTGATCCTGGCATGATCAAGCTTGGACAAGCTAGAAAAGATGCGAACGAAAGTTCAAATTATTCTGGCGACAGTGGTAAATAGTCTTTTGATCGTGTTCTTAAAGGGGGCGTCTAGCCCCTCCTATTATGAAGTTGAAATGATATAATGTTGTTACTTTTTATTTAAAGACAATTAAAACACATTAAGAATATGAGTCATATATTTAATATAGATGCATATTACGAAAATAACGCTAAAATAGAGGGTTGGCAGAAGGAAGAATTTGCACGCGCGGTTCAAAAAGTTGAAGAAAAATCACTTGATGACTTGCGTAACTTAGCTAGAAAAGTTGGGAATCCAGCTGATATAAGTTTTTTCGAGAGCGCTCCTGATGAACAATTGGTTTTGTATTTATTCAGTGATGTGGGTAAGGATAAACTTATGCGAGAACTTGGAGAATAAACAAATTCAATATAGGATTCTTTAATTTTGTCCTCTAATTTTCTTTGGATAAAAATAATCATCTGTGCATAACTTATACGATACCCTATAAAAAACAGCCAATAGGGCTGTTTTTTGGGGGAGGGGAGGCGCTTGACAACTTGCTAATTTGGTGAATATGGGGTATACTATAATCAGTTACTTTTATAAAGGAAATTATAAAATAAAATATAGATTCGGATTTCTGAAACACAGAACATCTGAGCATAAAGTTTTTAAAAATAAAAGCACGGAGGTGCACAATGAAACGCAAAATCTTTTCTTTCGTTACCCTCCTGCTTATCGCATATATTCTTCCTGCAGGAGTTTTTTCACAGTCTGGATCTTTGGTCCAGAACTTTACCGCCAGGTGGATCAACAAGGTTCCTTGGCTGTCGTATACCAATAGCGCCCAGGCAGAATTTAGCACCCGCGTGGATACCTGTTCACAATTAGGATGCTATATTCGTATTTTAGAACAGAAAGATATTCCCGGTGTAGATAATGGTGCATTCTTTTATTGGATCGCGGATCCCCAGGAGGTACTTCCTGTTCCCGATTCTGTAGAGATTATCTCAAAATGGATATCTAAGAATCCTCAGAATCTCCCGCTTGTTCGTCTTCAAGTTGAATTACTTCAGAAGACATTTGGAGGGGGGTATTTCAGTGAACATAAAGACATTGACTCTACATGGAATACTTATGTATGGAAGATTACCGATACCTATCGCAGGGTTCCATCATTTGAAGGATTTGCGGTCGGAGTTATTATTGGTCAATCTACGGTTTCAATGAAGGCGGTAGTGGCTATTAAAACCATAAAGCTTTGGAAGAATGGGGTTTGCTACTATCAATATTCATTCTCTGGGACAACCACCGTTGCTGTTGAGACCCCGACCATTCCTGCTAGTTTTACTCTCTCCCAGAATTATCCCAACCCGTTTAATCCTACTACCACCATTAAGTATCAAGTCGCAAGTCGCGAGCACATTAGGCTTACGGTCTATGACTTACTTGGTAGGGAGGTTGCGATACTCGTAGACGAAGAAAAGTTCACCGGCACTTATGAAGCAAGATTTAATGCTTCTACCCTTGCCAGCGGTACGTATATCTATCGTTTGCAGGCGGGACACCAGGTTCTTACTCGTAAGATGCTATTAATTAAATAGTTATTTTATAATTTTCTTTTTACCCCATACTCGATTCGTAGAATTGTAGTGTGTGGATTACTGTTCTTTTGCAGACAAAAAGCCCCGCTCGTTCGGGGCTTTTTTGTTATGTAACTATATGGGGGATACTTCGTTTGTATAAGTAAGCACATTTTAGTCAAAAAATCCCAAAAAGGAGGTGAGAACAATGGGATGGTTTACTAGTAAAGAACATATAACAAAAGGGGATGACAAATACAAAAATACGTTAGGTCCAACACACACCGATACGTATCATGTAGATAGCAATGGAAAGCGAGATCAACCACACAGCAGTGATTTCAAAATATCGGGACCTAAAATTGAGAAATCAAACGTGGTTCGTGATGTTCTCCCTAAAAAATAATTGTATCCTCTTAAAGAGCCGAGCATCTCATAAAACTGCTCAATAATTTTATTTATATGCGTATTCATAAAACAGCAGAGCATATTTCCTCACCCGATTTGATTTGGACGAAAGATGAGCGAAATAAATTAGAAAAAGATATTTTGAGTCTCCACGACGATCAGATAGGTGCGCTTGCAAAAATACTAGTCGGTTTTCGTGATGAAGATATTTTAGATATTGTGCGAGATATAAGAGAAAATGGAGTAGAATCGGGGCACCTATCTATTTTACTTGAAGAGGCAGATTCTAAAGAACAGGCGTATTGGTGGGTTGGTTATTTTAAGTCGTCTCAGTAAATTTAAGTGATCATTTGTTGGAAACTGGAAATTAAACCGCTCACAAAACGGTTTTATTGTTATCCACTCCTATTGTTTTTTGTTCTGTGATATACTGTGGTCAAATAAAAATTATATGTACAAACGCATTTTACTATCATTACTTTTAATTGTCGGAATTTTGGGATTTATCTCGCTAACCCATGCGCGACCTATTGAGAGTGTGGGAGTTACTCCTAGTCAGCAAACGCTGTCTTACTCATTGGTTCCTGTGTATCAAAATGGAGTGCAGGTGGGGACTACGAAGGCTTACTCGGGCTCTATTCTTGTAACCGCTGAGAACCCGCAAGAGAGAAATCTTTGTGTAACAGTTCCTTCTACCGTTTCTCTCGGGGGGTATACATTTCCTGTCGCGGGACGCAGTATCAGCGGGAATGCACAATGGGCTGGCAACGACAGAATTTGTGGAAATGGAAATTTCCAAGTTACTATTTCTATTAATGTGAAATCAACGACGGGTTCAGCGCTGGATTATGGGACGTATACATACCCCATAACTTCAGATTCTCCAGGATACGGAAATCTTTCTGCAGATCTTATAATTCCACGCATTGCGTATTCAGTAACCAGTGTTGCGGTTGTACAGTACAGTGGTGATGTGTATGACGCCACTAATTGTAATGTTTCTCAAGCGTCAGATCTTTCTGGTACACGTTATGAGGCGGGAGATTATAGAATGTGCAGAATTCTCCCCGTAAATAACAGAAATGGTTCTATTTTTATACAAGGTGGTCCTGTGGGTGAAGTCGGATCATTTATTGTTGATGATATTTTATCTGAACATACGTGGTATGCTCCTCGTGAATATAAAAAGATTCTTAAAACCATAACTCCGCAATTGTTGCAGGGGGTGGCGCGTGAGACTTTTGATTGGAACAAGATGAATTTGTTTGTGTTTAGTAATAAAAAACCCCTTCTTCGTTTTTTATCTGTCACATAGTTTTGTTCATCTCTGTGTATTGTGTGTTAAAAACCAGCCAATAAGGCTGTTTTTGAGTATTTACAAGTATATTATTATGTGATATAATCTAATCAGTAAAATTGATAATTTAATATTAAAAAATAAAAAAGAAGAGGTTTTCAGTGAAAAAAGAAAGATTTGTTATCGTCAAATGGATTTGGAATATCTATCATCCATTTAGAAAGAATGTGCTTGTTATCTTTTTCTTTATAGCGTTATCTGAGGGATTGAATCTTTTATCTCCGGTTATCTATGGAAATGTTATCAACTCATTCTTTGCCCATAATTCTTTGCAAACAACGTTATTTCTTGTGGGACTATCTTTTCTCTTGTATGCGTTGAATGCAATAGTTGGCCAGCTTGATACTTTGTATGAATTGAAACATTTTGACTACAATGTACAGCAGCATGTTTCCAATTATGTCCTTGAGAGGAATCTGTCATTCTCAATGGGACAGCACATCTCGTCTCATTCTGGGGTAAAGCAGTCCATTATAAACAGAGGTGAACATTCACTTACATCGCTCGCTTTTATGTTTTCTTTTGATGTTGTTCCTGGGTTTTTACAAATTTTATTCATTGTAATCATGATTCTTTGTACCGATATATTGATCGGACTTGTTGTCTTACTGGGAGTGATCCTGTTTTTTATTTTTACCCTCCGTATTAATAAGATCTTTAATCCTAAGGTGAGCAAGATACAAACGTTATGGCAGAAAAATGGTAAATTACAACATGAATTTACTAACAATGTTTCACTCATTCAGTCCCACGCACAAGAACCAAGGGTTCTTCGTGAATATGGCACAAGTTTAAGTGGCGTTGGTAGATTTGGAAGAAAGCTCTGGGGGAAACATTCTGTTTTTACATTTTCCCGCTCTTTTGTTTCTATTATAACTCGTGTGGTCATCATGATTATTGGGGTTATATACGTATATAATAGAGTATATCTTCCTGGATATCTGCTTGTCCTTTTTTCGTGGTCTGCCCAAACATTTAATATATTATCTCGGTTTGGAAGAATGCATAGGCAGATTACTGAGATGTATGGTTCTGTTAAAAAATTGTACACCCTCTGCTCACTTGAGCCCGAGATAAAGATTGTAGAAAACCCTGTTCGTCCTGAGAGATTTTTTGGAAACATAGAGTTTAAAAATGTTTCATTCTCATATCCACAGAGAAGCTCCCAACTGTTTGATGACGAAAAAGAAACAAGAATCAAACATGGTAATAAAAAACATCCTCAAGGCGAGGTAAAAGAAACTCTCCATAATGTGAGTTTTTCTATAACTCATGGGCAGACCGTTGCTTTTGTTGGTTCATCTGGTGCGGGAAAAACAACTGTTGCGAATTTATTACTACGCGCATTTGATCCTACGCAAGGTCAAATTATCATAGATGGTAATGACATGAGAGTGTTAGACCTAAAATATTATCGTAAACATGTTGGGCTTGTTGAACAGAGTGTTTCTTTGTTTGATAATACCTTGAGATATAACATCCTTTTTGGTCTCAATGGAGAGGCTCAATGTGTTACCGAAGAACAACTCATGGCTGTTGCTCACACGTCTTGTGTGGACAAATTCTTTGATAAATTAGAAAAGGGATTTGACACATACATTGGAGAGCGAGGAGTATGGCTTTCTGGTGGAGAACGACAACGTGTTGGTATTGCTCGTGCTCTAGCTAAAAATCCAGAGATTATGATTTTTGACGAAGCGACTTCAAGCTTGGATTCTCAAAACGAGTCAATTATTAGAGAGTCCATAAACAAAGCTTCTGTTGGCAGAACGACTATTATTATAGCGCATAGACTTTCTACGGTGAAAGACGCCGATAAGATATTCGTGTTTGATCAAGGAAAAATTGTAGGAGAGGGTACTCACCGATCTCTTCTTGAGACTTGTATTCAATACCAAAACTTGGTACAGAAACAAGTGTATTCGTTTTAGTTCTTGTGATAGAGCGGGCATGCGTGCCCGCTCTTTTTGTTATCTGCTTATGTGATTTATATATTAAAATGAGTTATTTGTAGTTGGTGACCATTAGGAGCTAGTAGAGGATTAAGGTGTCTATATTATATATATTACGCAGAGCGTTGTTTTTGTGGCTTGACTGATTATTAAATTATTATATTATAGATACATGCCTTATTCATCCGATGTTTTTGATGATTATGTAAGCAAACTCTTAATTAAATGGAGATTTTTCTCTTATCTTGATATTGGGATTGGAGCGGGAAAATATGGGAAAATGATTAAATCTTTGAATGAGGGAGCAAATGTTACTGGAATTGAATTGGTGCCCGAATACATAGAAAAATTTAATCTGCACTTATTTTATAACGTTATAATTCAAGATGATGTATCAAGTATTATTTATGGTAATCAAAATACTACATATGATGTTGTGATCATGGGAGATGTTATAGAGCATCTTACTAAATCAGATGGCGTGAACCTTATCCATTTTTTAATATATAGATGCAAAAAGATAATTATTACGTTTCCAGAAAAATACATACAATACGAAGTGGGGGCGAAAAAATCAGAGTCGCATAGGTCTGTTTGGGGGGCAGAAGACTTTAGACGATTCAATTTCAAACACAAAAGAATTGGTTATATGCACCTGTTTATTATTAATGGTTTTTTGAACGACAAAAGATCAATTATAAAACCGAATGGATAATAAAATTATGAATATAAAAATTGGTGCTGCGATAATGGCAAGAAACGCCGAATTTTTTATAGAAGCCGCAATTTCTTCTTTGTCTTGGGTTGATGGTGTATATCTTTATGACGACAATTCCATTGACCGCACCGTTAATATCGCAAGGAATGCAGCGACTGTGTTTTTCGTCGTGGATGAAAGTAAAGACATTGATTCTGTTTTTAGAAGAGGGGAAAAAAATGTAAGAAATCATATTATTCAAAGAGCCTTTAGCTTGCTCAAGTGTGATGTTTTGATCTTGCTTGATAGCGATGAATTACTCTGTTCAAATTTAAAGCCAATTATTTATGATGTGTTTTCGGATCCAAAAATAGATTCACTGTGTTTTTCTATTTGGCATCTATATAGCCTCAATAAGTATCTCCATTTTTGGGAAACTCATATGAATGGAGTCTATATGATAGATCCTCATATTAGAGTTATTAGACAGAATAAAAAATTTGAAAATAATTTTCCTGATGGGAGTCATCCTTTTATAAGGACTACAGATTTTACGAGATGTATTCATGGCTCATATCACTATCATTTGAAATATTTCCGTGAGAGTCCTTATCCGAATTATGCATTAAATTTTTTGCCAAAATATCCATCTGCAATTGATGTCGCTCCATATCTGAGAAGGCTTCCCGCCCCACTTCCAGAGGACATCAGAGCAAATATACAACGAATTGATTGGAACCATTCTTCTCGCATAGATACAGATTATTACAAAAGTTATAAGCGCGAGAGAATATTATTAACTTCGGATCAAGTCAATATACACCCTCGCGATATTCATAATTAAACAACCTACAATATGTTAGATATCAACAAAGACATTCTTCTTTTTTATCGTAAACATGAGCACGATTTTCCAAATAAAGATTTTAATAGATCTGTTTCTGGTTTTTTGGCGTGGTATGAACTATTGGTAGATGCTTTAATTAATAATGGGTTTGTAGTGCATGAAAATAATTTTGATCTTGCCCGCCTAAATCCAGAGTATCCAATTGGATTAGTTGGAACTCCACCAGCCCTGAAAAATTGGGACTTACCGAACCCCACGATTCTGGGACCAAGTATGTATGATCATCCCCGTTTGAACCAGGACCTAATGAAAGACGATCGTTTTAAAATATATTTATTTACTTGTAATTGGCTTAAAGACGTCTTTTTCCCTTTTTATGGTGAAAAATGTGCTTTGTGGTATGCGGGTATTGACAGT
>JAKAIF010000002.1 GCA_021814445.1 bacterium
TTGGAGCGAATTATAGAACAGAAACCATCCAGCTCATTTCATGATTTAGTTGTCCACTTAGAATCTATTGCGGAGCACAAGGTGCCTATACGAACGGGATCGGCACGTCCTAGTTTGGGTAGAGTGCGACTCATGACAGCTCATAAATCAAAAGGGTTAGAATTTGATTATGTGTATATCATGCAAGCATATGATGGTCATTGGGGAAACAAGCGAATGCCCAATATTCTCCCCTTATTGCCACAGATTTATACCACAGGACTTATAAAAACCCCAGAGATAATAAAAGAAGATGAAGACAGGAGATTGTTTTATGTAGCGCTCACACGAGCAAGGAAGGAGGTCTATATCAGTTATGCTCACTATGATGCTCTTGCGCGTCAGCAGGTGCCGTGCGCGTATATAGAAGACATACGAGAAGATATTTCTGTTCGCGAAGAGATTCCGCATGAAGAACATAAAGAGTTGGAGGTTCCTGTACATACACAACCCACATCGTCAGTGCGAGAACAAATGAAACGTATGGTGGGGGAACTTCTCTCTGAGCGAGGATTGTCGGTCACGGCTATTAATAACTATCTTTCATGTCCATGGAAATATTTTTATAACAATCTTCTCACTATTCCCCAAACACAAAAGAAGCACCAAATATACGGAACCGCAGTGCATGCGGCGTTGCGTGATGTCGTGGTACGAGTTCAGAAAGAGGGGATTCAAAAAGACGATGCACGGTATGCTGCTACTCAGTTTCAGAAACACATACACGGAAAACCTCTCACACAACAAGAGTGTAAAGATCTCACACAACGAGGAGAAAAAGCGGTATCTGAATATGTAAAAGTAACGGAGGGGCAATGGAAATTTCCTGCATTTACTGAGTTTAAAATTTCTGGTGTTTTTATTACTCCCGATGTTATGTTGCGAGGAATAATTGATCGCATGGAGTTATTATCTGATGGGGGAGCGGTGCGAGTGATTGATTATAAAACAGGGAAACAGAAGTCACGTGCAGACATTGAGGGAAAAACAAAATCAAGTGCAGGGGATATTTATCGCCAACTTGTTTTTTATAAATTATTACTTGAGGAACAACAAGATAAAAAGTACAGGATGGAGTCTGGAGTTATTGATTTTGTGGAACCAAATGAAAAAGGAGATATACGACGAGAAGAGTTTCATATTGAGGAGGCCGATGTCTCCGCTTTAAAAGAGACTATTCATACTATTCTGGGAGAAATTAGAGAACTGACTTTTTGGGATACGCGATGTGATGATGCGGAATGTGAATTTTGCGCGTTGCGTAATATGATAACAGAGGTATAATAGAAGCAATGAAAAAAACACTTAAAATTATATTGTTTGTTTTAGTCTTTGTGGTATTGGTATGCACTCTAGTTCTTATTATTGATAATAAGAAAGCAATTGCGCCGACTGAACAACCAATACAACAAGAAACAAGTAATTAATAATAAGAGATGAAATCTCAACACTCTTTTACTTTGATTGAGCTACTGGTTGTCATCGGTATTCTCGCTATCCTCACTGCAGCAGTCGTTCTTGTCTTAAACCCCTCAGAACTCTTAAAACAAGGGAGAGACTCTACCCGTATGACTGATCTGGCAAGTATGAATAAAACAATTCAATTAGCTCTTACGCAAACTCCGTCTCTGTCTCTCGGTACTGCGTCTACCGTCTATGTATCTTTGCCCGACAATAGTTCTTCCACCTGTGGCTCTCTTGGCCTTCCGATGCTTCCTACAGGATATACCTATAGTTGTGTCTCTGCTGCCTCTTCAACTCTGGTGAATGGCACGGGTTGGTTACCTATAGACTTTACTGCCTCAGGAGTACAAAGTCTTTCTAAATTACCTATAGATCCTTCCAATACCTCCTCAACCTCTCTGTATTATACCTATACCGTAAGTCCAACTACCCAAACCTATGAACTAACGACCATCCTCGAATCTACCAAATATAGACTCGGGGGACCCGCAGATAAAGTCTCTACGGATGGAGGCACTACCTCCTATACCTATGAGAAAGGCACCAATCTCTCCGTAAGTCCTATAACTGATACCGGTCTTGTCGGCTATTGGAAGTTTGATGAAGGATCAGGAACTCAAGCCCTTGATGCCAGTGGCAACAACAATACCGGTACCTTAACCAATGGCCCTACTTGGCAACAAGCCTCTACCTGTAAAGTAGGGGGATGTTTGTTATTTAACTACGGCTCATCTACCAGTATTTCTATCCCAGAGCCGGTTGATAATTCTTTTGATTTTGGATTATCTCAAAGTTTCTCGGTATCCATTTTTGCAAAGATTCAGAATCCAGCGGCTTATAATTCGTTTTTGGGTAAATGTGGACAAGATAATTCATGTCCTGGTTACGAATTTTTTCTGAATTCCAATACATTAGACTTTCGTATGACATGGACTGGGGGACCTTTGTATGGTATTGATACAACAGCTTCTTATGATATTAGAGATAATGGATGGCATCACGTAGTGGCTGTAGTAGACAGAACAACATTCAAGGTGTTTATCTACGTAGATGGTATTTTACGAAATAATGGGGGAAATATAGCATCAGTTGGTAATATAGATAATTCAACAAATCTACGCATTGGTGTCTCTGGTGCGGGACCGTGGAATGGCCCTCTTGATGATGCTCGGGTCTACAATAGAGCTCTCTCTCCTGCAGAAGTGTTAGCAATCTATAATTCTACTCGGTAAAATTCTTGAATACAAAAAATCATCCGATTCGGATGATTTTTTTAACGCTGCTTATTTTTTTGATGTTTTCTTAGGAGGAGTTGCAACAATATGTTTTTTAATACTCTTCCAATGACTCTTTGCTTCCTTCACTAATTTCTCTACATCTGCTTTATCAACATGAGAAAGTGTTTGATACTTTTGCATTACTTTTTCTACAATTGCATGATACGTTTTTTCGTCCACGCTGGGGAGTTTTTCCAATTGTTCAAGAACTTCTCCTTTTGCTTTTAACATCCATCCCTTTACCACTTTTCTATTTTTTTGAGCACCTTTGCTTCCATAGAGAAGATAGGTTCCCGCTGCTGCTGCGAGTATAGCGCCGATTCCCGCAATAGTTGCTCCTGTATGAGAGACTTTTTTCTTTGTTGCCATAGTAATATATTTTTAAAATTATTTTTTTATTTTGACTCTTTTCTGGTTGATTTCTTTTTTGGAGAGTGAGTTTTGGAAACTTTCTCCATAATCGCATCTTTTAATGAAGAGAGGACCTCTTCAATGTGTTTTCGTGTTCCCGTTACATGAGAAACAATAGTATTCATTTCATCCCGTACCGTATTTGAGACAAGATGAATATTTTTTGCAACACGACTTATGTGCCACAAAGCGACGCCCGCTAATATAGCAAGCACAACGGTTGCTACAGAAGCGATAAAAAAGAAAATATTTGCTTGAAGTAAACTGTCCATAATACTGAGAGTATATCATACTTGTAAACAATTCAAAAGTAAGGCACAAAAAGATACGCGCTCTCTATTGAATTGCTTTATAAGACAATCTGTGATAGCCTCACAGAGTAGGTTCCAACTCAAATAGGTTCGAGTGTTTCACAAGAAACCGAGTGAGGGTCGTCCTACGGACAACAAAACGTAATCAAATATGAGCAAAAAGTTATACGTCGGAGGACTCTCATACTCGACAAATGATGACGGATTACGCGACAGCTTTTCACAGGCTGGAGAAGTTATCTCAGCAACAGTCATGATGGACAAAATGACTGGTCGCTCTCGCGGATTCGGATTCGTAGAAATGGCAGACGAGGAAGCAATGAATCGCGCCATTGAAATGTTCGACGGAAAAGAGTTAGATGGTCGCACAGTTCGTGTAAACGAAGCGCGCCCATTGGAAGATCGTCCAGCCCGTACCTTCAATAAACCCCGCTTCGGTGGAGATAGAGGAGGAAACGGCGGATTTCGTCGATCATATGATAATTAATAACTAATTATTGTAATAGAAGCCGGTACTGTAAAAGGTACCGGTTTTTGTTATATCCCGACGTAAAGTCGAGGTGTTATTAAAATAAAAATATCATTCCAATGTATTGGCACAGGATTTTTTGATTTCGGAGATGGTATCCAGTAAGATGTGTGTATTCCTTAATACATAATACTAAATACTTAATACTTGTTTTTATGTCTATTTTACACACAATCATTTTAGGAATTGTTGAGGGAGTTACTGAGTTTTTACCCATATCTTCAACCGCCCATCTCATTATTGCTTCGCGTGTATTACATATTGCACAAAGTGATTTCATGAAGACGTTTGAAATTGTGATTCAACTGGGGGCTATTGCTGCGGTCGCGGCATTGTATTTTAAAACACTCATCACAAAACCAAAGCTTATTGGAAAAATTTTAGCGGCGTTTATCCCCACGTCTATTATTGGATTGGCGGTATATTCGTTCGCAAAAAAATATCTTCTGGGGAATTTATCTGTCACTGTGTGGGCCTTGGTATTGGGAGGAATAGGTATTATTCTTTTTGAAATATATTCAGAAAAAAAATTTGGTGCACAGGAGACATCTTCTAAAGAATTAGAGGAATCTATTTCATATCCAGCGGCGCTCTGGATGGGAATATGTCAGGCAGTTGCAATTATTCCGGGAGTTTCGCGATCTGCGGCGACTATTTTAGGAGGACGTGCGCTTGGTATTACTCGCAAAGAAGTGGTTGAATTTTCGTTTTTACTCGCGGCGCCCACCATGTTTGCGGCAGCAGCTCTTGATATATATAAAAATCCTCAGGCGATCTCGGGGGATAATATAGTACTTATTGGCATTGGTCTTGTGGTTTCATTTGTGGTTGCTTATATGAGCATGAAGTGGTTACTAAAATATATACAGACTCATTCATTCAAAGTGTTTGGCGTATATAGAATTATTGTGGGTATTGTGGTCTGGATATTGTTTCTAAGATAGTATGCATAAAGGATTTTGGGAAAAATTAAATAAGCCTATTTTTGCGCTTGCTCCTATGCATGACGTGACCGACGCTGCGTTTCGACATCTCATAGCAGACGTAGCAAAACCAGATGTGTTATTCACGGAATTTGTTGCGGTAGATGGGCTGGTGCACCTCGCCTCACAAGAAAAAATGATTCAACATTATTTTCAATATAGTGAAGAGGAGCGCCCCCTCGTTGCTCAGGTATGGGGAAACAATCCACAACATTTTTTTGAATCAGCTCAGCTTGTAGAAAAATTAAAGTTTGATGGTATTGATATTAACATGGGATGCCCCGACAAACAGGTGGTGAAATTAGGAGGAGGTGCGGCGCTTATGCAAAATCCATCACTTGCGTTAGAAATTATCAAAGCAACTCAAGAAGCAACACAACTTCCTGTTTCTATAAAAACGCGCATAGGATTCGATACTATAGATCTTTCATTTATACAGAAGATATCTGAGGCTCTACCCGTTGCAATTACGATTCACGGACGCACGAAAAAAGAAATGTCATCAGTTCCGACTCATTGGGATGTTATTGCCCATATCGCGCCAGAATTACAAGAGAAGGGGATTCTCGTTTTGGGAAATGGGGATATTTCTAGTTATCAAGACGCGCAGGAAAAAATAAAGTTATCAGGGGTGGATGGAGTTATGATTGGACGTGGGGTATTTGGAAATCCATGGATTTTTTCAAAAGAGGCGCGTGAAGTTTCTCTTCATGATAAACTTATCGTATTACGTCATCACGTAGAATTATTTGAAAAAATATTTGGAAAGACAAAAGATTTTTCAGTTATAAAAAAACATGTACGAGGATATGTGCATGGTTTTGATGGCGCAAAAGAAATGAGGAGTGAAATTATGGAATCAAAAACTGCATCTCAGATGATGCAAGTTCTAGAAACTCTCATTCAAAAACAATAGATTATGTTTCTATAAATTGTTTTAAAATCTGAAAGTCTTTAAAGAGTTGTTCTCTGGTGGTAGTGTTATAAATGGATGCGGCTGGATGATACATGGGAATAATAGTCACAGGAAACGATACCAAAGAACCCGAGGTATGAATGGTTCCATGGAGTACGCTAATGGGTTTTAGTTCATACTCCAATCCAAATCGTTTCATAATATACGCCATAGAGAATCTTCCGAGAGTAACAATTATTTTGGGCCTAATAATTTCTATTTGTCTATCAAGAAAGGGGGCATAGAGCTCTATCTCTTCTGGTTCGGGGTCTCTATTATTTTGCGGACGATCTTTTACAATATTGGTGATGTACACATCTTCACGTTTAATGTGGACGCTTTCTAGAAGTTTGTCTAGAATCTTTCCTGCCGCACCACAAAACGGGCGACCTGTTTGAGCCTCATTCTTCCCCGGAGCTTCTCCAATAAACATGAACGTCGCATAGTGATTTCCTTGCCCCACTACGGGGAAATAATTATTTTGCGTGCGATATTCATATAAGGGAGATTGGGTAAGCGATAATAATTCATCGCGTATCTCACGTAATTTTTCATCTCGTTGGTCTAACGTATGCGCCTCACTCATAATACGATAAGTATATCATAAAATTTGTTCACAGTAGTGTTTATTGATATACTAACCGCATGTCATTTTATCAAAAATTTTCTCGCACATTTGAACCAGGAAAACCGTTCAATTTTAGTCGTTCAAAATTAGAATCATTTATTAAATGCCCGCGTTGTTTCTATCTAGATAGGCGATTGGGGATTGGTCAACCAGCGGGGTTCCCGTTTACTCTAAATTCCGCAGTGGATGCTCTTTTTAAAACAGAATTTGATGTTCATCGCGCCCACCAAACTCCTCATCCGCTCATGAAAACGTATCATGTAGACGCAGTACCGTTTCAGCACGAGATGATGGATACCTGGCGAGAAACGTTCCAGGGAGTGCGGTATTATCACGAACCTACGAAGTTGACTATTTTTGGAGCCGTGGATGATATTTGGGTGAATCCGAAAGGAGAATTGCTTGTTGTCGATTATAAAGCGACAAGCACGAGTTCTGAGATAACGATGGACGCGGAATATCGTCAGGGATATAAGAGACAGATGGAAATTTACCAATGGTTGCTCCGCAAGAATGGATTCACTGTTTCTAACGAGGGATACTTTGTGTATGCAAATGGAAGAAAAGACAAAGAAGCATTTGATGGAAAGCTTGAATTTGATGTGCAGGTTATCCCCTATGTGGGGGATGATTCATGGGTAGAGCAATCAATTATAGATGCACATGCCTGTATGTCGGGAGACGTGATTCCCGATTCCACGGACGGATGTGAATATTGTGAATATAGAAAAAAAGCAGCTCAGGTGGAAAAATGGAGTGTATAATATATATACGTTATACACTAGAAGATAAATATTATATACGAATACTATCAATAATCATTCAACGATTGACGCTAATCGTTGAATGAAATAAATAATATAATTATATAATAAAAACATGAAAAGATGGGTTTACATATTTAAAATATTCTCAAATTTTAATAGAGTAAGCATTGTTAAGTTGCTTATGGGAAAGAAACCTATGACCGTAAGTGATATCTCCGATGAATTGCATATTTCACTTGCTTCAACATCAAAACATCTTATTATTCTTGATAGACTAGATGTATTGAATAGTACAGGGAGAGCAGGACATGTTTTTTATGAAATCAATAGAAACATGCCGAAGGATATAAAGAAGGTGATAGATATTTTCCTTTCATAAAACAAAACTATCCATTCAACGATTGACGCTAATCGTTGAATGGATAGTAGGGGTAAAAATGTAAAACAAACAAAGAATACTATTTTATATTGATATATGAAGATTCATCGCTTTTTTCTTAATACGGGGTTTCTAGAGGGAGAGATGTCTATTACTGATAATGAACTTATTCATCAAATGAGGGATGTATTAAAACTTCATGATGGGGAAAAATGTGTATTGTTTAACGCTGCCGAGCAAGAGGCTCACGCGCATATACTACAATGTGATATAAACGGAGTCACATTATCTGTAGAAAAAATAATACAGAAAAGCGAGCAAAAAACAAAAATTACACTTTATTGCGCAATCTTAAAGCGAGAGAATTTTGAATTAGTGGTACAAAAAGCAACAGAGCTAGGAGTACATGAAATTGTTCCCATTATCACACAACGAACCGTAAAAACAGGACTCAAACATGAAAGGCTTGAGAAAATAGCAACTGAAGCAACTGAGCAATCAGGACACACATACATTCCAGTAATACAAAAACCAATTTTGTTTAGTGATGCATTGCATAAAGCGCAAGATCATACACGTGTTGTTGTATTGCATACCGAAATATCACAGGGAGATAATTCATTTTCAAACACTGAAAGTATTGCTTCAATAGGAGTATTTGTGGGCCCAGAAGGAGGATTCACGCAAGAAGAAATCCAACAAGCAAAAGAATATCGCTATTCTATACACACCTTTCCGCACATGGTTCTCCGTGCGGAAACCGCAGCTATCATAGGAGTATTTTGGGCACACAATTTGTTTATGACAAATAATATGGACTAGTAAAATCCCTCTTGGGGATTTTTATACTTAATACACAATACTTACTTCTTAATACTTATTATATCTCCCACCTTTATTCCCATCTCTTGAATGGTTCCTGCGGGGACCTCAAGAACCGCATCAGCTGGTTGTGAGGGAGCAATAAGAGTCATATCTAAGATATTCTTGGGAGGAAGTACATATGCACGAGTTTCTATAACCACATCGTTTGCGAGCCAGACAAAATCTAGAGGAAGCTTCATTCCTTTCATCCAAAAGGTCTGTTTTTGTGGAGAAGGGAATACAAACAACATACCCGTTGATGAGGCAATCTCGGTTCTTCCTGAAAGGCCTACGGCTTGTTTAAGGGGTGAAACAGAAAGCTCTGCGGTAACAGATCCATGGGGAAACTGTATGGTTGTCACATCAGTGTCCGAATAGGGTATATGTCGTATAGATATCCACCACCAAATACCCCCCACGAGTGCGATAAGGGCACATAGGATACCAAGAATGAGAAAAAACTGTGATGACATACTGTATGGGAATTTTAAAACAAAAATTATTGTTATTATATTGTATCAGAAATAATCATATGTTAGAATACGGCGTTTGGAAATAGACGAAAATAATAAAAAATATGAGAACAAAAATTATAGCCACAATTGGACCACGATCGGATTCATTCAATGTATTGCGAGACATGGCGCGCGCAGGTATGTATATGGCACGTATGAATTTTTCACACTGCATGTATGAGGAGTATAAAAATCGTAAGAAGTATATTGAAAAAATAAATAAAGAAGAAAAATTGCACGTGCATATTATGCAAGATTTGCAAGGTCCTCGTTTACGTGTAGGAGAGCTTCCTAAGAAAGGGCTCCTCCTTGAAGAGGGAGATGAATTGATTTTCACAACAGAGAAAACAAAAGCAAAAGGCATTATTCATATTGATGATCCATATGTACACGATGATATTAAAGCGGGCGAGGTAATGTATCTCACGAATGGGGCGATGGAATTATTTGTAACGAAGGTTGTGGGAACGAAAATATATGCACGGGTTGTTCGCGGAGGAATTTTGTTCTCACATAAGGCAATTAATCTCCCTCAAACAAAATTAACCACGAGTGGACTTACAGAAAAAGACATTCGTGATGTTGAATTTGCGCTTACTGAGGGAATTGAATATATTGCGCTTTCATTCGTACAATCCGCAGAGGATGTATTACGCCTCAGAAAATTAGTGGGCACGAAAGTAAAAATTATTTCAAAAATAGAACGAGCGCTTGCGCTAAAACATATAGATGAAATTATTCAGGCATCAGATTCCATCATGGTTGCACGTGGCGACTTGGGAGCTGAACTCCCCATTGAAGAGGTGCCCTTTATTCAAAAGAATATTATCCGTCACGCGTACTGGCATAATAAAGGAGCTATCACGGCCACTCAGATGATGCTTTCTATGGTGTCACACCCACAACCAACACGAGCGGAAGTAAGCGATGTAGCCAATGCTATTCTTGATAAAAGTGACGCAGTAATGCTTTCTGATGAGACGGCATCAGGGGAATATCCCGTAGAGGCTGTGGCAACCATGGCGCGCATTATTCAGCGAACCGAGAAGCATCTCTATGGACGGCAAAACTATCTGTAACGTGCTATACTTATATCCATGAAAGTAACTATTATGAGTGGGAGTTTGCGAGCGCAATCCTACAACACATCTATTGCAAGACTGATTCGGGTCTATCTTGAGTCAAAAAATATTACCACACGGTTTATTGAACCTGCGGAACTGCAGATTCCATTATATAATTCAGATATTTCTCTTGATCAATTTTCAGCGGGCATTATCACTCTGAAGCAATCAGTTGAAGAGGCGGATATTATTATTTTTGTTACTCCTGAATATAATCACTCTGTTCCTGGGGTATTAAAAAATGCTATTGATTGGTTGTCAGCTGGAGGAAAAAATTCATTAGATAATAAAGTGGGAGCAATGACGGGGGTATCTACGGGTGTCTATGGAACATTGCGAGCACAGAGTCATCTGCGAGATATTCTAAAAGCACTCAATGTATACGTGGTTCCCCAGCCAGATGTATATGTTGGACCCGCAGGAAAAATATTTAATGAACAGAATGAATGCATAGACGAAAAGACAATAGAAAAAATTCATACGCTCATAGATAAAACTATTGCGTTCACAGAGAAATTAAAATCTAATTAAATCTTGATACTTACTACATAATACGTAATACACTAAAATCATGTTTACTTCATTTATTGCGCGAAAAATATTAGAGTCACAATTAAAAAATATCCCTGCGGACCAAAAAGAAAAAATTATCTCTGCATTTGAAAAAGATCCTGAGTTATTTAAAAAAATTGCCTTTGAAATTGAGACTGAGGTAAAAAAAGGAACGGATCAAATGACCGCTGCTGCGCGTGTTGCCGAAAAATATAAGGAAGACGTGCAAGCACTTATGGCTCATGGAGACAAAAAATAAAATAAAACAAGAGCGTCGTATGGGATGCCACGTTTCAGCAAGCGGAGGGCTTCTCTCTGCTGTTTCCCGAGCACAGGAATTGGGAGTAAACACCATACAGTTATTTGGCGCCTCTCCTGTACAATGGCGCGCGGCGCTTCCAAACGCAGAAGAGGCGGTTTTATTCCAAAAAAAATGTGCACAAGCAGGAATTACTCATGTATTTTTACATGCGCCGTATCTCATAAATATTACTAGCCCCAAGGAGGCGCTCCGGAACTCCTCAAAACAATTACTTTCTCGTCACACAGAAATTGCAGAGGCTATTGGGGCACAGGGAGTCATTTTTCATGTGGGATCGCGGGGTGATATGGATAAAAAAGAGTCTATCCACATAGTAATTAAAACAATACAAGATATATTAGACGCTATTCCTCACGGTATTCTTATTATGGAAAATACCGCGGGCGCAGGAAATTTGGTGGGGGATACGCTTGAAGAATTATCAGAAATATATACAGGCGTTCATAATAAGCGATTTGGTATTTGTATTGATACGGCCCATGCCTTCGCTTCTGGGATGATCTCCTCCTATGAGAAAAAAGATATAGACAAGTTTGTTTCTTTATTTGAATCAACAATAGGACTTGATGCGTGGTGGGCGATACATTTAAATGACAGCAAGGTTTCTGCGGGATCAAAAAAAGATAGACACGAAAACATTGGAGAAGGACATATTGGGAAAGAGGGGCTGCAAAATTTTATTATGCATAAAAAAATACAGCACATTCCACTCATATTAGAAGTTCCTGGTTTTGATGGAAAGGGACCCGATAAAAAGAATTTAGATATTATAAAATTATTAGTAATATAAAAAATATATGGAAAATATAAACAACACAAAAGAGGCTGTGAGAGAGAAGTTGAAGGAGTCATCTCATACCATATGGAGCAAGTCGGCAACGTATATCCTCGCAGGACTTGGATTTGTAGTCGGTCTTGCGTGGAATGACGCTATACAGTATTTGGTAAAATTTGTATTCCCTCTTGATACGGGAGGGGGATTGGGTGTGAAATTTATATATGCGGTTATCGTGACGATTTTATTAGTTTTTGTCGCAGGGAAGATTGGAAAATATAGTGATAAATAAATAATGGCGCCGTGAGGCGCCATTTGAATTAATAGATTTTACCATCTCATTATTGATTCTTTTGCTCTGTGGTAAAAGTCTTAATAAGCTCAAGCATCCCATCATTTTTGTAGTCTCCTAGTTTTATATCTTTCTTTGATAGGCGTATCTCTTTGAAGATAGAAAGAATTTCTTCTATTTCATGGATATGTTCCTGTGAGAATTGTTTTTTGTTTTCTATAAGAAGTGATTTATAAAAATTTAATTGAGACTCTATTTCTTCAAAGAAAATCATTTGAGCGGGGTGTCTATCAAGCTCGTCCATTGCTTTCTTGAGTATCTCTTCTGAAATTTCCGATTTTTCTTTTAAAGATTGAATCCTTTTTATACTTGCGCATTTTCTGGTGAGTTCGTTGACGTGTTTTCCTTCTAATCCCATAACAACGGGAATAACGTGTTTTAGAGTTTCTTTCTTACCATCTATAGTTGATTCAAAATATTTTACTTGAGCCAATGACCCAGAAAGAACTTTTTCTTTATTGCGATTTATTTTTTGTAATAATACCGAGAAATCCTCATTCATAGATGCGTCTACCACAAGGGCTACTTTCTGAGTTTTTCCATCTTTCTCTTGTTGTTCAAATTCTATAATAGCATCAACTCCATTTATAAGATCATCATATTCTGTAGTCATTGAAAAATGAGCTTTTTCTCCAGCCCATTGATGCAATTCTCCTTGTTCACAAATAATAACCTCAAGGGCGTCTGCTCTTTCTTGACCGCTTTCTATTCGTTTCAGGTCGGCAGATGGAAGATGTTCTATTTGTTCCTTAAATTTACGTTTTAAAGCATCCTTTAATAAAATATCATTTTTAATTTCCTCTTCTTTAAAAACATCTTTAAAACTTTCTTCTTTAGGCCGTTTTCGTGCTCCTTTTAGAATATATTCAGTATCTAATCTCAAACTTTCTTTTGCCATTTCTCTATCAATAATAGAATCAAATTTGTCTATATTATACATATTTTTCTTCCATTATATGATAATTTTATGAAACTAACAATATTTCTACTCTTTACCCTTTGTATTTTTACCTTTATATCCCGACGCTTCGGTCGGGACCCCGACCTCTTTGAAAAAAGAGCGTCGGGGCTATATACTACTTTTATGTTATACGTCATCGGAACCCCAATTGGAAATTTGCAGGATATGTCTCCCCGAGCAGTTGAGGCGCTCAAAAAAGCCAATACTATTTTAATGGAAAGTCCACAGGACTCATTACGTTTATTGAGTATCTTTCATATTCCTAAAAAAGGAGTTATTAAATACAATGATGCAAATGCAAAAGGGGTACTACCAAAAATACGTGAAGTTTTACAAATAGAAGATGTAGCTCTCATTACTTCAGCGGGAATGCCGGGAGTGAGTGACCCGGGGTTTCATGTGGTTAAAGCGGCGCGAGAATTAGGGATTGAGGTACAAGTAATTCCCGGACCCTCAGCGGTTACGAGCGCTATCGCATTGTGTGGTATGCCCATATATGATTTTTCATTTGTGGCGTTTTTACCTCGTACCGAAGGAAAGTTAAAAAAATTGTTTCAAGAATATAAAGAGAGAGAGCAAGCGATGATATTTTTTGAATCGCCCTTTCGTATACAAAAATCAATGAAACTTTTAGAGACTACTTTTCCAGAAATTTCTGTATTTCTCGCAAAAGAACTTACTAAAAAATTTGAATCATCGGTTTATGGAACACCAAAGGAAATAAATATGTGGCTCTCAGAGAAGAAAGAGCATACGAAGGGGGAGTTTGTGGGAATAGTGGGATTTCATCTAAAATCATAATTTTTATTAAATCTTGTCTAAAAAACCATTCAACGATTGACGTCAATCATTGAATGGTTTTTTTGTTAGTGTGGGGGTTTTCTATATTTAATTTCTCTATTACAATTGTCCCTTTTTCACTGCATTTCTTAATGAAGCTACGTATTTGTTAAAGAAATACACATTATGAATGGTGAGGAGTCGCAGGGGTGTTATTTCGTATGCACGCAATAAATGGTGGAGATAGCCACGAGTGTATGTCGTGCAGGTGAAACAATCACATTTCTTATCTATGGGGTCTTTACTCAATAGATATTTTTTATTATTTAAATCCAATTTTTCCCATTGCATTTTACCGCCCCCTTTTCCTTTCTGCACAAACGCATACCCATGGCGCGCATAGTGGGTGGGGGTTATACAATCAAATGTGTCCACACCCTCTTTTATAATTGCCTCAATATCTTTTAGATGCCCAATGCCCAATAAGTGCCTCGGTTTATTCTCTGGCAATTCTTTCAGCACTGTGTGAAGCATGGACTTCATGGTTCCTGTGCTATCGCCAAATTCTCCACCAATACCAAATCCATCCACTTTCTGCGCGGCAGTAAATTGAGCGCTTGCAATACGTAAATCTTTATATTTTCCACCTTGCACAATACCATAGAGCGCTTGATCGCTTTTTTTAGCCTTAATACATTGCAGAAGCCATCGCTGAGTACGTTCAAGGGCATTTTTATTATATGCATAGTCTGCAAGGGGGGAGGTACATTCATCAAATGCAAATATAATATCTGCCCCTATTTTTTCTTGAATACCCATGGATTCTTTTGGTCCTAAAAATAATTTTTTACCATCTATATATGAACGAAATTCAACACCTTCCTCAGTTATCTTCACCAATTTCGGTTGAGCACCCTGTTTTATTTTTTCGTATGATTTTTGTTTTAAAATCTTTCCCGTGCCATAATCCTTTCCAAACCCGAGACTAAACACTTGAAAACCTCCTGAGTCGGTCATAACGGGGCCGTCCCACTTCATAAATTCATGGACTCCTCCATGTTTTTTAACAGCATCTTCTCCTGGTCGGATATGCAAATGATATGTATTTGAAATCAACATCTGCGCCCCACATGATTTGAGATCTTGAGAGGTAAGAGTTTTTACGGTTGCCTGGGTTGCCACGTTCACAAACGAAGGAGTTTCTATAGAGCCATGAGGAGTTTTTAGAATACCCACACGTGCGTTACTTTTCTTTGATTTCTTGGTTAGTTTGAATGTAATCATATCAGGTTAGTGTAAAGGATAAAGGAGAAAGGGTAAAGTAAAAATTAAAAATCTCTATTTCTTTTTAGATATAGAACGCTTCGGGTTTGAGGCGCGAATTTTTTCTATACGTTCTTTTAATGCTGCGGATTTTTCAAATTGTAAATTGCGTTGCGCGAGATCAAGTCTTCGTTCTAATTCTTTTATGTATTCTCGCGTTGCTTCGCGTTTTGGTTTTTCTTTTTCAACTTCTTCTAATTCATCTCGGAGGGTATAGGTAATATCTTTGGTAATTTGAGCAGGAGTGGTGTGATGTTTTTTGTTGTATGCTTCTTGTATAGCGCGACGGCGACTCATTTCAGCAATAGCTTTTTTCATAGAGAGGGTATACGTATCTGCATACATAATAATCTTACTATTGATATTGCGCGCCGCGCGCCCTGAAATCTGAATAAATGAAGTGGTATCACGTAAAAACCCTTCTTTGTCAGCATCTAAAATGGCAACCAGTGATACTTCGGGTAAATCCAGTCCCTCTCGCAATAAATTAATACCCACTAATACATCATAGACTCCTTTACGAAGATCCATGAGAATTTTTGGACGTTCTAGGGTGTCAATTTCTGAATGAAGAAAACAAGCTTTGATTTTTTTATCTTTCAAATACTTTGCCAATGTTTCTGAGGATCGCTTGGTGAGTACGGTCACTAGTACGCGTTCTTTCTGGGCGGTTCGTTTTTGTATCTCGGTAATAAGGTCGGGAATTTGTCCCTCTGTTTTTCGTATTTCAACGGGAGGGTCAATAAGAAATGTGGGACGTACAATCTGTTCCGCAATATGCGCAGAATGGGAAAGTTCAAATTCACCAGGGGTTGCAGAAACAAACAAACATTGAGAAAACTTTTTTTCAAACTCATTGAATTTTAAAGGACGGTTATCTAACGCAGAGGGGAGTCGGAATCCATGTTCAATAAGTGTTCCTTTACGAGAACGATCCCCTTCATACATTCCTCTGATTTGTGGGAGACTCATGTGTGATTCATCAATCATTAATACATAGTCCTTGGGGAAGTAGTCCATAAGGGTAAAAGGGGGAGTATCCGCAGCGCGTCCTTCAAAGTAACGAGTATAATTTTCTATGCCCTTACACCAGCCAAGTTCTTTAATGAGCGCAATATCATAATGAGTTCTGCGTTTTAAACGTTCTGCTTCAAGGGGCTTCTTATTTTTTTGTAGGTTTTCTATTTGCTTTGCAAGATCGGTTTGTATATTTGCTACCGCTATCGCGCGCATTTTTTCTTCAGATATCCAAAATTGTGCGGGAAAAAGACGAAACTCTCGTATTTCATTTTTTACATCCGTATAGGGGTGTTGCAGAGTGAGAGAAGTGATTGTTCCTTGAGTGACTTCAACCCGAAGAAAATCTTCTGCTCCGGAAGGCCACACATCTATATAGGCATCTCGTTTTCGAAATCGCCCCGGTTTGAATTCAATTTCATTACGCGCGTATTGCAGAGAGAGAAGACTTCTCAAAAAATCTCGTGGAGTTATGTTTTGTCCTTTTTCAATTGAGAGGCTGATACCTCGGAACGTTTGTGGAGATCCCAAGTTATAAATACAAGACACCGAAGCCACGATGATAGTATTTTTATGTTGTAGGACTGATTGTACGGCCGCATGACGTAATTGTTCTATCTCTTCATTGATCTGAGCAGTTTTTTCTATATAGGTATCAGAATTGGGGAGATAGGCTTCCGGCTGATAATAATCATAATAAGAGACAAAATAATGCACATGGTCATGGGGAAAATAACTTTTTAACTCTTCATATAATTGCGCCGCAAGTGTTTTATTATGAGAAATTACAAGGGTGGGTTTATCAAGCGCTTGTGTTACCTGTGCCATGGTAAATGTTTTTCCACTCCCCGTAACTCCAAGCAAGGTTTGAAATCGTTCTTTCTTTTTAAAACCAGAAACAAGCTCTTTAATAGCTTGGGGCTGGTCTCCCGCAGGTTTAAATTTACTTGTTATGTGAAAAGCCATTTTTATAGAGTATAAGCCATAAAGAGAGAAAAGAATATTGACTTTATTGCAAAATATATGTATTATAAAATTAGTACAATAAAATAAGAGGGCTACGAAAAATGGAAAAAGATAGCACAACTAAAATTCTAGAAGATGTTTTTATTTTTCTTATTGAAAAATATCATGGTGTCCAGAAAGATGAAGTTTTTATCTTAAATAAGAAGTGGAAGGTGGCAGAAATACAAGTGATGTCGCTTCAAGGAGTATTTATTCCTCTTCTTATCGGACTATGGGGAAATGAACAAGAAAACATTCTTTCTTGTTGGGAGTATGAGTTGGGGAGACCCCCAAGACACCCGAAATTAATATTCCGCATTGAAAGCGGAAATTGGGCGGGAACAAAGGATCCTATAATTCTATTAGATTCTTCTCTGCGAGTGAACCTTCTTTCTAAGAACGAGGTGGAAAGATTGAAGGAGCACACAGAGATTCTAATAATCCTAGGAAAAGACATTCTCCCTCATTTCTTTGATTTTTAGTCAGTCGCATAGGTGGTGCATAGCGCCACCCTTTTTATATATATTTTGCCTGTCGCTTCCGCTGTTGTTTAATGGCAAATCTATGCGCCTCATCTCGCATACGTAATAGTGTCTGACGGATAGACTCGGGAAGAGAAGTTAGCGCGACACCACGATCTGAATAGGGCGAATAAAGAGTTGCTCGCTGCGCTTCGCGGTTATATTTAGCAATACCAATAATAGGAAGATCTATATGTTTTAATTGAGAGAGTTGAGATTTTCCCCCATCTATTATTATGAGGTCGGGATACTGCCATTCAGTATGAGTGAGGCGTCTATCTAATACTTCTCGTAATGCGCGAGGATCATCTCCTTTTGTATGCGCACGCACATTAAATAAGCGATAGTTTTTTATGCTTTTCCTGTTTCCTTTAAAGGTGACAAGGGATCCAGAGGTATAAGAGCCAGCGGTATGAGATATGTCATAGCATTCTAGTATCGGTTGTTCTGCGTTGTAGAGACGTAAGAATGCAATCAACCCCTTGAGAAATAGGGGATATTTTTTAATCAACGCGCCATGGGCGGGACATAATCCTAGATGATAGTCTAAACATGGTTCTTCTGGTTTATTTTTACACGTGCGGTAGGGGAAAAGGATACGAGTTTTAGCAAGAAATGATCGCAGCTCTTTCCCCGATATAAAAGGACCCATAAGATCCGCATCTATTAATTTCGTTTGATGAATTACAGAAATGCGCGGAAGTTTTTCGTGTGATATAGCTACGAACGAATAATTCTTGTCGTCTTTGAGTTCAATATTATACTTTGGTTGGTTTAATTTAACCAACCGCTGTTCCAAAAGAAGGGCATCTTTTTCATTTTTTGTTTCTATATAATCAATGCGTTGTACCTGAGGATACAATTTTGCAGACATGGGTCGTTGCGAACTTTTTGGCGTAAAATGAGACTGAATGCGCTTCCGTATATTAATGGCTTTGCCAATATATAAAATCTCTTCTTTTCTATTAAAAAACAAATACACCCCCGGACCAGTGGGGAGCTTAGAAATTTGTTTTTTAATGAATAAGGATGCCATAGAGACATACTACGACAATTTTAGATACAAAAAAAGAAGGGTGATAACTCATCACCCTTCCAGTGACAAAACTTTAAAAATTTACACCCAATCCAGCGGCATATAATGGTTTTTGGTCTCGTAGTGAGTAATCGCATGAGACAAATACATTGTATTTTCCAAGAGACAAAGAAATTCCTCCGCCCGGCATGTTGTTCGGAACGTCCTTCTGGAAATGAATTACTGAATACTGAATGAAAAAGATTGAATAATTCAGTTTTACGTTATTATAAGCGAAATAAAATTGGATATCTTCAAAACTTTTTAAGTTTGGATGTTTGTCCTTACCAGCAGAGACACCTTCCCAGGTGGTAAATGATATCCAATTGGACGGGGTAAAAGAGATGAAGGGACCAACCCAGGGGGTGTTATTGTTAAATCCAGCACTCCCTGCAACAAAGAAGTTCCCATAACTTGTTCCGTAGATCGCCTGAGCAAAACTGGAACAAACTTCTAATGTAAATTTTGTGTTTGCATTTTGAAGCGTTCCGGAGATGAATATTCCGCTGCTTAGAGCTCCCTCACCGGACGAAACAGTTAAAGAAGATAATTTGTAACCATTCTCTTGTGCGTTGATAATACCAACAAACGCAATAATTAGAGCAAATAACAACACTGACTTCTTCATGATTCCTCCAAATGTAAATTTAGTTTTTATAAAAATGTAGTGTGCAATGGCTATATACTAGCACAATATTAAGAAAAAGTCAATATATATTGAACAATAATCAGAAAGGGGGTATTGCGGAACAAAGTTCTTTTTCATATAAGCCTTGTTTTATGCATAAAATGGCGTATAATAACTAGTTACTATGCCAGGTAGTGAAAGTTTGGACATTGCAAGACGATGCATACGATTCAACATTTATGTCACATACTACTACGCTGGTGTTTTATATTCTAAACAATAATCAAAATATATTAATTCAACCAAACTTCTACTACCTGGTATGTCAAAGGCTAAACCATCAAAAACAACCGAATATATAGAAATAGAGGGGGCAAAAGTACACAATCTCAAGAATGTGTCGGTTAAGATACCCAAGAACAAGCTTGTAGTAGTATGTGGTGTTTCTGGATCTGGAAAATCATCTTTAGCGTTTGATACTCTCTATGAGGAGGGGCAACGCAGATATTTAGAGGGACTCTCATCGTATGTGCGTCAGTTTTTGGGTGGATTTAAAAAACCGGACGTACATAAAATCACAGGACTTTCTCCCACGCTCGCCATCAACCAGAAAAGCGTTTCTTCAAATCCGCGTTCAACCGTAGGAACGATTACTGAAATTTATGATCATTTTAGATTGTTGTTTGCGCGTGCGGGAATTCCTCATTGTCCTGATTGCCATATTCCTATTACCGCGCAAACTCCACAACATATTGCTCAGCAAATTATAGAACTCTCAAAACATGATGAGGTTTTGTTATTAGCGCCTATTGTACAAGGGAAGAAGGGAGAACATAAAGCAGTTTTAGATGAAATTAAAAAATCTGGATATCCGCGGGTACGTATAGACGGATATATCTACGCGTTAGATGAAGCTCTGCAAAAAACGCTGGATAAAAATAAGGCACATAGTATTGAGGTGGTGGTAGGGAATGTGATGACGGGATTCAAAATAGATATACAGAAAAATATTTCAAAGGCAGAAAAGGAAGCGCTCAAAAAGAAAAAAAAGAAGTTAGAGCACTTAGCGAAAGAGGAAGAGTCGGAGGTTATAGAGAAAGTGCGAAAAACATTACATATGGGGAATGGAATTTTGCTTGCGCTCACGAGGCCATTAGATCAAAAAATAAAAACAGAAAAAATTACAAGATTTTCAGAACGATATGCGTGTCCTCGGTGTGGATTTTCTATGCCAGAGATAGAGCCACGGCTGTTTTCATTTAATGCTCCCTATGGTGCTTGTGCTACCTGCCAAGGATTGGGAACAAAACTAGAAATAGATCTGGGGTTGCTTATTGCGCCAGAAATATCGCTTGAGGCAGGAGCTATTATTCCGTGGTATTCATTGAGTCAAATGGGGAAGCGTTCCTTGGGGGTGAATTGGCAAAAATTTGTGACCGAAACCATATTACAACAAAACAATATATCAGTGCGTACGCCCTTTAAAGATATTCCGAAACAGATACGAGATATTATTTTATATGGAGATAAAGAAAATAAAATCCATTTAGAAAATGGCGATTGGGAAGGAGACACAAAATTTGAAGGAGTCATTCCGCGTCTGGAGCGACTATATTATGAAACTGATTCTGAATTCATTCGTCATGAACTCTCAAAACACATGATGGAAAAAACGTGTCCCGCATGTAATGGAGCACGTCTGAAGCCAGAAGTGCTCGCGGTATTGTTTGGAAAAAATCCTCATATGAATATTTGGGAGATTTCTTCACTTTCCGCAGGGGATCTCTTGAAATTTCTACAACATGTAGGGGGCGATCTTTCATCTACCCAACGCGCAATTGCCGACCCCATCATGAAAGAAATTATTGCAAAAACTCAATTTCTTATTGATGTGGGTTTGGATTATATTACCATAGGAAGATCCGCAACAACCCTTTCGGTTGGAGAGAATCAACGTATCAGACTCGCCACACAATTAGGGAGTGGTCTTTCGGGGGTTGTGTATGTGCTTGATGAACCGACAATTGGATTACATCCACAAGATACCGATAGACTCATTCATACCCTTAAATACCTTCGTGATTTAGGAAATACAGTAGTGGTGGTAGAACATGATGATCGGGTTATTGAAGCGGCAGATTGGGTAATTGAAATTGGACCATTTGCGGGAGAAAAAGGAGGGCAGTTAGTTTTTGAAGGAACCCCCGCTCAATTAAAAAAATCAAACACGCTCACAGGGCAATATTTTTCTGGAAAGAGAAAAGTTTTTTCTGGCATGCCAAAACAAATTATTAATGCAGAGCGATCACGAGTCTCATTATTTGGCGCCTCACAATTTAATTTAAAACATGTTGATTTACATATTCCTATTCGTTCGTTTGTAGCTATTGCGGGAATATCGGGATCAGGGAAAAGCACCTTAATGCTAGATGTATTTGCAAAAGCATTACAAAAAGAAATATTGCAACTTGCCGTTGTTCCAGGTGCCTATAAAAAATTAGAGGGAAAAGAGCATGTTGATAAGGTAATTATTATAGATCAAAGTCCCATTGGAAAAACACCGCGAAGCAATCCGGCAACGTATACGGGAATATTTACTCCTATTCGTACGTTATTTGCTCGTTTGCAGGAATCACAGGTACGAGGATATACGCCCTCATATTTTAGTTTTAATGTGCGCCCTGGGCGTTGTGAGGCTTGTAAAGGAGAAGGGTATAAGAAGGTAGAGATGTATTTTTTGCCCGATATGTATGTGGAATGTGATGTATGTAAAGGAACCCGATTCTCACCAGAGGTGCTTGATATAAAATATCAGGGGAAGCATATCGCCGATATATTAGATATGTCTGTTTCAGAAGCAATGATATTTTTTGCCTCATTTTCACAAATAGCTGATAAGCTGCAATTACTAGAAGAGATAGGACTGGGATATATGAAACTAGGACAAGCGGCCACCACACTCTCAGGAGGAGAGGCCCAGCGTATTAAACTTGCCGAAGAACTATCAAAACGATTTACGGGAAGAACGCTATATGTACTTGATGAACCAACGGTAGGATTGCATTTTGATGACACACGTAAATTACTTTTCTTATTGCGCTCACTTGTACAAAAAGGAAATACGGTTACTATTATTGAACACAACCTGGATGTGCTTAAAGAAGCTGACTGGATGATTGAATTGGGGCCCAAAGGGGGAGATGGAGGAGGTAAAATTGTGTTTGAGGGGACAATTGCAGATGCAAAGAAAAAAGGAACCGCAACAGGAAAATATCTGTAGCCGAATTTATAATTTCTAATTATTAATTTCTATTAAATATTTAATGATTTATTTAAAAATTTCTAAACTAAAACTTTAATAAAAATTAGAAATTTAAAATTGGAAATTAACCTTAGTCATGCTTATTACTATCTACACAAAATTAAATAAGAAGAAGGAAGGTGTGGAAAAAACTTCTGATACAGAATTTATCGTATGGACAAAACAACCCGCAGTTGAGAATAAAGCAAACGAAGATGTTATCAAACAACTTGCAAAGTATTTTAAAACACCCAAATCAACAATAGATATTGTGAAAGGAAAAACAACAAGGAAAAAGATAGTTTATATAGAATAATGGATTTAAAAGAGAAAAAACGCATAAAAACTACTTATTTTACATAGGTGCTTATAAGCACTTGACTTTTATCTATAGTGTGCTACAATGCAGAAAGCACCATTAAGAATAGTGGTGATTTCTAAATCAAAAAGGGAAAGGGTATTTATATGAGAGTGGCAAGCAAAAAACATTTAGAAAAAACTACAGCTTTTATTAATTAATTCAGCGCCGGCTCGCAGAGATACGGAAAGTAAATAAAATCTCTGCGTAGAGAAAATGGTTAAACGGACAAAGCCAGGAGAAAAAGCCTATACACATAGAATTATAAATAATGTGTCTAGTGCGCCGCTCCGGGCAAGACGGTCAGGTTACAGAGGGATGCTTGAAGGCATCCCTTTTTTATCTACAACATTCTCACATTCTTAAGAATGTGAGAATGTTGTGGTTTCGTATTTTTGTTTTTAAGTATTTAATCTTTGTTAAATATATGTTTAAAGGGATTAATGATACCTTCTTTGTTCGGTTTCTGTTTCCCAGAAATAACCTTAGCAATAACATGAGCAATGTCTTCTGGTTGATATAGTGCTGTATGAGAGGGAAATGATTTTTTAAATAAGTCTGTATTGGTTGATCCGGGAATTACAGCTATTGATCGAATGAATGGTTTTATCTCATGGTCTAATGATTGCGAGAAGTTAAGCACGGCCGCTTTCGTTAATGAATAAATGGGCAAATACGGAATAGGATGGAGAGCAGAATCAGAAGCAATATTTATAATAAGCCCGCCTTCGCGATGCTTCGGCGAGGCAAGCCCTCCTTTGCGCAGATAAGGAAGCGCGCATTGTGTAACGGTGAGCATTCCTTTTATATTCACATTAATAAGAGAATCCCATTCAATTGAAGTTGTCTCTTTGAATGGTTTATGAAGAGAAATACCGGCGTTATTAATAAGTATATCTATAGAACCAAATTTTTTGATGGTTGCAGAGAGCGCTTTTTTTACTTGAGTTGAATTACAAATATTGCCTATAAGTACCAATGCGCGCGGCATAGCAGCAAGTATTTCCATATCTTGCAAACTAGGCTTGGTGAGTGAAAAAATAGTCACGTTGTACCCTTGTGAAAGGAGTAGTTTTGCGGTCGCAAGACCAATTCCCGTTGCTGCACCCGTAATAAATACTGTTTGAGAAGTTTTCTTTTTTTGATTCATAGTGGTAGAATAAGCATATTATATCATGAATACAGAAACGATTATACTATTTGTTGTAGTTCAAATTGCATTATTTGGCGCCTTGTTTTTAGTTATCAAAAAATTGCTCACACGCAAAGAAGAAAATAAAGAGCCAGATAATGGCCTATTAATGCTACAAAATCAGATAGCTGAAATCACCAGAATGATGGATGTGAAGCTGGGGGAATCACATCAAGCAACGCGGCATCAATCAGAACAAAGTATGCGTATTATTACGGACGTAACTGAGAAATTGACGCGTCTTGAAGAAACAAATAAGCAGGTTATTGGGTTCACTGATCAGTTGAGCAAATTACAGGATATTTTAAAAAATCCAAAACAACGAGGCATTTTGGGGGAATATTATTTGGAGACACTGCTTAAAAACGTATTACCCCCAGGAAGTTATCAAATGCAATATCCATTTAAAGACGGTACTATCGTGGACTCAGTCGTTTTTGTGAAAGATAAAATTATTCCCATTGACTCAAAGTTTTCACTAGAGAATTACAATCGTTTAGTAGATGCGGGAGACCCCGCAGAAAAAGAACGCTTAGAAAAAGCATTTCGTTTAGATTTAAAGAATCGTATTGATGAAACCGCAAAATATGTAAAACCATCTGAGAACACCATGGACTTTGCATTTATGTTTATCCCTCACGAGGCAATCTACTATGATTTACTTGTTGCACAAGTAGGGGCCGTAAAAGTAAATACCCGTGATCTTATAGAATACGCATTCAAAGAAAAACACGTTATTATTGTATCTCCAACATCATTTTTGGCATACCTCCAAACCGTATTACAAGGACTAAAGGCGTTACACATAGAAGAGTCGGCAAAAGAAATCCGTAAAAACGTTGAAGATTTAGGAAAACACCTAAAGAGCTACGAATCATTTTTGCAAAAAATGGGTGGGCATTTAGGGACAACGGTAAACGCATATAATGCTTCATATAAGGAATTTGGGAAAATAGATAAAGACGTGCGGCGTATAGCGGGAAAGGGGATTGAGGCTGAAATATTGCAGGTAGAAAGCCCCTCGTTAGAAGAAGTTGACAATTAGATAAAATAGGTATATAATAGAAAAACAAAAATAGTAGGAGTGTCTATGTCTTTTGAAGATATTGCTCTTGTCTCTATGTTTGCTCTCCCTGCAATATGGTGTCGTCTGCCCCAAAAGAAAGCTGATAAAATTAAAGCTTTCATCAGGAGACATAAATTATTAAAGGGAATATTAGTTCTTTTGGCAATTGTTTCTGTAATATACGCCTTACACATGGCGACTCGCCACGACATGATGGTGAGTTAAGATTTAATGCGCGGATCTCTTTAACTGAACCGCGCTTTTTTATTCTTGATTTTTGTATTTTTTGACCTATAATACATACTATTCCGACGTGAAGTCGGAACCCCGATCGAAGCATCGGGGCTTAATACATACTACTTAATACTTACTACTTATTTATGAACATAAAACCTCTTTCAAATAAAATCCTAATAAAACCGTCGGAAGATGAAAAGATGACCCCATCAGGAATTATGCTTCCAGAAAATGCGGGAGAAAAATCAAGTAAAGGAGAAATTGTGGCGGTCGGCCCTGGTAAACGAAACGAGAAAGGAGAAATCATTCCCATGTCCGTAAAAATTGGAGATGTAGTTTTTTATAAAAAATACGGTCCCGAACAAGTTGAGATTGATGGTCAAAAATACCTTATTGGAGAGGAGGATGATATCTTAGCGGTAGTTGGGTAAATTTTAATGACTAGTTCCTATTAAATTTTAAATAAACTATGCCCAGTAATACAACGACGGCATTTGGCTTTCAGCCAAAATGTGGAACGTGTTATATTATTGGGGACTATAACAAATTATTATTAATTATTACGACATCGGTTTTTAAAAGCCGTTGTTGATATACTGGGTATGGCAAAACAGATTTTATTTGGTGAGCAAGCGCGTGCTTCACTTAAAAAGGGAGTTAATACATTAGCAGATGCAGTTAAAACAACCCTTGGACCAAAAGGGCGCGCGGTTATTTTAGAAAAAGGCTATGGCTCTCCGGTGGTGACTTATGATGGAGTGACTATTGCAAAAGAAATTGAGTTAGAAAATAAAATTGAAAACATTGGAGCAGAATTAGTAAAGGAAGTTGCTTCAAAAACAAACGACAGCGCGGGAGATGGAACCACAACCGCAACACTCCTTGCACAAATACTTATTAATGAGGGACTTAAAAATGTTTCAGCGGGAGTAGATCCTATTAATATGCAGCATGGAATGCAAAAAGCATATGAGGTGGTTATGGAAGAATTAAAAAAACTTTCACGTGAAGTAAAAGGAACAGAAGGATATACCCAGGTGGCGACTATCTCTGCGCGCGATGAGGAGATTGGAAAAGAGATTGCTCACGTGATTGAAAAAGTTGGAAAAGATGGCGTTATTACCGTAGAAGAGGGGCAAACCATAGGAGTGACCACTGAATTCGTTGATGGTATGCAGTTTGATCGTGGATATGTATCTCCCTATATGGTCACAAACGCGGAAAAAATGCAGGCAGATATTGAAAATCCTCTCATTTTGGTAACTGATAAAAAAATATCTTCAATTGCTGAAATACTGCCATTATTAGAGAAAGTAGTGAAAGCGGGCAAAAAAGAGATGGTTATTATTGCCGATGAGGTAGACGGAGAGGCCCTTGCCACACTGGTATTAAATAAATTACGAGGTATTTTTACTGTCCTTGCAATAAAGGCGCCAGGGTTTGGAGATAGGAAAAAAGAATTATTACAAGACATTGCGGCTCTTACGGGAGCAGAGCTTATCTCAGATGACCTGGGTCGTAAATTAGAAAATGTGGAAGTAGAACAATTGGGAGGAGCACATCGTGTGGTGTCAGATAAAGACAACACAAAGATTGTTAGTGGTAAGGGAGATAAGGAGATATTACAAAAACGTATCGCGCAAATTAAAACACAATTGGAAAAAGCAGATTCAGAATTTGATAGAGAGAAACTACAAGAACGATTGGGAAAACTTGCGGGAGGAGTCGCTATTATTAAAGTAGGGGCGGCAACTGAAATAGAACAAAAAGAAAAGAAGTATCGTATTGAAGATGCAGTAAATGCAACGAAAGCGGCGGCAGAAGAAGGAATCGTTCCCGGAGGAGGAGTTGCTCTTGTGCGCGCCTCACAAGCTATAGAGAAACTTATAGAAACTTTTGATAAAAGCCAGCTCGCAGAAATTGTAGGGGCAAAAACAGTTTTACAAGCAATTACCACACCTCTGAAACAAATCGCGCAAAACGCTGGTTTTGATGGATCGGTGGTACTCAATAAAGTAATTGAAGGAAAAGACGATTTTGGATTCAATGCCGCAACAGGAGCCTATGTGCACATGATAGAGGCGGGCATTATTGACCCCACAAAAGTCACCAAGTCCGCGTTGACCAATGCTATGTCAGTTGCATCCATGCTTATTATTACCGAAGCGACCGTTTCGGACATTCCTAATAAGGAGGAAAAGAGCGCTGGACACGGTGCGCATGAACAAGGGGAATTTTAGAAGAAGAGGTTTAAAATTAAAATAAAACGCCCTTGCAGGGGCGTTTTATTGTTTCCTAAAAATATGATATACTCTCAATAATTAATACTATAACTAGTAATATGGATTATATACAAACAAACATCATCTGGATTCTCCTTGGGCTTATTGTGGTATGGATTATACTTTCATATAACGCCCTCGTACGAGTACGGAACAGAGCAAAAGAAGCGTGGTCTGATATATCAGTCCAATTAAAACGCCGATATGATCTTATTCCCAACCTTGTGGAAACGGTAAAGGGATATGCGACACATGAAAAAACAGTTCTAGAAGAGGTAACAACCGCGCGCACGACCGCCATGGGAGCAGAAGGTAAGATGGGGCAAGCACAAGCAGAAAATCAACTTTCTCAAACCATAAAGACATTATTTGCTGTTGCTGAAAACTATCCAGATTTAAAAGCAAACGCAAACTTCTTAGAATTACAAAGAGAGCTCTCGGATACCGAAGATAAAATCCAAGCCTCTCGCAGATTCTACAATACCATGGTGCTTGAATTAAACACCAGAATTCAGACATTTCCTACAAACATGCTGGCATCACTTTTTGGCTTCAAACAAGAAGAATTTTTTGCGCTTGAATCTGAAGTCGAGGGAAAACCTGTTACCGTTTCATTCAAATAATTATTATTAAAATTTACTAGGATAAGTTTTTAGTAGTTATTAGCTTTATTACTAATTACTCGTTACTAGTTACTATTTATTATGATGGGAGATATTCAACAATTTGTGGCATATTATCAACAGCATGAATTTATTTTTATGCTTATCATACTTTGGTCATTGGTATGGAAGGGGATTGCTCTTTGGAAGGCGGGAAGAAACAACAATCCAGTTTGGTTTGTAATATTTATGGTAGTTAATCTCCTGGGTGTTTTGGAAATTCT
Source organism: bacterium (assembly GCA_021814445.1). Taxonomy (GTDB): domain Bacteria; phylum Patescibacteriota; class Minisyncoccia; order UBA6257; family JAGOQP01; genus JAKBUF01. The sequence goes on from JAKAIF010000002.1 coordinate 28,880, forward strand.
CTATATTTTTATCTTCTCAAAGAAAAGCACCACAACACATGAAGAAATAGAGAAATAGAGAGACCATGAATATATATGATATAAAATCTGCCAATATAAGGAGAACGTGGTTGTTGTTTGCAATCTGCTGCCTTGTTATTATCGGAATCGGATGGATATTATCATATACCTATCAAGACACAACGATACTATATATAGCGGTCTTCTTGAGCGTGGGGATGAATGTGGTTGCATATTGGAAGTCAGATGCGATTGCACTTGCTTCATATAGTGCGCAAGAGGCAGATAAAAATACATATAGAGAGATATACCGGATAGTAGAAAACATAGCTATCACCGCTGGAATTCCTCAGCCACGAGTCTATGTTATAGAAAATGATTCTCCAAATGCATTTGCCACAGGAAGAAATCCTCAGCATGCGGCAATTGCCCTTACCACAGGTATTATACATCGTTTGGAGAAGAGTGAGCTTGAGGGGGTTATCGCTCATGAACTTTCTCATATACAAAATTATGACACCCTCATCATGACCGTGGTAGTGGTATTAGTTGGAATACTTTCTATTATTGCGAACATATTTATGCGCGCCTCGTTTTTTAATGGGGGGAGAAGGGACTCAAGCCAGGAGGGAGGAAATTCTCTCATGATGATATTGGGGCTCGTAGCTATTATTATAGCTCCCATAGTAGGGACATTATTACAATTAGCCATCTCTCGTAAACGTGAATTTGTCGCTGACGCAAATGCGGCGCTCTTAACTCGATATCCTGAGGGACTTGCACGCGCATTAAAAAAGATAAGCACCTCACAACCGTTTGAAAAATCAAAACAGGCAACGGCACACCTCTTTATTACAAATCCTATGCATCTTGACGCAGAAAGTTCTGAAAAGACATCATTCTTTGCGCGATTATTTATGACTCATCCTCCTATAGAAGAACGCATTAAAGCGCTCTTGGCTACAGAAAATCAATCAGTGTAAATATATCTATGCCTATTATCATCGCTGTCGCAACATTTTTTTCAACATTCCTTGGAGGATTATTTGCGCTTAAATTTAAAGATCGACTTCATCTCATTCTCGGGTTCAGCGCAGGAGCGATTATTGGAGTAGCTTTTTTTGATCTTATTCCTGAAGCGATTGCATTAGGAAGCGCCTCATTAACGGTTTCTCGCATAAGCTCTATTACTGCCGCAGGGTTTGTTTTGTATATGTTGCTGGACAGATTTTTTGTGTTACACAATCACACAGAAGATGATTCTGACCATGAACACGCCTCTCAAAGAGGAAAGCTGGGCGCGGGAAGTTTAATTGTGCACAGTTTCTTTGACGGAGTGGCTATCGGTCTTGCGTTTCAAGTTTCCGCGGCAGTAGGACTTATTATTGCGATAGCGGTGCTTGTGCATGATTTTTCTGATGGTATTAATACCGTAAACCTCATTTTAAAAAATAATGGACAAAAAAAAGAGGCTCTAAATTGGCTCCTTCTTGGGGCATGCGCTCCTGTTATAGGAGTTGTTTCTACATTATTTTTTACTCTTTCTCAAACCATATTAGGAATTATTCTTGCGCTATTCGCGGGATTCTTTTTATACATCGGCGCAAGCGACTTACTTCCTGAGAGTCACCACGCACATCCCACAAAATGGACAACTCTTGCAACTCTTATCGGAGTTATTGTGTTATATATTGCCATACAACTCGCGACCCTTTAATAAAATAACTTTTATGTAAGGAGTGGTTTTTTTATACGCAAAATTATTTTATTTGAAAGTTTTGCAATGCCCATGCTTAAACCAAGGAGTAAAAATATATATGCATACGTTGCAAACCACGCAGGAAAAATCCTAAAGAAAATATCATGCCTATAAAGAAGGGGCCAGTGCAAAAGATATAACTCATACGAGTAAACACCTACAACATCTATATATTTTGATCGTAGTGGAAAAAGAACAAAACTAAATATGCACAAGAATGTGGCCGCAAGACTCACCACTTGTTCATAGGGAGTATTGATAGCGGCATGGAATGAGATATATATAAATAGAATAGTTGCACCACCCCATACTATAAAACGCGAGACCGTGGGCAAGGCACTCCATCGGAACTTAGAATATAAGCGCGGAGATGTAAGCGCAAAAATAACTCCACACGGAAACGCAAGCGCATGAATAGCATATAAATGAATAACCCCATCGCTCAAAGGGAGGAACTGGGTGAGATATCCAGGAACCACCAATCCAAAAAGCAGTAATAAAGCCCCCGAACGAAGTGGCTTTTCTTTGCGAAAGACAAGAGGGAAAATAATATAAAAAATAAAAAGAAGAGTAAGAAACCAAAGGGGAGAATTAAAATCAGTATAAATGTTTGCGCTCGGCACAATAGCAGTAATTCCAGGGAGTATGTGTTGCCATGAAAGGGGAGCACCCGAAATACCATCTAAGATAATAATAAAAAGCGTTGTTATGATAAGAGGAATATAGAGTTTAAAAAATCTGCGTTTATAAAAAACAAGAGGGTTTGTATCTTTAAAACTCTTTGTCAGTCCATATCCAGAGAGGAATAAAAATAAATTTCCACCTATTCCCGCGAAAATAGAGAGGGGAAATAGAAAATTTGAATCAGGAAAAAGAAAATAACCTATATGAGAGAAAAACACCATAAAAAACGCAAGACCCTTAAGCGCAGTCGTATCATCACGAGTTATTCCATCTTCTTGTTTAGGGAGTCGGTTTTTGTATACAAAACTAACAATAGTAACAAAAAAGATGATAAGGAAATAAGTGGTATTCATTAAAAATAGAGGTTATTGCTTCAGAAAAATACATACGATATACTACAAGCATGTATTCACTGGATATTACTATTTTTCGTTTTTTGAATCAATGTATTCATATTTCTCCTCTGATAGACGGAGTTATTTTATTTTTTGCAGAATATTATGTGGTAATTGTGGTATTGGTATTTCTGGGAACATTGTACCGTTTACCAAAGAGCAAAAAAGAAAAAATAAAGATATTCTTCTTTGTTGCGGGCATCACAGGCATCTCGCGATTTGGAATTATGCCCCTCATACACCTTTTTGATCAGCGCTTGCGACCATTTCTTGAGCTCGGAGCTCCTCACTTATTCGTGGTTAATGAATTTTCATTTCCTTCAGGGCATACCACATTCGTATTTGCCTTAGCAACGGTCGCGTGGTATTACCACGAAAAAACGGCATACTTCATATATCTCTCAGGATTATGCATTGGTATTGCGCGCGTTATGGCTGGGGTGCATTATCCATCAGATATTATTGGAGGAATTGTTGTCGGGACACTATCTGCGTACCTATTGGTAGCGCTTGCGCAAAAGGTATTTCATACTCACACACACATCACGAAATGATATTCTTCTTTGGCATTATTGCGGGGGTTCTTCTTATTGCACATGTCATTGTATATAAAACATTTGTTTCTATTTTTGTAGTAACAAATAAAAAGAAGAGAGTAATTCTACGAGTCGTATTCAGTGTCCTTGCATTCAGTTTTATCATTGCATCGTCTATTGAATCAACGTACGACTCTCTTTTCTCAAAGATATTTTATATTGTCTCCGCGATATGGACGGGATTTCTATTTTATTTGTTTATTGCGGGATGCACCTATTGGGTTACCAAATGGATACTTTCGCATACACATATACAAACCTCATATATCGCTTTGGGGAAGATTCTCCTTATGTGCGCATGTGTGGTAACCATATACGGCATGATACATGCACGCGACATCACTATAACTTCAATAGCTGTATCCCTACCACATACACCAACGGAGTGGGTAGGAAAAAAGGCTGTATGGATAAGTGATACACATTTTGGAAAAATATACACGAGTTTATTAGCTCAGGAATTGGTAAACAAAATTCAAAATATACATCCAGAGATCATCTTTGTGGGAGGAGATGTTTTTGACGGAGCCATAAAAAATCCTCAAGAAAAAATACAACCATTTTCACAACTGTACGCTCCCTGGGGCACCTATTTTATAACAGGAAACCATGAAGAATTCTCAGACCCATCACCCTATATAGAAGCGGTACAAAAAGTAGGAATGAAACCTCTTATGAACGAGCAGGTAAAGATGCATGGCATGAATCTTATCGGCGTTGATTATAAAAGTACGACCCAAACAGATCAATTTTTAAAGATACTCACCAACATACACACAAATAAAGAAGAGCCAAGTATATTATTAAAACACGTCCCTTTTGATTTAGACGTGGCAGCTCAAGAGGGAATATCGTTACAAATATCAGGACACACCCATGTAGGGCAAACATTTCCTATTAACCTCATTACAAACCTTGTATATAAAGGGTTTGATTACGGACTGCATATGTTTAAAACTATGGAGGTATACACCTCAAGCGGTGTAGGAACATGGGGACCCCCGATGCGTGTGGGCACATCAGCAGAGATAGTGGTTATAGAATTTCAATAAAAAATTGGAGATCATCTCGTGTATATATTATAACAACAAGACAATCTCCAAAATGTCACATACGGGGGAGCACCAAAGAAAGAACAAGAACAACTCCAGCAAGACAACTGATCAAGGCTCCTATCCGTATCCGTTTCTCCCTCCAGGGCCATGAATGATCACCCATAATGCCAATTAAGAAAGTAAGAACTCCCACCGCGAGGAAAACTCCAGAAATTATTACCACAATTTCAAATACATTTGTAGGCATAAAGCCTCCCCATAAATTTAATTTCTATAAAAATAATAGAACGAATAAAGCATTTAGTCAACATTTATGGACTATAGAGATGGGCGTATACTGTATGCATAATATGAAAGAACAAGAACGTAAAAAAAGGATGCGCTTATTACTCAAAAAATTGCAGGAACTTTTTCCTCGTGCGCGGGTTATGTTGCGCCATAAAAATACATGGGAATTACTCGTAGCAGTTATGCTTTCGGCTCAGTGCACTGATAAAAAAGTGAATGAGGTCACGCAGCAACTATTTAAGAAATATAAAACGGTACGTGCGTATGCGCAAGCACCCATAAAAGAACTGGAGCGGGACATTTTTCAAACAGGGTTTTATCATACAAAAGCAAAACACATACAAGAAACGGCACAAATAATTTTGAAGAAATACAAAGGAAAGGTGCCCAGCACCATGGAAGAATTACTTTCTCTACCGGGAGTTGCTCACAAAACAGCAAACATTGTATTAGGAAATGCATTTGGGATAGTAGAGGGGATTGCAGTAGATACACACGTGCGACGTTTTGCGCTCAAATTTGGCCTCACACAACACAAGAATACAGATAAAATTGAACAAGACCTCATGAAGCTTATCCCTCAAAAAGATTGGCTTAAAGCAAGTTATCAAATTATTGAGTATGGAAGAAACATATGTCCCGCAAGAAAACACGCATGTGAAAACCACTCCCTTTCTAAAATATATCCTCTGGCAGCTCATACATGGCCCAAAACAGTATAGTTTGACAAATATTTATATTAGTAGTATAGTAAAAGCAGTAAATAAAATATGGAGTGCACAAAATGAGTGAAAAAATAACTTCACTAGAGGGGGATCACAAGATCCTTCCTTGGATTGTTGTATTACTTCTCTCTACGAGTGGAAAAATAATTCTCATAAAGGATGCTCACGGGAGATATGTACTCCCGAGAAAAGAAGGGGGGTCATTAGCTGAGAATCTTGAGTTTTCTTATGAAGATACTATAGAAAAGATCTTTCAAGAAAACAAAATAGAATATGAGAACATAAAGAAGATGGAAATTTTAGGAGATAAGAAAATATTTCATCCTGAAGCGAGAAAAATTTTTGTTCATCTAGAAATAACAAACGCAAAAATATTATCTCCTTATTCAAAAGCAGGATTTTATTTTCCCACAGATATCTTCAATTTCCCCTCAAAAGAAGAGGATCAAAAACTTATCAGTAAATTCTTTCGGTGAAAATAGAATTACAACAAAATTGTACTGGGGGCTCGTTGAGCCCCTTTATTTTTTTAATATAATATGCGCATCTTGTTCCTTTTTACCTTCAGGAATAATTTTGGTAATCATGTACCCATCAGGAATATCCTTTACCTCTAATAATTTCGTCCGTTTTCCATTAATAAAAGTAAACACCCCCGGATCATGAGAAAGTGCCCTAATTTTACGCGCGATTGATTCAGGAATATCATCTTGTAAATCAACTCGGCCATCTTCGGTAACAAATTTTTGAGTATAGGTTGCAAGTGCATGATCTTGTTCTTTTTCTTCTATCTTTTTTTCAAGCCACAGGGGGATCGTGTGTACAATAAGTGACGCTCCCACATGAGCAAGATTTTCCTCAAGAGAAGCATAGGTATCCTGTGAATCAATGGATGTTTTTTGTTGCGCGATAAGAGGTCCATGATCCATTTGGGCATCCATTCTGTACAAAGAAACTCCCGTTATTGATGCGCGGTTTAAAAGAGCTGTTTGAATCGGTGAGGCACCTCTATACACAGGGAGAAGTGACGGATGCACTCCAATTACACCTAAAGGAAATGCAGAGAGTGTTTCTGCTGGAATTAATTGAGCATACGCGGCAACAATAGCAAAGGAAGCATGGATACCAAACTCTTGAATATCAGATACACGTGGTTTTTCTGTGGGCTGTAAAAGAGGAATAGAATGTGCAAGAGCAAGTTCTTTCACAGGAGGAGGGGTAATAATTTGTTTTCGTCCTACTGGCTTATCGGCGCTACAAATAATTGCAGAAGGAATAAAGTCAGATGCAATAAGATCAGAAAGAACCGTGTGAGCAAAGCGATAACTTCCAAAGAAAATAAAAGGAGTATTCATACTTATAATTCAGTAATGTGTTGCACCTTTTTTGTACGATCAGTAAACAAGACTCCGTTTAAGTGATCTATCTCATGCTGCATAATGCGAGCGAGAAGTCCACGTACAGAAATTGATATCGGACGATTATTTTTATCTACCCCTTTTACATGAATAGAATAAAAACGCTCCACATCACCACACAATCCAGGAATACTTAAACACCCCTCTTGATCAGACCATTTTTTTTCAGATACACGCACAATCTGCGGATTAAAAATTGCATAAAATTTTCCTTGATATCCCTGACCCTTAGGAAGGGGAAGTTGACAAACAAATAAACGAATGGGGAGTCCGATCTGATTTGCAGAAAGTCCCACGCCGTTTTCAAGAACCATCAGGCGTCGCATATGTTTTATTAACTCATCAAGATCTTTACGAGGAGTACTCTTTACATCAAAATCAGAAACGGGAGTACGTAAAAATTTCTCATACTGAGCATTGGCGACGGTCCACACAAAAGAATTATCTGTATTAAAAATACTCATGTTATTTATTTTCTTTCATCATGCGCATAAAATATGCTCCCTTGTTTTGTACATTTTCCCGTGTGGCAATATCTTTTGCAATTTGAAGCAATCGGTCTCCGTTCTTTGTTTTTGCTAGTTTCATATACAAAGCAATGTGCTCCCGGTCATTCAATAATTCAGCCAGTTCAAGCCCCACAGACTGGTGTTTTTGATATATATGACTCTTTGAGGCACGATCTTGAAGAGTTTTAAGATATTCGGGAACGAGCATACATAAATCCTATACCATACCACCTAAAACGGCAATATGAGTTCAAAAAAGACATATTTTGCACATCAAGAAACAGAATGATACAATATACACAATTATTTTATATACGAAATATGCAAATAAAACAAAAACCCATTCACATTAGAAAAATTATTGAAATAGTAGTCGTGGTTCTGCTTATTGTTGCAGCTCTTACGTTTGGGTATGTTTCTGGTGTTTCTCAAGGAGAAAAAAATACTAAAAATATTATTGTACAAGGGGTCACCAATCCACAGAAAAATGAATCACCAATTAGCTTTGATCAATTTTGGGAGGTATGGAATCTTCTGAAAACAAAATATGTTTCTAAAGAAGGAGCGGGGGACAATCAAAAATTATTATTTGGAGCCATTGATGGATTAGTGGGTTCCCTGAAAGATCCCTACACCACATTCTTTCCCCCACAAGAAGCAAAAAGTTTTTCTGATGAAATATCAGGACAATTTGGAGGTATTGGCGCTGAAATTGGATTGGATAAACAAGGAAGACTTATTGTGATTGCACCACTAAAAGATACCCCCGCCGAACGCGCAGGTTTAAAAGCAGGGGACCGTATTGTGCAAATTGATACACTAGATACCACAGGGCTTTCTTCCGAGGAGGCGGTGAAACACATTCGTGGAGAACGGGGGACAAAAGTTACTCTCATGATTATTCACGATGAAAAAGAGGGAGAGAAAAAAGTTGAAATAACAAGAGATATCATTCAAGTTCCCACATTAGAATTTAAATTAGTAAACAACGAAGGAAAAGAAGATTCACGAGGATCTATTGCATATATTAAACTTGATAATTTCTATGAAAAAGCACCATCGTTGTTTCAACAAGCAGCGATAAAAACAATATTACTGGGAGCAAAAGGAATTGTTCTTGATCTACGAAACAATCCCGGAGGATATTTAGACGGTGCGCAATCAATTGCAGGATGGTTCCTTCCCAAAAATGATCTCGTGGTAAGCGAAGCATTTCAAGATCCCGCGCTCACACAAAAATTATTTTCACAAGGACCAAGCTCATTAGACAATAAACCCGTTGTTGTTCTTATTAATAAAGGATCAGCATCTGCATCTGAAATTCTTGCGGGAGCTCTCCAGGATCATAAGAAGGCAACATTAGTAGGAGAAAAAAGTTTTGGAAAAGGAACAGTGCAAGAAGTGATTCCTCTTAAAGAAGGTATGCTGAAAGTGACTATTGCCCATTGGCTTACCCCAAATGGAAATCTCATAGATAAGAATGGTATACAACCCGACATTACCTTTACCGAACCCGCCAGCACAACGCCTGTGGGCACTGATCCGTGGATGGAACAAGCAATTACTGTATTAGTAGAAAAAATGAAATAACATGAAAGTATTATTACTCTCATCTATTCCCAAAATAGGTCAGAAGGGAGAACTTATTACCGTCTCCGACGGATACGCAAAAAACGCCCTATTCCCAAAAAAATTGGCGGTCGCTGCAACACCAGGTATGATTCATGATTGGGAAGAGAAAAAACAAAAAGAAGCAATTCAAAAAGAAGAACGAAAAGAGATCATTAAGAAAATCATTCCAGAAATTCAAAAACATATTTTTGCATTTACAGTGAAGACAGGAAAAACAAGCGAGGTATTCACCTCAATTCATCAAGAAGAAATTCAAAATGCGCTGGCTCAATTTCTTATGGCACAAAGCAAACTCTTAGGAAATGAAGATATTCATCTTGAATTAAAACCTATAAAAGAGTTGGGAGATCATGAGATTCAAATCCGTATTGGAAGAGAAGAACATATACAAAAAACGTATACCCACATACAAATCAATGCGGAAAAATAGGAAATAAAAAAACGGCCATATGGCCGTTTTTTGTTGTATATAATAACCACTCTAAGCACTCACCACAGGAACAACTGATATTTTAGTGGCGTAACGAGGTTTACCATTAAATAAGGCCTTCTTAGTTAATTTAAAGGCAACACGACCTGATTTTGAGGCATACAGGGTGTCATCTGATCCACGACGAACATTGGTTCCACAGAGATACCGCGCTCCTCGTTGACGAATTAAAATTTCACCAGTTTTTACAAATTGGTTTTGTTGACGTTTTACTCCTAGATATTTTGGTTGAGAATCGCGTCCATTTCTGGAAGATCCTAGCTGCTTCGTATGTGCCATAGTAAGTAATGAAAATCCCAGATTTCAATTGGGAATTAAAGAAAGTATATAGTATAATAGGGGACAATGTCAATATACTTCATACACAATACGAAAGCGTGGATAAAAGAAAACAAAACAACCATTATATTGGGTATACTTGCATTTCTAGCGCTCTCTATTGCCTTTGGCGCAGGATATCTCACTGCGCGAGATTTCACCCAGGTACCCATTATTATCCAACAGAATAAGTCTTAGAAATTACTTGCCTCGCTAAGGCTATACGAAGCAGGAAAATTAGAAATTAGAAATTGGATATTAGAAATTCTATTTAAGGTATCCTATTTGTTTTAGAATAGGTTCGTTTTCCCATTCCCACAGTTTCTTTGCGCCAAGAAACGCCTCATAGTCATGCCGCCAATCAAGACATTCTTTTAATTCAACATCTCCCACCATACCATCCCATTCATGCTGACAGGCAAGCGCGGCCTCTTTTAAACCTCTTTGCCATGGCACACGCACTTTCTCGCGTCCACCTTTAGAACGTAGCAGGGCGCCACACTTTGCGCATTTTTGATGCTGGTCAATACGAAGAATCCAACGTGTGGTAAGAATAGGCAATTCTTTTTCAAGCGCTGCCATATAGGCTGCGGTCTGAAGGTTATAATCCCGATAGATAGATTGAGATGTTTTAATATCTAATACCCCCCACACGCCATCAATACACGCGACTGCATCAATCGTTCCCGCATAGCGATCAGTATGATTTGCCAAACGATATTCTACAAACGAAGGATCAATTTGAATATGTTTTTCTTCAGTAAATTTTGTAAATGCATCCACCGCCCCGCGAATAGAATCGGGTATAACAGGGGATTGTTTCATCATAAGAGCCTCCACTGTTTCATGAATAAGAGTTCCCTCAGATGCGGATTGTTGTTTAATACGCTCTCCCTCATCAAAACTTTTCAATTCTCCATAGAATTTATAGAGTGCGGGCTTTGCTTTTATTTCAACAATTTTGGTGACGCGAGGATACCATACTCCATTGATATCATATCCACCCATTTCACGAAAATCAGATAGTGATTCAAATGCCATATGAGTAGTATAGTACTGCAAAGGGGCATAAGAATAAATATTGACATTAGTAATATAATATAGTAATATATAGATTGAGACATTTAACAACTTAAAAATAATTTTTTATCTGCTGGAGGATAAAATGAAGCGATTTGTTAATACTTTTAAAATAGCCCTGTGGATGTTTTTTATTATAATAACATTCATGGGACCTGGGTTCATAGGATTGCTATTTTTCTTCAAAAAACAATTTCTTATATTCTTTATCTTGGTTGTCTTTAATGTCCTATGGGTAGTATATACTCCAAAGGGGATAAGCACATGGGTAAAGAACATCTCCAAAAAATTAATTCTCAACGGGAGGAAAATTTACCTCGAAGATTCAATAAGAAAAGAAAAAGATTCTAATGAGAGGTTATATCTGCGGTTAAAACTCCGAAATATTGAAGAAGAACTCGGAGGGGTAGCAAATCCGGAGAATGGGAAGTAAAGATTTAATTAGCATAACAAGAGAGAGGATTGAGGTTCTAAGCCTTAATACCTCTCTTCTTTTTCTATACTATCTGTCGCACAATATACATTTTGCGACATGTATATATATCAAACTAGATACTGAATACCTTTTATATCCAAAAGAGCCCCAAGGGGCCCTTTTTTAATCATCTTCCATTAATTAAATAGATATCTTTTCTATTTAAATATTCCTAGAGCCCAATTAAGAATATCCATAAGGACATTTACTATGGTCACTAAGATTGCTACAACTAATTTTAAAAAGTTAACAAGGAATGAGGTGCTAGATCCATCTCCAGATCCACCAAATAAAGAACCCGCTGAGCCAAATAAGGTATCCGCAAGACTTGCGATCCTATTCCATAAACTGAGCACACCATCCCACAACCCTTGTTTTTGAAGAAATGTGATGACTGGACTTAATGCATCTAAAATGATTTTTTCCATGGTGATGATTACTATTGAAAATTATAAATTCTTTTACACTATTATTATATCACACAAATAAAAAAGTGAACATTATAAAGCTAAATAATTCCTCGGATTTAAATCTCCTCCAAATGGCATTTTGGGACCACAAGAATTACTCTGACCAATACGAAATGTTGAAGAATCATACACCCCAAAATGAAGGTGGGGACCTGTAGCATATCCCGTATTACCCGAATACCCAATCAATTGTCCTTTTTTAACACTATCCCCTTCTTTAACCACCTGAAGTGAAAGATGTGCATACAACGTGGTAAATCCGATAAGATGTTTAATAGCAACATATTTTCCATACGCCCCCTTACGACAATACAAATCTTGATTTGCAACCGAGATAACCGTTCCATCATATGCCGCAAAAAGAGGTGTTCCGACAGGCGCCCCAAAGTCCATACCATTATGATAGCCACTTTTATACAACTTCTTTGCTGATTTTGTATATCCTTGTTCTTGTGTAATATGCGGGTCAGAAAGTGGTACTGCTAAAATCCCCGATCCAGATTTTGGAAGATCTTTGTAATCAATCTTATCACGCAACGGAGCTTCTAATGCATCAATCTCAGCCGCAATTTCCGCCTGACGTTTTTCTAGTTCTTTTAAAGACTCCTGATACGACGCCTCTCTCGTTTTTGTATCTTTTAATACCTGATTTTTTTCTTGTTTCAACTCAGCTGCAATAAGCCTACGATTTTTTAAATTTTCTTGTTCTAGCTCTTTATCACTTTTCTTCTTTGCGGTTGAATCCAGGACCACCGTGAGAGTGTCATGGGCATTTTGTAGCTCTTGTATTTTTATAATAAGCGTCTGATTTAAATCGACGAGCCCCTGCATCGTTTGGATACCATCGGATAAGCTTTTTGCGCGTATAAATGAGACTAATGGGTTATCTTGCTCAGACACCTGCATCTGTTTGAATATTTCAGCCACCGCTTCACCTTTCTGGGTTAAATCTTTTTCGGCAGAAATAATATCATCATGTAAAGAATCAATCTCCACATCAAGTTTTTTCACGGTTATTTGACTCGCGGCTATTCCAAGATCAGCCTGCTTTATAGTAGTGTCTATTTTTTTTAATTCCGAAGAAAGGGTTTGTTTTTGTTGTTGGGTCTCGGTTAATTTCTGTTGATTCTCCAAAATCTTTTTTTGTATCTCAGCAAGCTCCTTATTGCGTTGATCAATTTGTGCTTTCGTATCAATAGCCACAGATACCGCAGACGCAAAATAAGGTATTCCGTAGAAAATACTCATACACACAATAATAATTACACAATAAAAACGTCGCAGTGTATATACAGTAGACATTATGGTGATACAGGTTCACGTGATAATTCGCCAGCTATTTTTGCAATAGCAATGTCAATACGTCGCAATGATTCCTCTTTACCAAGCGCTTCTAAAATATCAAACGGCCCAGGAGAATTACGTTCTCCACAGAGAGCAACACGCAACGGCCACAACACCTCTCCCCTCCCCAATTTTTCAGCAACGGGCATAAGGACAGCTTCAAGATGAGCTGCGGTAAAGTCAACGTCAGATTCATTACTCAATAAATTTCGTATGCCCGATAAATGATCCGCAGAAACCGCAAGAGATACCTTTTGCCATCCCAAGAGAGATACATCATATTCTCCAAGCACAAAAAAGAATTTTGCAAGATCAACAAAATCAGAAAGTTTTTTCATACGTTCCCGTTCCAATATTGCCGCTCGTTCCATAAGATGTGTTTGCATAGCCCACTCTTCAGGGACAAAAACTTTTAATTTCTCAATAAGTTCTTTAATAGGAAGTGCCTTGATGTATTGAGCATTGAACCAATCTAATTTTTCCATATTAAATATACCTCCTGATTTTTGCACGCGTTTTAATGAAAATCGCTCAATCATTTCTGGGATAGTTAGAAGTTCTTGCTCATCCTGGGAACTCCACCCAAGCAGTACTAGAAAGTTTAATAATGCCTCCGGTAAATATCCATCTTTTAAATATTCAACGAATGAAGTTTCTAAACTACGTTTTGAAAGTTTTTTTCTGTCAGGAGTCAGTACGAGTGGCAAATGAGCATAGAGAACTTCATCAAGTCCAAGCATTCGTTGAATTAAAAGTTGTTTTGAGGTATTGGTAATATGATCTTCTCCGCGAATAATATGTGAAATTTTCATTTCATAATCATCAATAACATTCGCAAGATTAAAGAGGGGCGTAGATATATTACGCGCGATTACCATATCTCCTATGGTATCGCTCATAACTGATATAGTACCCCTAATAATATCGTGAAATGCCAACTCTATACCGAGAGGCACAACCAACCGTATAACCGAAGATTTGTTTTGTTTTAAATTATCAGAAATTTCCTCATCGCTTAAGTGACGACAGGTGCCTGTATATCTAGGAGTAAGACCATTTGCCATCATCGCACCACGCTGAGATTCAAGTTCCTCTTTCGAACAAAAACAATAATATGCTTTCTTTTCAGTAAGAAGTTTCTCAATATATTTTTTATAGATATCGCCTCGTTCGGTTTGACGATATGGCCCATACGGCCCACCAATATCCGGACCCTCATCCCAATGTAAACCCAACGACTTTAAGCCGTCTAAAATTTCATTCTCATATATGGAAAGGGAACGCCCTGGATCAGTGTCTTCTATGCGTACCACAAATGAGCCGTGCTCTTTTTTGGCGAATAAATAATTATATAACGCGGCCCGCACCGTGCCTAAATGCAAATGCCCCGTGGGAGATGGCGCAATACGTACCCGAATTGGTTGTTTTTCTGTCTTTTCGGTCATATGTACAGAGTATCAAAAAAACGAGATAAAATGAAGTGTTGTAAAGAAAACCATAAAAAAGTCCCGCTATTTCTAGCGAGATCTTTAAAATAAAAATAGGGATACTTTTTCTAACTTTGAGAAACTGGAAGAATCAGCATCCCTTGATACAAGCTCATGATAGCTGTCGGGGGCACAACATGAGATGACTCTGATTGAAGAATGACAAGTCCTCCGAGATACTCCTTTGCCTTTTTGAGAATAGTCTTATTGACCTCATAATTGATACTAGAATCATTAATAAGAGGCATGGAAACATCTTCAGAATAAATAAGAGAGCTTACTAAGACGTTATCTTTATTATCCTGCAGAAAATCAATTATAAGAAACCTATTTTGTTCATCATAATCATGAACAACGACGGGAATCTTATAGTGGTTTTCTATAAAATTTCGAAACGTTTCATCTTTAAAGCTTTTTTGGGGGTGAAAAATATGGACCTCCATATCTTTTTCTCCTTCGTTAGTTTAGAAAAATATATCTAGAAAGAACCAAAAAGAGAATATACTAAAAATACAATCGTGTCAATACAATATTGAATACTCCCCTCTTTTTTGATACCATTTTTATATTGCGGGATCGCCCGCCTCCTGCATGCGCAGGCATGGTGCAGGCAGGTCTAATGGTAGAAGCCCCAACTTCCATGTGGTACGTTTATATGCTAAAAAGTAACACGAGAAATTGGTACTACGTAGGAAGCACAAATGATGTAGAAAGAAGAGAAAAAGAACATAAACATGGACTAGTAAAATCAACTCGCAATCATCGTCCACTAGTAAAATGTTTTGTAAGAATGTTCGAGACAGAGAAAGAAGCAAGATTATACGAACAAAAATTAAAAAAATGTAGAAGAGAAAAAGAAGGGATAATAAAAAATATAATTAATTCGTGAACACTGCTGCGGGATCGTCTAATGGTAGGACACATGACTCTGAATCATGTAATCTAGGTTCGAGCCCTGGTCCCGCAGCAGTGTTCATAAAAATAGTTAATAGGACACATGACTCTGAATCATGTAATCTAGGTTCGAGCCCTGGTCCCGCAGCATATGCAAAAAACAATAAAGATAAAAACAAAAGATAACCACTATATCTACGGAAATCTATACAAGGCCAACAAGAAACCAAAAGGGCTCGTTATTTTTTGTCATGGATTCACTGGGCACAGAAATGAACACATATTTTTCAATGGGGCAATATTTTTTTCACAAAAGAATTATGATACGTTCCGCTTTAATTTCTATGGGCCAGAGAAAGGAGCGAGGCATTTTGAAGAAACCACAATAAGCCAACACGGCAAAGATTTAACAACAGTTATCAATTATTTCAAGAATACCTATCAGAAGATTTATCTAGTGGGACATAGTTACGGAGGAACCTCAATTCTCTTCTCAGATACACAACATGTTTCTGCCGTAGTGCTTTGGGATGCGTCCTATGTTGTCGGGGAGAATGAGAAAAAAGATTCTGATTGGAAGATAATGAATGGAGAATATTATATTGACTGGGGAATGTCTATAAAAGTGGGCAAAAAATTTACAGATGAATTATTTAATTTCCCAGACTGTGGAGATATGGCCTCAAAAATTAAGAAACCTATTCAATATATTGGAGCAGGAAAAGGATTAGACGCAAAAAAATATTACAAAGCAACCAACACAACAAAAGACATTACAATCATCAAAAATGCCAGCCATAATTTTAATTCCCCAGAAACTGAAAAAGAGTTATTTACAGAAACATACAACTGGATAAAAAGATTTTAGTGCTCCATTTAGAAAATATACAAAATAGTACCTCTGTGGTACTATTTTTATATTAAAAATATGTCTATAAAACTAACCATATTGGGAACAGGAACGTTTTTTGTAAATAAGAACCGCTCAGCATCTGCTTATCTCCTAGAAATAAAAGGTAAAAAAATACTCATAGATTGCGGACCAGGAACCCTCATGAGATTGTCACAATTAGGAATAAAACTAGAAGACATTGACTATGTTTTCATAACTCACTTCCACGCCGATCACACATCTGATTTATTCCCCTTCTTTATGAATTTTCGCCTAAACGATTTTTTTATAAAAAATAAGAATACAAAATACCCAAAAATTATTGGACCGGTTGGAATTAAAAAATTTATAATAAATCTCTCTAAAGATTTCCAACTTCCTGCATTACAGAAATGGAATAAAGTAGAATTTATAAACATAAAGCCATCCCAAAAAATAGAAAATATAAAAGTAGAAGCCTATAAAGTAAAACATATTGCTTTTGGACTTCGTGCGAATGCGTATGCGTATCGTTTTTCTATAGATAATAAGATCATATCTTTTTCGGGAGATTCGGTGAGATGTCCTGGGGTTGAAAGGGCTTGTAGAAATTCAGATGTTTTCGTTTGTGACGCATCGTATCCAAAAGGAATGGGAAATCTTGCTCACATGGATACACAGGATATAGCAGAGATTGCATCAAAACAAGATGTGAAAAAAATAATTTTGAGTCATTTCTATCCTCAATATGATTCGGTCAATCTCATAAAAGAAATAAGGGAAAAATTTTCAGGAGAAATAGTAAAAGGTAAGGATTCAATGATAATTTTAATATAAAAGAGATATATGGACAAAGAAGCTTTTGATAAAATGTTAAAAATATCTGAAGAGTATTTTGGAACAGCAAACGATCCTGATCAAATACCCATTTCTAAAGAAGCAGGAGACAAGATTCGCTCAATTCATCCTGAAACTATTCTTTATAAATTTAACAAAGGCAATCCTATTGCATGGGAAGTAATTATTCCTACTAGTTTATCCGTTATGAATAATTTTCTTCATAAAAAAATTTCGGAAAGAGTTCTTTTTGAAATTGCCGTCAAAGAAAAGAAACATGAGGCGCTGTATCTTTGTAGTGCTTTTGTTTTACCAGAATATAGAGGACGGGGATACGCAAAAGAATTAATTATGAAAGGGATAGCAACACTATCACAAAATAAAGAATTACCACTATATTGTTGGATCTATTCTAATGAAGGAAAGAACTTAGTGGATTCTCTTTCAAAGACTTTAGGGAAAACTATCCAAAATAGAGATGAATAGCAAATTATTATAACTCCATGTGGTATATCTATATTCTTAAATGCAAAGATGGGAGTTTATATACTGGTATCACCACAGATGTATCACGGCGTTTTAATGAACACAAAAATAAAACTGGCGGACACTACACCCGCTCTCACCCCGTGAAATCTATTGTATATACCGAAAGAGTAAGAACACAATCCAAAGCGCTCAAACGAGAACATCAGATAAAAAATCTCAAAAGAGAGGGAAAATTAAAACTTATTAAGAATTGACTACAATATAATAAAATGATTTTCGGCTGGGGCGCTCCCCCAGCCGATTTTTATAGAATAAATATTCCCCCTGTGGTAATATTTTATAGGGGCAAGTTAAAAGAGAAGTCAATCATAAAATAATTATGAACAAAAGGAATCTTTTTTATTGGTCATTATATGATTTTGCAAACTCGTTTGTCTTCATTAATTTCTTATTATATTTCTCACAATGGCTTGTGATTGACGGTGGATTATCTGATTTTTGGTATAATGCCATTTTTACAATTTCTTCAATAATATTATTACTATCCGCCCCAACACTTGCGTCATTTACTGATAAGCACGGCGGAAGAAAATACTTTCTCGGATTTGCAACGTTGGGAACGTTTCTGGGATATGGACTTGCAACACTTTTTGCATACATGGATCAGTCAATATTTCTTATAGCTTTCTGTTTCTTAGTTGGACAATATTTCTATCAACTTTCATTTTCATTTTATAATCCACTTATTGAAGACATTGCAGACACATCTCACAGAGCGCGCGCGTCAGGAATTGGTCAATTTGCTAATAGTTTAGGACAAATAATGGGACTCATTATGGCAATCCCTTTTTCTCAAACGAGATTACAGCCATTATTCCCATCAATAGTAGTATTTCTTGTATTATCATTGCCAATGATTCTTTATTTCAAAGAACAGAAAATAAAAGAAACCATCCTAACACTTAAGGAATTCAAAAGTAATACAAAAGAGTTCTTTAGTAAGTTTATCTTGTTTTTTTCTGTATCAATAGCCACTCCAATGTTAGTAGCATTTTTCTTCTTCAACGACGCTCTTTTGACTCTTTCAAATAATTATTCAATTTATCTAGAGAGAGTTTTTGGTACACCAGATACAACGAAAAATATTCTTCTTATGATAGTGCTCCTCATGTCTGCGATAGGAGGACTCGCTTTTGGAAAAATTGCGGATAGCATAGGAACACTCAAAGCTCTAAAATATATTTTGATTAGTTGGATCATACTTCTTCCTATATTGGGACTTGTAACTTCTTTTGTACCCCTCGTTGTTTGCTCGGCACTACTTGGGTTTTTTATGGGTGGTATATGGACAACCACCCGCGCATATTTAAGTCAGATATTAAAAAAGGAAGAATTGGGATATGGATTTTCTTTCTACTCAATATTTGAACGGTTTGCAACGTTCTTAGGGCCGTTATCTTGGGGTGGAATTATTGCTATATTTGGAATAGGACCGCAGAGTTATCGTATTGCAATAATAAGTCTGACTATATATATAGTGATCGGACTACTAGTGATTTCTTATTGGAAAAAACTTCCCGAAAAAATATAACTTTGATATACTCCCTTATACAAAATTAAAAAAATAACAAAAAATGAATACACCAAAAATAATTATTTTTGTGGTTGTAATTCTCGTGATTCTTGGATTGGGACTATGGTATGCCAATACAAGTACCCCAAAAATAAGCACGCCACAAACAACACAAAAAGAGGTAGCAACAGATACCCCACTCATAACAAATTCAGCCACAAACACAACAGCAACAAATACACCTAACAAAAAAAATATGACCGCAATACTACATACAAATAAAGGAGACATCACCATAACTCTCACCCCAGAAACAACCCCTAAAACAGTTGCGAATTTTGTAAAACTTGCACAAGAGGGATTTTATAACAACACCAAATTCCATCGCGTCATAAAAGGATTTATGAATCAAGGAGGAGATCCTCTTTCAAAAGATGATTCACAAATAGCGTTGTGGGGCACGGGTGGACCCGAATATACATTCGCCGACGAAATTGGCCCAAAAAATAAAAACTCAACGGGTACCATTGCTATGGCAAATGCCGGGCCAAACACGAATGGAAGCCAATTCTTTATTAACGTAGCAGATAATAACTTTCTTGATACTAAACATACCGTATTTGGATATGTAAGCGAAGGTATTGATGTGGTGATGGCTATTAATTCAGTCGCAACAAACGCACAAGACCGCCCATTAGAGCCAGTAGTTATCAATAATATCACTATAAAATAAACGTTACAGAAAAATAACAGTAAAATTCTAAGTTAACCCTAGGCCAAAGTTACTGACGATCGTCAAAAACTTTGGCCTTTTATAAAGAAGACCAAAAATAGTCTACGCATACTCTCAAAACTATTTTAAAAAAATTATTTTATAGAAAAATCTTTGTATTCTTCTGACACGCTCCCAAACCAGTCTTCCTTAAATTCAATGTGAGATCCCACAGGTCCAACCGATATTCGCGCGAGAAACTCTTGCAATTGAGGAAGTTTTCCTTGCCCAATAATTTCTACTCTATTTTCATCAGTATTTCTAGAAAAACCAGTGATATTAAGCGTTTGAGCGCAATCTTGAGCAAAAGCTCTAAAACCGACGTTTTGAACGGCCCCAGACGCCCAAAAGTGTAATTCCACGTCTTTATCTAAATCGTCCAAATTAAGGGCATTTTTGAGCGAAAAAAAGCCTATTTTAGCCCGTTCTAGGGCATTTACATATCCCCCGGTTCCCAATAGCACCCCCAAATCACGGGCAAAACTTCGTATATAAAAACCAGAGGAAACAACAAGTGTCATGGTAATATATATGAGATCATTTTTTTCTTGTATTGATTCAATCTGATATGCAAGAAGAGAAACCTTTTTAGCAGAAATAGAGAGACTCTCCCCTGCTCTTTTTCGCGTATACGCAGGTTTTCCTTGAATCTTTATTGCCGAATATTGTGGAGGAGTTTGTGTTTCTTGATTTTTTAATGTTTCTATTGCCGATGCTATTTTTCCCTTCCATTCAACGATTGACGTCAATCGTTGAATGGTTCCAACGCCGTTATCTTCGTGTGTGTTTGGTATTTTTTGTATAATACCCGTACGATCATCTGTGTCCGATGACGCTCCTAATATAATTTCCACTCTATATTCTTTTGTCGTGTGTAATAATTGATGACTTAATAATTTTGTATACGCGCGCGAAACACCTACCACCAAAAGACCTGATGCAAATGGATCAAGAGTTCCTCCATGTCCCACGCGTATATCGCGAGGTATCAAAAGTGCCCGCTTTACATGATTTAAGAATTGAGCAGAGCTTGGTCCCGAAGGTTTATAAAATAAAAAAAGTCCCTGCATAGATATGTATAGTATAGAGGACGTTACATAGTGAATCAACATTTACATACTAAATAAATGAACAGAAATACATTAATTAGACCATAGAGAAAGCGGAGCCCCGTAGTGAAACAAGGTTTCTACTACTGGGAATAAAAGAAAAATAAAAAGTTTGACAGCAAAGCATTTTTATTTTATTATTAAAATAAAGCTATTTAACAATTTTTTTCTAAAACTCAAGGGAGAGCATATGAATGTCTATGCAACAAAAGATTCTCTTTCAAAGAGAATTGTTACTATCATGGGGGTGGTTTTTGGACTCATGATTCTTGCGGCAATGGTGAACGTATCAATGTTAGTGTCAATTACATATGGGCCATTGGTGATCGCCACCGCGTTCATATTCATAACATATGAACTGTTTTCAAAAGAGAGATATCAACTCGTTCTAAAACAAATCCTCATATACGCCGCATGTCTCTGGGGATTCACTGGCAATAGAGATTTCTCATTGCATAATGATATGTATCTCATTGTTCTTGTACCACTAAGTGTGTTGTATCTCATATACTCAATTTACACGTATAAGAAGAAGTTTTAGTTTTGTGGATACGCCAAAAAGTCCCGCTCAGCGGGACTTTTGTTATATAGAGAAAAATCAAATACCCCTCTATTCCCTCAAATATTTTTGTATAGCGAAGAAGCTTGAGACAAGACCAAGTAATATTCCAAATACTAATTGATAGAAAAATATTCCAAAAATATGCGAGGTGAAATACCCCCAGATGTTTAATTCAGGGACCAACACAGAGCCATAGGGAGAGAGAAAATAAACCACCGGCATAACGAGAAATACACTGATAACCGCTGAGAGGACACCATACAATACTCCTTCTACCAAAAACGGTCCACGGGTAAAGAAATTAGAACCCCCCACCAATCTCATAATAGTAATGCTTTCTCTATTTGAATAAATAGCAAGACGAATAGTGTTAAAGGTAATAAGAATTGACACCAATGACATAAAAATAGTAAGCGCCAAACCACCCGTCTCCGCAGTATTTAAAATTTTGTTCAAACGTTCAATAACCGTTTGATTTTGACTATAGGTAACTCGTTCAACAAAAGGACTAATAGAATCATTTTTAAGGTATTGATCAATAATGCCATACTCGCTCGTATCGCGCGCTTTAATATTGAGTGAGGCAAGTAATGGATTCTGGTTTAATTGCTCAATCGCCTGTGAAATAGTGCTATCGCCTTGATGTTTTGTTTTAAAAACTTCTAAGGCCTTATCTTTTGAAATATATTCCACCGCCTTTACTTCGGGTAGGGATTCCAGTGTTGATTTAATGCGCAATACATCATCTTCAGCAGTGCTCCCTTTGAAAAAGACACTGATATCAATCTTATCTTGCACGCTCATAATAACCGTCTTTGTGGTGACATTAAACAAATTCAATCCCGCAAAGGCGACAAGACTCAACACCATAACCAACACCGTTGCTGTGGAAAGCCATGCATTACGGGTAAAATTTTGAACACCGTATTTTAATATTCTTGAAAGTGTAGTAAACATATATGAATAAATTTCTAATTTCTAATTTCCAATTCCTAATGAGAATTTACTATTTAGATATTGGTAATTGGATATTTGATATTATATTTTGTTTTACCCTAGAACAAAATATACTTCCCCTCTTCTTCGTCTCTAATAATTTGACCGCTATCTAAACTGATCACACGACGACTAATAAGATTGATGACTTCCTTGTTGTGTGTGGCAAGAATGATGGTTGTTCCCAATTCATTAATTTTTAATAACAAATTAATAATTTCAGAGGAGTTGATAGGATCAAGATTTCCCGTTGGCTCATCGGCAATAATCACATCAGGGTTATTAATCATCGCACGCGCAATAGCAACTCGCTGTTTTTCTCCACCCGACATCTCGCGTGGAAAATTATTTGTTTTCTGTGAGAGCCCCACAATATCCAGCGCTCGTGGAACTAATTCATCAATCTCACTTTGTGGTCGTTCTGCTATTTCTAACGCAAAAGCAACGTTCTCATATGCAGTCTTTTCGGGTAATAATTTGAAATCTTGAAAAATAGTACCAATATGACGACGCATTTTAGGCAATTCATTTGATTTCAACTTTGTCACATCAAACGAACCAAAAACAATCCGTCCTTTTGTTGGCCGTTCTTCTCCCGTAAGAAGTTTAATAATAGTTGACTTTCCTGCCCCTGATTTTCCCACGAGTGACACGAATTCTTTTGGATTTATTTTAAAACTCACGTCATTGAGAGCAGTCTGAGCATGATGGTTTGTCTTATACTCCTTTGAGACACCTTGAAATATGATCATGGGTCCATTATACACTACTTTAAATGGAATCTAAAGTGGTATTCAATTATTAATGTCTATAAAATTTCTAATAGTCCAATTTTTAATAACCATGGATAAACGAGGTATAAAAACATGAGAGAAATACAAAGCCATAGGAACGAGAATTTCAAGCAAATAATTCCATCATAGTTTAACCACTCGTCCTTGTAGCTCCACAATTCTCTCCCTTGCATCAGGCCATCCTCCCAATTAAAAACTCAACTCCAGTTGTAAATAGTAGAATTATTAATACGTTTATTAAAAAATGAAATTTTAGAATAAGAAGTATATACAACAAAATTGCTGTATATAAGTACATTTGTACATTAATTAATTTTGGAATTAATATTTTATGATGTGTAATTGATTTATACACAAATTCTAATACAAACCCAGAAAATGTCCCCACACAAACAATAATAAAAATATTCATCAACATAATTACTATCTCATAACTTCAAAAAATAATATTTTCCTAGCACCTCATCACTATTCACTAAATACTTGTGGTCAGCTCTGCTTCTATAAATCCACCCAATTCTCCCTGTTCCAGCACCGCCATCACATTTCCTGTTTCATATTCAGTCCGATGATCTTTAATAAGCTGATAGGGATTTAATACATAGGAACGAATCTGACTCCCCCATTCTGGTTTCACTTTCGTGCGTAATTGATCTATTTGATCCACACGCTCCTGTTCCATGAGTTGAATTAATTTTGCTTCAATAATATGAAGTGCCTTCTCTCTATTTTGAGATTGTGATCGCTCACTTTGTGACGAAGCAACGATACCTGTTGGGGTGTGAACAATACGCACCGCGGTTTCCACCTTATTCACATTTTGCCCTCCCGGCCCAGAAGAACGGAAAAATTCTACTTTTAAATCACTTTCTTTAATGTGAAGTTCGGTTTCTTGTATCTCGGGCAGTACATCCACCAGCGCAAATGAAGTATGTCGAAGTCCTTGTCCAGAAAATGGAGATATGCGCACCAATCTATGTACTCCACTTTCTTTTTTAAGATGACCAAATGCATAGGAACCCTTTATTTCAAAAGTTATATTTTTTAATGGATGCCTCCCTGTTTTTGATTGGAACGTTTCTTCAGTTGAATCAACAACATGGGTTTCCCATTTCTGACTTTGAGCATAGGCAGTATACATGTCATACAACATATGCACCCAGTCGGCCGCATCTTGTCCTCCCGCGCCTGCTTGTATGGTAATAACGGCATTATGTTTATCACGCTGACCAATAAATAATCTTTTTATCTCAATAGCGCGAATAGATCGTTCTACGTCAAATAAATCATTTTCAGTTTGTGTCGTATGCTCAGCTAACGCATGTAATCGTTCTTCTATAAGACCAAGTTGTTTTATTATGTTTTGTGTATCCCCCATCTCTCGAACCAAACTTTCTGATTTTTCACGATCCTTCCAAAAATCTGGGTCTTGCATGAATAATTCAATTTCTTTGATACGAAGTTCTTTCGTAGGTATATCAAACCACGTCTTGAGTTGTACAAGACGTTCAGATAAATCACTTCTTTTTTCTAAGAATTCTTTTTCAATCATGTGAGCCAGAGGCGGGAATTGGACCCGCGACCTACGCTTTACGAAAGCGTCGCTCTACCAACTGAGCTACTCTGGCTTTTTTACGCCGTGCCGATGATCCTGACGTTCATCGGGACAACCCATCTCTTACGAAGGGATTACTCCCTGCCTACGCAGGCAGGGAGTAATTGCCTGTCCCATTACATACGAAGTATGTTTCGGGAAAGCTACATCGGCAACACAAAACCTAGTAAAACAATACCAAAAATGGACCCTGGGGTCAAAATTTATTTTGAATTATTTGAGAGAAATAAGTATTGCTCCTCCCACCATAAGTACTGCGCCAAGTGCTGTTTTCCAACCAAATGTTTCTCCTAAAAATAACGCAGAGAGAAGAACTACTAAAATAATACTCAATCTATCTATCGCGACTACTTTTGTGGCAAGACCAATTTTAAGCGCAAAGAAATAAAATAACCACGAAAGAGCTCCAACGATTCCCGCAAGAACAATAAGAATCCAGTCTTTTGATTTAATGGAGGTAAATGTAAATCCTTCAAATTTATTAAGAAAGAAACTAGTTACCACAAGAAATCCCGCCATAACAAGCGAGCGAATCGTTGTTGCTAATGTTGAATCAACGCCCTTGAGTCCAAGTTTTCCCAAAATAGCAACGAGTGCCGCACATATTGCTGATAAAAATGCATAGAGAAACCACATGAAGGTAAGTATATAGCCCCGACGCTCTTTTGGAAAGAGGTCGGGGTCCCGACCGAAGCGTCGGGATATTAAGAAGTAAGTAATATTAAAATAATAATCAGAGAATTTATTAGTTTTTTGTTTTCGTTTTATTTCGCGAATCCCGGTTGTGAGAAAGCGATGCATTATGATTCTTTAGGAAAGCTTTCTCTACTACCGGGTTGCATTATAGATAGACAAGATTTCTGCTGCGGAGAGTGTACGGTTGTAAAAACGCACATCATCAATTCTTCCATTGAAGTAACCTGGGGCTCCTTGTCCACAATTAAAAGAAGATGCATTGTCAGCAGATTGTCCACTTGCAGAAGCAAGTGAAGCGCTGTTTGACTGGATTCCATTTGTATAAGATATTAGATTCCCTCCTCTATCAACAGTGACCGCAATATGATTCCACGATCCAATAGTAATAGAAATAGAATCAACAGAGATAACACCACTCGTTGGTTTAAATTCAAAACGATATTTATTCCCCAACCCAGGATTAAATAAAAAACCATATGAAGGAATCCCCCACACCCCTTTATTACACGATGCTCCTATAGTTGCGGCATCAACTCGAGACCACAACATAAGACTAAAGTTTTGAGATGACCCTGTGTTAAATACACTTGAGTTACTTGAAACAGAATTGTTTATCCCATTAAATTGTCCCGCTCTTCCTACCTTCCCTGTAGTCCATTGAGATCCTAAGGTTCCTTGCCAAGTTCCTGTATTGTTATTCCCACTGGAGTCTAGAGCCGTGGTCCCTGTTCCTTCATCAAACTTCCAGTAACCAACTAAGCCTGTATCAGTGATAGGGTTGAGGGAGAGATTGGTTCCTTTCTCATAGGTATAAGAGGTATCTCCCCCATCCGTAGAGACTTTATCTGAGGATCCTCCTAGTCTATATTTGGTAGATTCTAAGAGAGCGGTGAGTTCATAGGTTTGGGTCGTAGGATTGGGGGTATAGGTATAATAGAGATTGGTAGAAGAAGTATTTGCAGGATCTATAGGAAGTTTAGCCATAGATTGGATAGCTGAGGTAAAGTCTATAGGAAGCCAACCTGCACCTGTAAGGAGGGTAGAAGAGGCTTGAGATACACAACTATAGGTATAGCCTGCAGGTAAGGTCGGTAACCCTACGTTCGCACAGGTAGAGGAGGTATCGGGGAGAGAGACGTATACGGTAGACGCGGTGCCTAAGGAGAGAGAAGGATTCTGAGTCAATAAAAGCTGTATGGTTTTATGGAGAGAAGCCAGATCAGTCATACGCGTACTATCTCTGCCTTGTTTAAGCAGTTCTGAGGGGTTTAACACGAGAACGACCGCAGCGGTCAATATGGCTAAGATACCTATCACTATTAATAATTCTATAAGAGTAAATGATGCAGAGAATACCGACTTGCCTCGCCATAGTGAACGGAGTGAACGAAGGCGGGTGAGAGTAAAACTAGCCCTCCGTAGCTTGAGTGAAGGAGGAGAGGCACGATGTTTGAGAGACTGATGCATATAAATGCTTTATCCATTCGCCAATTCGCGCGAATTGGCGAATGGATAGTTTAGGAATTGGAAATTGAAAACTTAATAAAAATTACTTGTCCATCGAAGCTTTAGCGCGGACGGAGAAATTATAAATTGAAAATTATACTAGTTATTAGTTATTCATTACTAGTTACTATCCCCTCAACTAATTTTAGGATCGTAATCTATTCAAAATTTCCATTTCTACCGCTTGTCTATTCATACCATATTTTGAAGAAGATAAATCTTTTAACTGTTGCACTAATGTATGATCTTGTTTTGGATATAGAGGGGTCTTCATATTAAATGGTCGAGAGGTTTGTCCTTTTATCAATAAACGAACATATGCATTCAAATTATCAATATTCATTAAATCATTCTGTGAAAATACAGGTTCAAATTGCTTTACAAGAAAATCGGTATCTTGCGCACCCACACGAAACACCACCATAGATCCCACGTTTCCAAAAACCGCATTACGAATTTTTTCTTCAAGTTGCGCAACGAATTGATGCGCAATAGTAAGATTGAGTTTATACTTGCGCGCTTCAGAGAGAATGGTTGCGATAGAGTCAGTGGTAAAGTTTTGAAACTCATCAATATATAAATTAAAATCAGTGCGCTGTTCTTGTGAAATATCAATACGTGAAAAAGCGGCAAGAAGCAACTTTCCTACTATTAACATACCTAACAACCCCGAATTAATATCGCCTATCTTCCCTTTTGAGAGACTCACTAATAAGATTTTTCTCTCATCCATGATCTGTCTAAATTTAAAAGAAGATTTTACTTGACCAATAATAGGGCGCACATAATCATTTGCAATAAAACTATTAAACTTTGAAGTGATATACGGGGCCATACTATTCAAAGAAGCTTCCCCCGTTACTTTCGCCGCCTCCTTTTGCCAAAAATCTAACACCACAGGACTGGTGATGCGCGCCAACTTTCGTTTGCGGAATTCATCATCGGTAAAAATACGAGGCACCTCAACAAGCGTCGCTGGTTCATTCACAGAATCCTCCATAAGCAACAACAATGCATTGCGCATATATTGTTCAAACATAGGACCCATGGTCTCTGCGGTAAACAATCTATTAAAAATACTTTGTATTTCATTTACAATAAATGTTTTTTCTTCAGGTCGTGAAGGATCAAATTCAAGCATGTTCAATCCAATCGGAGTATTAATATTCCCTGGGTCAAACACAATAACATCTTGCGCGCGCTCAGGAGGAATACACCCAAG
This sequence comes from bacterium, assembly GCA_021814445.1. Classification (GTDB taxonomy): domain Bacteria; phylum Patescibacteriota; class Minisyncoccia; order UBA6257; family JAGOQP01; genus JAKBUF01. The sequence continues at coordinate 57,541 of JAKAIF010000002.1, forward strand.
AATAGAATCAATAAGATCTCCATGAGGATCAATGACACACACCCCCTTACCCTGACGAATATCATCCACAGCCATATTAGTCATGAAGGCAGATTTTCCTGTTCCCGTTTGTCCAACGATGTATATATGACGGCGCCTATCTTCATCGGTTATATAAATAGGTTTTACTGAGCCACGAAAAACACTCTCTCCCAATTTCGTTCCACTCGTAGGAGCATCTGCGGGAGCCGGCGCATCTTTTGACCTCAACCATTTAATTTTAGGAGAAAGCATGGTGCTAGTGGGAAGATGGAACAAACTTGCTAATTCTTCTGAGTTTAAAATCATCTTCTGGCTTTCATCAAATTCACGAAATATAAACTGATATGCAAACTTTTTAATGTTTCTCGTTACCACTACTTTAAATTTATTCCGCAAGGGGGTTTCAAATTGTGAAAAAGACCCCGTGATGCCAGAAAAAATAGCGTCGGTATTTACTTGATTATTTGTTGAGACAATATAACGAAGATTGACCTCTACCAGAGGTTTTGAAATTTTCTTTTCTAAAGCCTGCACCATAGCTTCATCTACAGGCTTCTTTTCTTCTGGTTTATCCCCCTCCCCCGCAGAAGAAAAGACACCCTTGAAATCTTTTAACTCTAAAACTTTTTGTGAAGAAAGTTCTTTAAACGGAATCCCTTTTTTCAAATTCTCTATAATAACTCGTATATTTTTCTTATAAGAATCTTGCGCGGGACGAACACAAATTTGAATTGCCGCTCCTTCTCCTAATTCATTAATTTTTGAAAATGCGCCAATAATAGGAGAAAAGGTATCCCCTTCTGCCTCAATGTAGGTTCGAATAGGAAGCGCATAATGATCAGACTGAGTAAGATAGGCGCCAGAGGTACATCCGTCTGGCTGAAATACATTATATTCCACAACCTCTTCAATCTGCGCATCTTTAAAAACTCCTTCAATTTGACGGCTTAGAAAGGGTATGAGTTTTTCGTTTGTAGAAATATAAAAATAGATTTCTTCTCCCACATGATGCACTGCCGCCTCAAGCGTTGTCCCCTCTGCATTACCCGCCAAGATACTAAATAACCGTTCAGTAAAATTAATTTCTTCTTTATAGGATGTCTGTTTATCAGCGGAAATTTGAGGAATGCGAATGAGAAGTAGTTTTGTTGCAAGCGATTTTCTCAGCGCCTCATTGTGATTTTTTTTAATAACAAGAATCGTCGCGGTAATAATAATTCCTCCTAAAACCACGAGCCCACTAATAAGTAATAAAGAAGACATAATAGTACAAATTTCCAATATCCAATAACTAATTTCTAATTAAAGAGGATGTCTTTATAATATAAATTTTATAGCATCCCTTTCAAGATC
>JAKAIF010000017.1 GCA_021814445.1 bacterium
ATCTGAAGAAGTAGAAGAAGAAAAAGAGAAACATCTTTTACGGAATGGTATTCCACACATCACGAAGAAATTTATGAAGGCGCTTCGTCTTGATAACTTTGTTGGCATGTTATCTTCAGAAATTTCTACCTGGTGCATTATTGTGGTGGCGGCAACGGTATTGCACGCAAATGGCATTTTTGACGTGCAAACAACCGCTGATGCGGCGCGCGCCCTTGAACCACTTGTGCATTCATTCCCCAACGCCGGTATGTTGGCTAAAATTATTTTTTCAACGGGAGTTATTGGACTTGGCCTTTTAGGAGTGCCTGTCCTTTCGGCATCTGCCTCATATGTGCTTTCAGAAGCATTAAACCTCAAATCTGGCCTAAACCTAAAACTAAAAAAAGCGCATGGATTTTATGGCATTATTACCATTGCCACATTGATTGGACTTATTATTAATTTTATAGGAATCAATCCAATTCAAGCATTAGTGTTTAGCGCGGTGTTTAATGGGGTCGCCGCCGTTCCTCTGGTGTTTCTTATCGCGCGCATCGCGCGAAATAAAAACATTATGGGAGAATATAGGAGCGGTACTCTCTCCCATACGTTAGTATGGCTGACGTTTGGACTCATGGCACTTTCTGCCCTTACTATGTTTTACATGCTTGCGCGATAAGAGATAAAAAATAAAACCGCCTCAGGCGGTTTTATTTTTAAATATTTTTTTATGTAATACTCGTGATCTGAACTTCGGTTAATGGCTGTTTGTGCCCCTTGGTTTTGCGATACCGTACTTTTGCATGATATCTAAAAATAAGTTTCTTTGTATCACGAGTTTGTCTCACAATTGTTCCCTGAACTTTCGCTCCGTCAACAATAGGAGTTCCTACGGACACCTTATCTCCATCAGAAACCAAGAGTACCTCGTCAAATGAAACGACATCCCCTTTATTTCCTTCAATTTTTTCTATCTTTAGTTTTGTTTCTGGCGTGACTACATACTGTTTTCCGCCTGTTTTGATGACTGCAAACATATGCCCCATACTAGCAAATGGGCCCCTAGAAGTCAAAGGTTTTATGGTGCTATACTATAAACGGATCATTCACAATAGAAAGGTGGCGCCATGGACGCTCAAGGGTTACACATGCCGGACGTAGTTATATGTGTTCTGCCTAGGAAAATGAAGAACTTAGGTATTTGTGTAGAAATGGGAGAACATGTTCTTCGTATACTAGAAGAATATCCCCACATACAACTTATACGCGACGACATCGTATTCATATCAAATAAGATATCATCTTATTTAGTACACAATGTTGCGGAAGTATTTGCATACATAGAACGAAAAAAATATTCTCATGTATTGCTCTTAATACCGCGGCTTGCAAAAAAAGCTCCGTCGCATACATTCTACGGAGAAATTATTAATAAACTAAAAGAGAGAAATTGCTATGTTGAAAAAATTGAATGTGCCGTCTAGCGCACTACTGACAACGCCCCAGTTGTTTTGCACCGTATTCCAATACCTGCAAAATGATCCTATGGGGCGTTTTATTATAAATTAAGGACCGCAAGAGATCTAATAAACATATAGGCGCCCAGCGCGATAGGAATTAATCCATACAAAAACACCCGCGCCCACGTGGGTTTACGCGCATGCAACGCGTATGCAACACAGATATCTAATAAAATAAAAAGACACCAAAGGACCAGTGCACCATACACCTCTCCTCGCGTCCCCAATAAATCTATCTCTCTATGCGTATTTACATGAAGAATAATTCTATCGGGAATAGCGCTGAAAAGCGAAATTGCATATATCCATGAAATGAGTAGAAATAAACCAGCTCCCGAAGTAGGAATGATAACGTGCCAATCAAAAAAGAAATGAGACAAACGCTTATAATTCATATGCATAAGTATTATGTATTGTGTAGTAAGTATCAAGTAGAGATAACGAGTAGTAAGTATTAAGTAGTATGTATTGAGAGGATATAATAATAAATAATAGGTAGTAAGTAGTATGTATTAAGGGAGCACATACAGAATGATCTCCTATATAAAATTTCTATAATAAATCTCCCCCTCCCTTGATACTTAATTCTTTATACATAATACTTATCAGATGGACATCTTATTACCCAATGAGGCATATACCTTGCGCGATTCAGGACATGGGATGAAATTAGAACGTTTTGGAAATTATACCATTGCGCGACCCGATCCAACCGCTCTCTGGGAACCGACTCTTGCTCCTGCTATTTGGCAAGCAGCCGATGCGATATTTTCAAAAGAAAAGTCAGCGCTCCGAGGAGAACGATGGCGTAATGTTAATGTGAGCGAAGATCTCTGGACAATATCGTGTGATGACATTCGCATGCGCTTACATCTTACTCCCTTTAAACACACGGGATTATTTCCTGAACAAATATTAAATTGGCGCTGGTTTGGTCCTCTTATTTCTTCAGCACCAAAACCAGTTCGTGTATTGAATCTGTTTGGGTACACTGGAGGAGCCACTCTATATGCCGCGGCATGCGGCGCTGAAGTGACTCATGTGGATGCCTCAAAGCCTTCTGTTACATGGGCACGAGAGAACCAAATATTGAGTGGTCTGCAAGACGCTCCCATACGATGGATTGTGGATGATGCGTATAAATTTGTAACGCGCGAAGCGCGCCGAGGCGTTCGGTATGACGCAGTTATTATGGATCCCCCTTCTTTTGGTAGAGATCCAAAAGGAAAGGTGTTTACCTTTGAAAAAGATGTTCCCAAACTTCTTGAGGCTGTGCGAACTATTTTAGAACCAGACCCTCTCTTCGTTCTTATTAATAGTTATGCTATGGGCTATTCCCCCACTGTTATTAAAAACCTCCTTGCACACATTCTCCCTCTTGAAAAAATCACTTGTGGTGAACTACACATTCGTGAAGAATACACGCAACGCACATTACCGTGTAGTGTATATGCGAGATATCAGGACTCAATTATTTAGAACTTTCCCCTTCTTTGTCTTTTTCCTCCCTTACTAATTTAGTGGCATAGTCACCTGAAAATCTCCATAGGCGTATGCGGCTACCTGATAGGGAGGGATATAGAAAGTAATACTGTTTTCTCCTAGAGTAAAATTAGAAAAGTTATCAATTAATGGTGCCGTTCCTGTTTGTATCCACCCCATATCTGGTTCACGAGAATGATCTTGCGCATTGATTTGCTTTACTATGTCGGTATATACAAATTGAGAAATGAGCTGGAGATAATCTGGGGTATTAGGAAATACATCAGCAAGCGTTATTTCTTTATTCTGCGCGTTATTATAGTTGAACGGTATAAATGACTTATTACCATGAGCTCCTCCGCTATATTCGTCTATAAAAAAGATAGCGCTTATTTTTTGAGTATCCACTATCCCTGTGGCATACCGAATATATAACATATACCAAGAATCGGTCGCGTCGGGTCGCGCGGGACGTTGTTCACTTGCGGGTAATTGCTTATTGGTGTCTATGCGTGCCTGCTCATTTTCAGCCGCTATCTTTTTAAATTCTTGTATGCGCGCATTGAGAATTTCCTGGATCTTATCATTGATTGCCTGGGGAGCACCCTCAAACAACGGATATTCAATATCAACTTTTGATACCCCGTCATCTTTTTGTATGACTTGTTTACTGACAGTTATTTGAGGGGTGGGAGTTACTTTTGGTTTCGTTGTTGTTCCAGAAATAAATAAACCAACTACCACAAGAACAATAATAATTATAATAGCGCCACCCACCCACCACCAAATATTTTTTTGATTCATATGGATAAGTATAACGTATTAAGAAGAAAGTATTAAGCCCCGATGCTTCAATCGGGGTCCTCCGAAGCCAGGACGTAATAAGTCGGCTCTCCGACTAAAGCGTCGGAGCTTTACGTCGGGATATTATGTATTAAGGATGGAATACTAACTGAAATGTTTGAGCACTCCCACCACTTTTCCTTTAATAATGAAGTTGTCCTGCGGGGTTAAATAAATGGGTTTGTGAATAGGATTCGTTGATTTTGGGAATAATCCTATCTGCATGCGACCCGTGCGTTTGAATACTTTTACGGTTGCCACTCCATCAATAATAACCGCCACCTTGTCGCCATCTGTATACTCTTGATCGTTCGGATCTATAAGAATAAAATCTTCATCTTCAATCTTCGTTCCCTTTACTTCACATAAATTCATAGAGTCTCCCGAGACACGCAACCCAAATACATCTTTGTTGGGAAGCAGGCGTGATGATACGCGTAGATATCCTTCAATATTATCTAGCGCAAAAATATTTGGATTTCCTGCGTTGATTGCGCCAAAAATAGGTATCTGCCGAAACATATCTTTCATACTTCCCACCAACTTAATGCCGCGACGTTTGCGACCCTCTTCTCGTTCTATATATCCCTTTTCTTCTAAGAGTTTAATGTATCTAAATATCGCACCCAGACTACTCACCGCAATGCCTAATTTTTTTACCTCATCTTTTATCTCACGCACGGTGGGCATGATGCGTTTTGTTTCAAAAAACTTTTGTATAGCTCGTAAGACCTTTTCTTCGTTTTGGGTGAGTATGTTATCCATGTTGTTTGTTCATTAAACCTGATACTCACATGATACTACTGCTATATAATATAGCAATCCCCCATCTGTGGATAAATAAAAAGGGGTCGCGATAAGCGACCCCTCAAAGTGCGAGAAAATATTTTCCTCATTTCATACTGTGGGCAGGGATAAATTCATCAATAGCGGCACACTCTACATCAACCCCGAGCTCTGCTTTCTTAAAAGCTTCCAGGATAGCACCCATCTGGGTGAGACTGGATGAGGAGATGACGACATAAGGTCTTGGTGTCCTCTTTCCATCACAAGATTGAACCGTTACTTCCCAGATTGTGGTTACCGCGTCATCCCCCAGGCCGAGATCTTGCATGAGTTCATCGATCTCATTTTTAAGCACATTAGCTTCTCCCGATGGGAAGCCACACAAGTGTATGTTAGGCATATTGCCTCCCTAATTAGTTCTGAATATATTATTGCAAAAATAGTCAATTATGTCAATCTGCCTTGATTCCCCTATTCATTTTTGCTTAAATGAACAAGTTAGTGATAAGTCGTTAGTGGTTAGTCATAAGTAAAAGAAAAATACAACCCCTAACCCCTAGCTACTACCCCCTAGTCACTAATTAGTGGGCCCTATCGTCTAGTCCGGTCAGGACACAGGATTCTCATTCCTGGAACATGGGTTCGAATCCCATTGGGGTCACTAATATAACTTAGTATCGTGCAACTCGAATGTCCACTTTTCACGCGGGTTTTTCGTATATGTCATTTTTGCAAAATTACCACCCCAACGAGATTCAGAACTTTTTAGTTATTCATTTTAAATAAAGACCCCTATTATAGGGGTCTCTGAAAAGATAACAAACTGCTATCTTTTACGAAATTCACATTGTGGGTTATCACATTGACCAACTTTGTGACCATGCTCACATTCCATCATTTCTGATGTGATCTTTTGACCACAAACACACTGAACAGATGTATTTGCAGTTACACCCGTTGTCTCAATCGAATTGCCACATTTTGGGCACCTTGCTTTTCCTCTAGCCATAATATTATTTTTTTTATTTATTTCTTGTTTTAATTTACTATTTCAAGATCATCTGGCGTTTCTAAATTCACCGTGAAACAGTTTAATTTAGTAGTGATATTCTTGGGTAAATCTTCTATATATTTTAAGGCATCTTGTAAGTTAGTCTCCTTGAACTCTGGCGCATTTAAGACAGCATTACAAATTACATACAAATCACATTGTCGTTTTTGATCGTAATAAATCTTAACGATGTAGCCAATAAAACCGTTATCTTTTATTTTTACTTTCTGCCCTTCTTTGTAGTCCATATATTAATATTAAAACTTATTTTTTACTTTATCAAACCATCCATCAGGCATATTTCTTGGACTGATTGTTACATTTTGAGGGTTCTTGAGCACACAATGAAGCTTATATTTCTTTAAATTCGGCACTAATTTATACCACTCTTCTTTGCTTCTCATTATAATAACTAATGCTTTTCTTTTCAGTGCTTCTTTAAGAAGAAAGATGGTATATTCTTGCGCGCAAGAGAATAATTTTTTTGAATTATTAAATCTAATGGAGTGATACGGAAAATACTCAAGTACTAATATATTCTGGGAAACGGCTTTTTCTTTAAATTCGGAGATGAGTTCTTTTAGCTTTTTATGCCACCATGTATACCCAGAATTTTTTCCAAGAGAAGGATCTAAAAAATAGAAGGGATATGCGTTTTTCTTATGCTTTAAATTATTTTCTGACGCTTTTATAAATGCCTTCTTTTCATAAAATTTATTATCTTCTTTGTTATAGCCAGGGTTTAGATTTAGCAATACAATAGGTGCGTGTCTATTGCCCACAAAAGGAGCAGGTGGTTGATCATCTTGAATTTTATAAGCACCGTTTTTTGTCTTCTTATTAAAATCAGCAATAACAACTCTATCCTTCTCGAGGATGAACGGTCTTTGGTGTATAAAATCTAACCATGGGTTCTTCATATCTAAAGTATACATCTTTTAAAAGAAGATAAAAATTTTTATATAAAAATTGACTTTAATGTGAGTGTGGAGTAATAATACAATCCGCACAAAGTTATCCAAGGAGGTGAAATAAAATGAGACACTGGATGATTCCAGCCGTTGCTCATTGTTGTAACGGTTCCCATCTCTGCTTCAGTAGACTATTCTACTGAAGCGCTTTTTTATTACAAAGGTTTGATTTTCTTATCCACATACACCAACTTACTCCTCAAATTTCCCAACAATGAACGTTTCTCGCTGACGCTTCCTTCTTTGAGTAGATATTTGGCATATTCTCGAATGTTTATCTCAGTATCTTCCAGAGTAATGGATGATTTTTTATTTACTACTTTTTGCAATAAATTAAATCGTCTAATCTCATCCTCAAAATGTGCCCGCATCCCTAATTCATTGATATCTACTTGATCTATAATGTGAAGTAGTTCAGAGATTAATTCTTCTTCTCGGATATATTGATTCTTACAGTTTCTATCCTTTGCTCGGGTACAACCATAATAGACATATTTTGAGGTAGTCCCATTTTTGAGTTCTTTATATTTTTCTTCGGCGGTAATACCTGATCCACAGAGTCCGCAAGTAAATAACTTGGTAAATGAGAACTCTCTATTCTCTCTAAGGATATTTCCTCTCTTCAATTGTTCCTGTGCTTTTTTAAATAATTCTTTGGTGATAATAGGTTGATGTTTTCCTTCATACCAATTGCCACTTTCTTTGGGATATTCAAAGTGTCCGTAATAGAAGGTACTATCTAATACCCGATAGATACCACCCAAAGAAAGTGATTTACCACCTCTCGTCTTGAAATGTATCTCGTGGAGTAACCAATTATATAAATCTCTTCCTGATTTTCTCTCATACGCAACCTTCTCAAACATCTGTCTGACAATAGGAGCGCGTACTCTATCTATACTTACGTGGCATCGTTTATCAATATGTTTCTCATTGGAATATCCTAAGGGAGCAATACCTGGCCAGAGTCCCATCTCTACTCGTGCTCGCATCCCTCGTTTTACATTGACGCTTTTATTATCATTTTCTAGTTTTGCTTGTGATCCTAAAATCATCAATAAGAACTTCTCATTTGGATTATTGGTGAATCGTTGACTATAGGTACGAATTTCTTTCAAAATGCCTTGGTCCATAAAATCCACCACACGCCCTAAATCTCCCGCGTTACGAGAGATACGATCAGGTGCCCATGTCAGAATACCATTGAATTTCTGTTGCTGAATGTCTGTGATCAATTCATTGAACACAGGGCGCTGTCCTGTTTCTTTTGCAGAATGAGATTCTTTCTTTATTTCTACAATTTCCAAATGATCTCGCTCTGCAAGTTGTAGCATCTCCTTAATTTGTGAATCTATGGAGAGGATTTGCTTCTCTGAATCCTCAGTACTTTTTCTCGCATAGAGGCAGTATTTAATAGGAACTGCCACTCCTTGTGGTGTAATGGTTTGCATAGTACCACAAGGGATGACGCACCTTGCCTATGAAGTCCAGACGCTAATTATCCTCTAAATCCTTCTCAATATCCTTAGTAAGCTTCTGAAATCCCTCTTCATCGGTTGGATCAAGCTCTTCTACTGCTTTCATGAATTTCTTACGCATTTCTTTTTCACGCTTAATTATATTAACCAACCCTGAAAATTCTCTTGCACGAAGTATTTCCTTTATCTCTTCTTCCGAAAACTTAACCCCTGGTTCATCAATAACTATTTCTAATTTTTGGTTATAAATCTTTGAGTTATGTTTCAGAAAGAATATTATTGCAGTAAGATTTTCTTCTTGATCTATTTTCTTTAATAACTTTGACTCTACAATATCTGCAGTATACTGCCGACCCTCCATAAGAGCATTATCAGCACGTTCTTTAAAATCAGCATCTGCAATACGCATACGGTAATATGTCGCTCGAGAAATACCCATCTTACTTACTCCTACTTGAACAATAGGCATACGTTCAAATATTTCTATAAGCTTATTTTTTAGTTCCTTTTGAGTATCTAGTTTTGGTTTCTGTTTTGGAGATGCGGTAGATTTTTTCATAGTTATCTTAGTTAATTTTTTCCGCTTGTATTCCCATTAAGGTTTCTATACGTTTCTTTATAACTTCCATATAAGTAGGCACTTTTTCCATCAAATAGCAGCGTCTATGTAGTTTTTCTGCAGCAATTAATGTACTCCCGCTTCCACCAAAGGGTTCAATGATTAGATCATTACGTTTTGTGAGAACTTTAATGTAAGGCAGAATTATCTCGATAGGTTTGGTTCCAAAGACCACCGACTGCCCTGAATGTTTTGCGTCAGAAGCAATGTGTGTAATATGATCTGTGGGGCAATATTTTCCTCCTTTCTTGTATGCTTCCCAAGAAGGACTTCCTGATGTAGCAAATATTGCCGCCTCATATTCATTTTGTAAAAGTTCATCTTCTTCAGGGTCCTTATTTAACTTAACTGCGCCCCTACTTCCTACTAAGGCGACATCAAATTTGTTGAAGAATTTATATTTTCCAGCAAATCCTTGAACCCTATTTGGCACATTCCAAATTATTGTTCCTCGATACTTCCAATATTTTTCCATTTCGGTCCAAAGAAGTTTTAGATTTTTAGGGTGTTCAAAAGCAATAATAGAAAAATTATCTTTTTGAACTTTTGCGATATTTGCCACCCACTTTGCAACAAAATCATCGGGGATATTATCTGTCTCCAAATATTGCCGGTCACGTTTGTACCCGAATCCCTTAGTTGCTTTACCTTTTCGTTTCTTGCCATGTAGATAATCCAGAACGTAAGGCTCGTCAGTGAAGCACATATCGGCTTTCTCTCCGTGCATAAGCTTGAGAATATCTGTTTCTATCGTTGAGTCTCCGCACATGAGTCGATGAGAACCTATTTTATATATATCACCCTTTTGTACAGAAATATTTGTGATATTTAATTTACTCAATTCCTTTTTTATGTCGAATGTCTCAGGATGTTCTTCGGAAGGGAAAATATCATCAAGTTCAATAGAATTAAATCCAACCTCGGAAAGGAATGATTCATCAAATTGTGCAAGGAGTTTTAGATTCCATGAGCCCTGGTTTTTACTTAATCTGACATTTAATTCCTGCTCTTTCTTCTCGTCAGGAATGTTAATATACACAATGGGAACTGTGGTATATCCGAGTTCCTTTAAGGCACGTAAACGAAGGTTTCCTCCAATGAGAAAGTTCTTTCGTTTTTGAGCTGAGTTTACAATAAGAGGGTCTACAAGATTAAATCTAGTAATACTCTCTTTTATTTGCTCAAGTTGCTCTTTGGTGAAGGTCCGTGGGTTATAGGGTACCGGTTTTAGATCAGTTAAAGGAATGTAGTGAATTTGTAATTCACCGTTTTTAATTTGGTTCATATGACGTGAATTAATTGATAATTCCGCCTCAGTGCAATTTAAGAATCAAATTAAGAAACAAAAAACAGTCCGACAACGAAACTCCTCACTTCGACCGTTTCGTTTTTGACTGCTTGGGTAACCTTCTTAGAATTACCTATATTTTATATCCATAAAAAATTTTAACAAGGGGCACCTGTGGATAACTCAAATTGTCTCAAAATCTCTTAAAATAGTTGTGCACATCTACCCCCTTCGCAAACCTCGTTAATTAAGCTATGAATGGACAGGGTCGATATTTTGCCGTATTATTACCTTAACAATTAAATATAGAAATCAGAGACCTAACCCTCAAATAACCTTTGAGGTATGGTCAAAAAACCCGCTAGAGAACAAAGGACTCCCAGTCAGAGTCACTCTAGCGGGTCATAGCCGGAAACGGGTATGGGTAGGGCCGAAAGGTTCTATCGCGATGGCTGGGAGCTCTTTGTTCACGAAGACTCTATGCATCGCTAAAACCCGCTAGAGTGCATGCAGTCAAAAAATCCTTCTCAAGAGGATAATCTTGGGTTTCTAAAATCACATAAAGTTGAGAGTGAATCGTTTTTACTTTCTTCTGGTGATCGTATTCTTGTATCAAAATACTTCCTTACCTTTGATTTATGGCAAGGATTGTCTATTCCTAACACTTACAACGGAAAAACGATTCTTAATTGGAATAATGAACCTGTGTTTGCTGAGCTTGCAATATTGAGATTATTCCAGTCACATGGATGGAATGGGGTGTGGGTTGATTCGTATAGAAGGAAATTTAGGGTTGGTCTTCCTGATGTAGTTGATCCGATTAGTATTCCTCAAGAACAAGATGGGCTTATAAAAACTATTCGTATTAAAACCAAGCGAAGCGGGGGGTGTTGGGATGTGTTTGTGTGGAAAGATAGCCAAGTTCTTTTTATCGAACTTAAAAGAAAAGGAAAAGATAGGATACAAAATTCTCAAAATGAATGGTTGGAAGCATCACTTTCTAGTGGTCTTAACATAAAAAATTTCTTATTGGTTGAGTGGGATATTAAATAAAGCACTTAAATGGAGGTGCTTTATTTAATAGTAAAAAGGCGGTAATATTGACATATATTTATATTCACAATAGAACAGTGAAAACTAATATGATTATTAAAACCGAAACCAAGGATAGCTTGGCATTTATAAAAGAAGTTGCCAAGTATTTTATGGATTTTTTGGAAACAGATTTCCATAAAAGAAAAAATCCAAAAAGAAGTATTCAATTTAGAAGTAGTAATAATTTGCTTGTTGGATTAAATCTCAATAAATATCCTTCTTTTAATAATCTCGTAAATAAAGCGATAAACCACGCATTCGATAAAAATACTCTCAATACAGTTCAAAAAGGAGTTTATAGGACAAATATCCCAAAAAATTTATTGGATTTAGTTAAATTGCAGACTGAAAAAATAGCCAACAAGCAAATTACCAAAATCCTTGAACAAATCACCGAGGAAATAGAAAAATCAGCCACTCTATACAAAAAAGAATATGATCAAGCGTTGAATACTTCTCTTGATGCTGTTGCAAAAATCCTAAAAACAGATTTAGTTTTGCCGTTTATAAGCAACATTGAAAAACCTCTAGAGAATTTAAACCTCGGCGACGAAAACAATATTTATTTAATGGAGGAGGAACTAACCGCAGTTTTGTCTTCCTCTTTGGAAAACAAAATTTCCGAGGTTGTAAAACTTTTGTTAGCAAAAGAAAAAGTTGATATTTCAAGACAATTAAAAGATGTTTTTGAGCTTTCCGACATTAAATTAAATATTCACTCATTTTTTGAAAGTTTTCAGGTTGGCGATTTGTTTGCAGAAATATATGAAATGGAAAGAAACAGAACTATTTTGGACAAACAAGAATTTTATTTATATTTTTGCGACATAACTTTCAATAATGCCAAATTCCCAATTTTTTACATTCCATTTGGGATTGAAAAACAAAACGAAGTTTTGACGATTGAGTTTGATTCGCAAGTATATATAAACAAAAAAGCTCTTGAGTATATAACCCAAGAATATAATCAAGAAAAAGGCAAAAAAGGAAATTTAAAAACAATATCGGAAAGAATAATCTATTTAGCCCAACATCAAAATGACTTCAAGAATGTAGTTAGCGAAATATTAAGCGAAATAACCAATTTCTTTGAGCTTGATAAAAGTATAGACATAAACAATCCCGAACAACAAATCGCAAAAAGTTTTCTTGTTAGGGCTTCCAATAACTGCTGTTTAGCTTTATTTGATAAATCAGACGAGGCGTTGGTAAATGATTACGAAGAAATATTGAAATTGCTCATGGCTGGCGATAGTGTTTTGGGAGAAGCTTTTAACAAACTAATTGATGATTTTATTCATAAAAATCCTCAGCCTTTTAATCCGAGTGTTGAAGAAGAATGGGACGACACTGAAACAAGCGACCGTTTAGTTTTCAATAGTCCAATTCCGCTAAATAGCGAACAACTTCAAATTTTATCTGCTATTAGAAAAGACAATTGTAAATACATAATTGTTGAGGGACCGCCCGGAACAGGTAAAAGTCATACAATAACCGCAATTGTTTTTGATTCCATTCTGAAAAATCAATCGGTTTTGGTTTTGTCAGATAAAAAGGAAGCTCTTGATGTAGTGGAAGATAAAATTACCGAGACGATGAATAAAGTTCGTCTCGATAAAAATTTTCAAAATCCAATTTTGAGGCTTGGAAAAACAGGAAGCACATATAGTCAAATTTTGGCTACCACAGCTGTAGAAAATATCAAAACCCATTATCGAGCCGTTAAAAAAGATTATGAGACACTTGAAAGAAATATTGAAAAATCAGGTAACTCATTAAAGGAAGATTTACAGGCAGAAATATTGGCTTACGAGGAAATTGATTTAAAAGAAGTTCACGAGTTATTTGATTTGGAATCTTATTATATAAACAAAGGTTTCCCCGTTGAAATTGATGAAGTTCTGAATCAAACGGAATCAGCGATTGAGCTTGAAGAATTTAGAAAAATATTTTTGTCACTAAAAGACAAACTTATTATTGATCAGGACAAGAAAGAAAAAGAAGCAAAGCTTTTTGAATTGCTTAATTTTTCTATCAATGATTTTAAAGACATATCCAACTTTCAAAAGTATTTGTGGTTATTAAATTTCCTTTCTTCTTCTGTCGCTAAAATTAAAGAAGTTTACGCCAATAACTTGGTGTTGTTATCAACATTTGATAATTTTAATGACACCTTGTTAGAAAAATTGAGCGATTTTATAAGCAATTACGAAAAAGAGAAAAACTGGCTTTTCGGTTATGCGTTTAAAAAAGAAAAAATTGAAAATCTAGACAAGGAATTTAAAAAATCCTTTAGCCTAACTTTGCAAATTGAACCACATAAAGATTTAGAGGATTTGAAAAAAGTTTTAGGAATTTATCAATTTGCTGAAGATCTAAAGGCAAAATTGGATGAAAAATATCAGATCAATTTTGATTATTTAAGATTTATTCATCAGACAATAAATGACGATACGCTATTAGGTGTATTGAACAACCTAATGCAAATTGGTGATGATTTAAAATTCTTAAATACAAATTTACCAAAATATCCGAATACAATAAAAAAACTTAAAATTGATTTGAGTTCTTTTAAAACTTTTTGCTCAAATGAATTGGTAAAAATTTCAAACCTTGATTTTGACAGA
>JAKAIF010000045.1 GCA_021814445.1 bacterium
ACAAGAACTCCAACGAGTTGCAAATCTTTCTGCGGAAGATGCAAAAGCAGCCCTCTTTAAAGATATTGAACAACGCTATCAGCAAGACCTCGTTGAGTATGTGGCAAAACTCATGCAACAACGACGAGAGGAAGTTGAGAAAAAAATTATTGGCATTCTGACCACGGTGATGCAGAGATATAGCCGTTCTTCTGCGGCGGAATTCACCACAACGAGTGTGAGTTTACCCGACGAAGATTTTAAGGGAAAAATTATTGGAAAAGAGGGGAGAAATATTCGTGCGTTGGAACGTCTCACTGGTGTGGAGCTTATTGTTGACGAAACTCCCGACAGCATCGTGATTTCTTCATTTGATCCCGTGCGTCGTGAGGTGGCAAAGACATCATTAGAAAAATTGATTAAAGATGGTCGCATTCAGCCTGCAAAGATTGAAGAAAAAGTAGAAGAGGC
This sequence comes from bacterium, assembly GCA_021814445.1. Lineage (GTDB taxonomy): Bacteria > Patescibacteriota > Minisyncoccia > UBA6257 > JAGOQP01 > JAKBUF01. The sequence goes on from JAKAIF010000045.1 coordinate 451, forward strand.
AAAACAAGAGGTGACTAAAAAAATGCAGGAAGCAGCAGAAGCTGCAGCATATGAAATTGGGATTTTTGATTTACCAAAAGAAATTATACAAATTTTGGGACGCCTTCATTTTCGTACGAGTTATGGACAAAATGTGTTGCGCCATTCTGTTGAGGTCGCGCTCTTTGCAGGTATGATTGCGGAAGAATTGGGTTTGAATGTGGACGTGGCAAAGCGAGGGGCGTTATTGCACGATATCGGAAAGGCAATTGACCATGAGGTAACGGGAAGCCATGTGGATATTGGAAGAAAAATTCTCAAAAAATACAATATTGATGAACGAGTGATTCAGGCTATGGAAGCGCACCATGATGAATATCCATACGCAACATCTGAGGCGTATGTGGTTGCGTCTGCAGATGCGCTCTCTGCGGCTCGTCCGGGCGCGCGTCGTGATACGTTAGAAAACTATTTGAAACGATTGCAAGAATTGGAAAACATCGCGGGACAGTTTAGTGGTGTGAAACAAGCCTATGCTATTTCTGCGGGACGTGAGTTGCGGATATTTGTGACTCCTGAGAAAGTTGATGATTTTGGCGCATTGGAATTAGCGCGTGAAGTTGCACGTCGCATTGAGTCAGAATTAAAATATCCGGGTGAAATTAAAGTAATTGTGGTACGAGAGACACGAGCGGTAGAGTATGCGAAATAATAAGGGGTAAGGGATGAGTCGCTAGGGACTAAGGGATAGTTGTAAGTTATAAATCGTAAGAATCTAAAACCCGCTCTAGAGCGGGTTTTAGATTTGGTTGCATCTTCTTAATACATAATACATAATACCTCATACATTTGTTCTATGATTCATTCAGTTCTTGCATACATTGCGGGTATTATTATTTTAGTAATAACAAAAACGGGATATCTTGGTGTTGGATTATTAATGGCCATAGACAGTTGTAATATTCCCATTCCCTCGGAAGTTACCATGCCCTTTGCGGGATTTTTAGCACAAAACTCTGTGCTTTCTCTTGGATGGGTTATTTTTGCGGGAACCGTGGGAGGAGTTTTTGGGTCTGTGGTCTCATATTATATTGCCAACTGGATTATTATCCATAGAACACACAATATATTTTTACATAAACTCTTTTCTGATCATGCGGTCTCCACTGCTGAGCGATGGTTTCAAAAATATGGGAATGTGTCGGTATTTTTTGGACGTATGGTCCCCGTGGTGCGCACCTTTATCTCTCTTCCTGCGGGTGTGGCGCGCATGAAGATGTCTTCATTTGTGTGGTTTACCTTTTTGGGCTCGCTGGTATGGTCTGCGGTACTTGCGTATGGAGGGTATCTATTAGGAGAGAATTGGCAACACATAGAGCTCTATTTTAGAAACGCGCAGTACAGTGTTCTCATTTTAATTATTGTGGCATGTGGTATCTTTATCATAAGAAGAAAAAATAAACGGAAGCACAATTCTTCTCATAACGCATAATGAGTATCTATATGAAAAAACCATTTATTATTTGTAATTGGAAAATGAATCCTGCGACTCCGCGGGAAGCAAAAAAAATAACACAAGAAATCGCGCGTATTACAGAGGCAAAAAAGGGAACAGTCATTATTGCCCCGCCTACGTTATTTATAGAACGCGTGCGCGCGCTCTATCCATGGGTAGCAGGGCAAGATATTTCGGCGCATGCCGCGGGAGCGTACACGGGGCAAATTTCTGCGCGCATGTTACGAAAGGAAAATGTTTCATATGTGATTGTGGGGCATTCAGAGCGAAGAAAATATCAATGTGAGACAGATGAACAAATTGCTCAAAAAATAAAACAAGCACATGGAGAAAAAATTACTCCTATTATATGCGTGGGAGAAACAAAAAAAGCGACTATACCGCAGGCATGGAATAAAATAAAGAAACAGTTAGACATACTCATTCCATCTTTGGTGAGAGGAGGAAATTATATTTTTGCGTATGAGCCCGTGTGGGCGATTGGGGGGAATAAAGAGGTTGATCCGAAATATGCAACCGACATAATATATCGCATAAAACTATACGTACGAACGCAGACACAAGAAGTTTCCCCCGTCATATATGGAGGAAGTGTCAATTGTGAAAATATTGATTCTCTTTTATACTATAAAAACACCATAGACGGATTTCTTGTCGGATCCGCCAGTGTGAGACCAAAAGAAATAAAAAACATAATTAAAAAAATATATGGATCTTATTAAAGAAAAAAAGGCGCTCTTTTCAGCGTTGACTGGTTTGATCGGCGTAGCGGTTATCGTTTTGTTATACATTATGTTCTGGGGCGTATTAGAACCACAAGAACAGTATCCTGCGCGCAATATTTCAGTTTCCGCAACGGGGAAAGCTGTTGCAAAACCAGATGTTGCCATATTGTCATTTTCAGTTGTATCTGAGGGGAAAGATGTCAAAGTTATTTCAGATAAAAATAATGAAATAACAGGCAAAGCAATCACGTTCTTAAAAGAAAAGGGGATTGAGGCA
>JAKAIF010000018.1 GCA_021814445.1 bacterium
GGGGAAACGAACACTCATGCTCCAATTTATTAAGGGTCCATGGATTTCCGGCGAGCATATTTTTCTTGATACGCATCCCCAGGTCAGAGATCATCTAGAAATTGTTCGTGGAGGAAAGGGGTTTGTGGGTATTCTCAATGATACTCTTCCCTTTGCAATACATAAACAAGCCGCTGAAAAATTGCTTGATCGCGCAGAGAAAGCAATTGTTTCAAAAAAATATGATCTTATTATTTTGGATGAAGTGAACGTAGCTGTCTCTTTAAAGTTAGTAAAGCCGTCCGCGGTGCTCAAAATTGTAAAAAAGATGCCTCGTAATAAAATTATTATATTAAGTGGACGATATGCGCCTGTGAGTTTTATTCGCGCGGCTGATTTGGTAACAGAAATGAAAGAAATTAAACACCCCTTTCATAAGGGGAAAAAGGCAGAGATTGGATTTGAGTTCTAAGAGATAACCAAAGACTTAATACTAAAAACGAAAGACATATGAATGTGTCGCAGATTGCATTTTGGTTTTTTGTGTTATCAATCGTGGGGGCGGGGTGTGTGGCAACGGGTATCCCTTTTTATTATATTATGTGTATGACGATTCTTATGGGGATCGTTTTTGTTTTTTTGGGGTTCTTTACTCAATGTTATGTATGGATATGGAGTGGAGCGCTCTGTGTGTGTATTTTGTGTGGCGCGGGATATGCGTGGTGGTTTCAATCAGTACACCTACCTCTTTCTCCCCAAGTTCCTTTTGGGAGTGAGGGGGTATATGGCGGAGAAATTATCTCATCACCGCGTTTGTCTGAATCCTCGCAGTCTTTTCTTTTTCAAACAAAAGACCGCGATATTATTTCTGTTTCTGTTCCTTCTCTGTATACCCTACAATATCACGATAGGGTTTCTCTTCGCGGTGTAATGAAACCTCTTTCCAGCACTACACAGTATTTAGCGCGGGACAATGTGGTGGGGACGCTTTCTTTTGGACGTGTGGAATCAGTGAGTTCTCCCACTTCTTTTTCTTTTCTTCGTGCCTTGTATTCTGTTCGTGATGCGGTGGGGGAAATTTTTAAAAAAGTTTTTACGCGTGATCAAGGCGCGCTCGCATCTGGATTGTTATTGGGTCAACAAAGTGCTTCGTTTTCTTCATCTCTCAAAAACGATATGAAACAAAGCGGTACGACTCATCTTGTGGCGCTTTCTGGATATAATATCTCAATTGTTATTCAAGTATTGTATGGCATTATTGGATTTTGGATGTCTCGCAAAAAGGCGTTTCTTTTTATGATGGTGGGGGTGATTTTGTTTGTGCTTATGACGGGGGCGGAGGCATCTGTGGTGCGCGCCGCTCTTATGGGTTCTTTATTACTTGTGGCGGAGCGTTTGTCTCGTGTCTATAATTTTGCTCAGGCCATGGCGGCAACCGCATGGGTTATGATTCTTTTTGATCCGCTTTCTTTTGTTTTTAACATAGGATTTATTCTCTCATTTGTTTCGTTGTGGGGTATGGCATATCTCGGCCCACTTTTCTTATATTGGTTCCGCTCTGCTTCTTGGATTCCACTGGTATGGCTCAAGGCATTTTCTGAGACACTTGCGGCTCAACTTGCTGTTGCTCCTCTCTTATTGTATTGGTTTGGGGGTGTTTCTCTCTCTGGTCTTATTACCAATGTTATTCTCCTTCCCTTGGTCCCTCTTGCGATGGGACTTTCTTTCTCTGTTGCCTTGGTTGGTTTTTTGTTTTTGCCACTTGCCTGGATGTGCTCCTTTGCCGTGCGCCCGCTTCTTTCTTTGTTCCTTTGGGTTATTCATACGGGAGGACAATTTGGATTTGTGACTCACCAGATATCATGGGGGATGATTGTGGCAGCATATCTTATCCTTGTTGGAATCGTGATAAAATATAAAAAATTAAGAAGCGAAGAATTAATATATATGGGAAATTAATTTGAGTTCTTTATATGACTCGTTTTATAAAAATTATTTGTGTTCTCTTTAGTTGCGCTGCGATATCGGTGTGGTGGTTTATTTTTAATACGTCTTCTTCTTTAGATCCAGAATTATTTTTTCTTCCTGTGGGACAGGGAGATGCTCAGCTGGTGCGCATGGGTCCAGCGCGTATGCTTATTGATGGGGGACCCAACAGAAGTGTGGTGGATGCCCTTGATACTATTTTGGGTGCAGGGGCATACCTTGATGTTATTTTTATTTCTCACGGGCAAGCCGATCATATAACAGGTTTATTTGATGTGATCTCTTCTCGTTCTGTAGGGACTATTATATATCAAGGGGAAATAACCCCTTTGTTGTCTGAGCTGTTTGTACGCGCTGAGTCACTACATATTCCCGTGGTACGTATAGATGTTTTGAGCACTGTTTCATACAATGGATTTTCATTTACCGTTCTTTCTTCTGGACAAACTACGTCTTCTTCAAATGCTGTGAACGATGATTCTCTTGTGCTTAGATTTGATGCCCACCATGCCTGTGCATTGTTTACGGCTGATATTGGATTTGCTATGGAGAAAGAATTACTTATGCGTTATGGAGATCAACTTAATTGTGATGTCTTAAAAGTTGCACACCACGGATCAAAGACTTCATCACTTGGCGAATTTCTGAATCGGGTTTCTCCTCAGGTATCGGTTATAGAAGTAGGAAAAAACTCATATGGTCATCCCACAGCAGAGGTGTTGGCGCGCCTTACTCAAGTAGGCAGTCGCATATTTCGGACTGATCAAGAAGGCATTGTAAAAATAGTATTTCAAGATGGTCTGCTTCGGGTATCTTCTGCTTCAATACATACGCGATAAGAGGATTTCACTACTGGGTTTGTTTTTTCACTTTTTTTAGGTATTCTGTACTTATGCCCAGTAATACAACAACGACTGTTTTTGTTCTGTGGTTACTGGGAATTTACTAAGAATTTTTAGATACTATTATTAACTATAATAACGTATTGTGCGCGTAGCGCATGTCGTCGTTGATATACTGGGATGAAAACGTGGATAAAAGACATTGTGAATAAGGTTGACGAGGTGGTACCTCTCGCAGGATGGGTTGCAAATCGTCGTGATCACGGAAAGCTTATTTTTATTGATTTACGTGATCGCAGTGGAGTGTGTCAGGTGGTGTTTGGTCCGTGGTCTGGAGAAGAGATTTATGCGCAGGCGCAAAAATTGCGTAGTGAATGGGTAATTCAGATACAAGGACTCATAAAGAAGCGCCCTGAGAATATGGTGAATGCTGATTTACCCACAGGGACCGTTGAGGTTGATGTGAAGGAACTCACTATTATTAATGAATCTCAGACACCCCCGTTTCCTTTAGAGGGTGATGGGTATGAGATTGATGAAGAAGCGCGCATGAAATATAAATATCTTGATTTGCGTCGCGATCGTTTGCAGAAAAATCTCGCGCTTCGTCATCGAGTGATAAAATTTATTCGTGATTATTTGGACACTGAGGGATTCTATGAAGTAGAAACTCCTATTCTTACGAAATCAACTCCAGAGGGCGCGCGTGATTATGTGGTCCCCTCACGTTTATATACAGGATCATTTTATGCGCTTCCTCAATCACCACAACAATATAAGCAGTTGCTTATGGCGAGTGGTGTTGAAAAATATTTTCAAATTGCGCGTTGTTTTCGTGACGAAGATACGCGGGGAGATAGACAACCAGAATTTACTCAAATGGATTTAGAAATGTCCTTTGTAGAGCGAGAAGATGTGATGCGTTTAAATGAACAGTTGCTTATTACCTTAGTGCAAACATTGCTCCCAGAAAAAAAGATTCAGCAAATTCCGTTTCCACGCATTACCTACAAAGAAGCCATGGAAAAATATGGGACCGATAGGCCTGACATGCGAGAAAATAAAGAGGATAAAAATTTGTTGGCGTTTTGTTGGGTTATTGATTTTCCATTCTTTGAACGAGTTGATGACCCTTCGACAGGCTCAGGGCAAGAGGGATGGACGTTTACTCACAATCCATTTTCACAACCCAAACCGGAACACCTTACATGGCTTATGCAGAAAGAGAAGATTGGAGAAATTCTCACAACCCAATATGATGTTGCGTTGAATGGATTTGAAATTGGGGGAGGAAGTATTCGTGCACACAATCCGCAGGTGCTTACAACCGTTTTTGAAATCATGGGATATCAATCAGAAACGATTCAGAAAAATTTTGGACATATGTTGGAAGCATTTTCCTACGGCACCCCCTCACATGGAGGTATCGCGTGGGGATTAGATAGATTGTTAGCTATTTTGCAAAATGAGCCAAATATTCGCGAAGTGATTCCATTTCCTAAAACAGGGGATGCGCGTGATCTTATGATGAGCGCTCCGTCTGAACTTGATCCAAAGCAGTTGCAAGAATTACATATTGAAATTCATACGAAAAAAGTGTAGATTTACTGGTATTATTTTCTAATTATTAAAATCCATATTATGAAAGGAGTATCTTTCCCGTTATTTAAAACAAAACTTGAGACCGAGGCTCAAAAATTCAACTTAGAAGACCCCGTGGGACGCAAGGAATATTTTGTTACTAAGGCGCAGCCAGATATTGAGAAGATAAAAGAATATTTAGAAAAAGGAAACACCTTTTTAGCTATTTTGCTTGGTAAAAAAAATTCTGGCAAAGGTACGTATTCTAAATTATTTGCAGAAGCGGTTGGTAAAGATAGAGTACTCCACATTTCTGTGGGGGATATGGTCCGCGAATTGGATGCTGTGGTACAAGATGAAGCTCAACAAAAAGAACTTGTAGAATATCTCCAAAAACACTATCGCTCCTCCGTTCCTTTGCAAGAAGCACTTGATGCTATTAAATCTCGTTCAACTCAGTTTTTATTACCTACAGAACTTATTCTTGCGCTTCTTCGTCGCAAAATTGAAAATGTAAAAGGGAAAGCAATTTTTATTGATGGATTTCCTCGCAATTTAGATCAAATTTCTTATTCACTTTATTTCCGTCAAATCATGGGATTTAAAGATGATCCTGATTTCTTTGTATTTATTGATGTTCCTGAAAATATTATTGATGAGCGTATGAAATACAGAGTTATTTGTCCTATCTGTCATGTGCCACGCAATCCTCGCTTATTAAAAACAAAAGATGTGGGATATGATGCCGCGACTAAAGAGTTTTATCTCATGTGCGACGATTCCGCGTGTAATAAGGCACGCATGGTTCCCAAAGAAGGAGATAGTCTTGGTATAGAGGCAATCCGTGAACGTATTGAACTGGATGATACTATTATGCGTTCTCTCTTAGATATGGATGGTGTTTCAAAAGTATATCTTCGCAATGCTTACCCTGTCGCTCAAGCATCTGAATATCTTGCTGACTATGAAATAACACCTGGTTATTTTTATACATGGGACGAGGCTAATCAAAAAGTTATTACTGAAGAAAAGCCATGGACTGCTTTGGATGAAGATGGAATTGAATCATACAGCTTGTTTCCAGCTCCCATTGTTGTTTCGTTATTACATCAAATCGCTGAGAAATTAAGCTAATATTTGACTTTTTGACTTTGTTGAGATATTCTTTACGCAGAGTCCTACTATATTTTTCCGAACTAAATATACAAGTTTGGGAGGACGAATTTATATGTACCGTGGTACATATGTGAGTCCACCCCCCTGACGTACAGTCGGGAAAAACTTTCAGTAGGGCTCTTTAAAATTCTTCACCTTTTTATCTATACTATGAAAACTTGTTCAATCTGCGACAAAGGATCACAAATGGGAGGAACACGCATTAAGTTGCGTGGTAATTACAATCCCACCAATTGGTCTCGCAAATTTCCTAATTTACAGAAAACGAAAGACGCAAAAGGAGCGCGTATTGTTGCGTGCACCAAGTGCATCAAGAGAATGGCAAAGGATGCAAAATAATTTTAATTACTGTAGAAAAAGAACCTCTATTGAGGTTCTTTTTGATTATGCTTCTAAATTTCTCAAAATTACTAAGCCAAAGTTTCTGACGATCGTCAAAAACTTTGGCCTTTTTGTTTGTGGTGTTTTAGGGTATTATAGATTAGGTTATCATATAAAGAATATTATTAATTAATTATAACTATGTATTGCGCGCATGCGCATGTCGTTGTTGATATACTGGGATGAAACCACGTCTTGTAAAAGCTTCGGGAGAAATAGAGTCTTTTAATGAAAAGAAACTCGCTGAATCGTTGCGGCGGGCAGGCGCGTCGCGCAAACTTATTTCTCATACTCTCGCGACAGTGCGTCCAAAAGAAAATCAACGGGTTGCTTCAAATGTATTGTATAACAAGGTGTTTAACACATTGTGGAAGGTGGACAAGGGAATTGCGCAGCGATACTCGCTCAAGCGCGCCATTATGAATTTGGGTCCTGCGGGACATGTGTTTGAATCGTACATCGGTCGTATTTTTCAAGAACATGGGTATGAAGTGCGTATCGCGCAACTTGTGCAGGGTAAATGTGTGGCTCATGAGGTTGATGTGCTTGCGCGCAAAGACAATAAGCACTATATGATTGAGTGCAAGTATCATAACCAGATGGGAGTTCGTTCTGATGTAAAAGTTGCACTATATACCTATAGTAGATTTCTTGATATTAAATCTGCATGGGAGGCCTCTGAAAAAGAAGGGGATATACATCAGGGATGGCTTATTACTAATACTCGTCCTACGTCTGAGGCTATTTCATATGCAGAGTGCGTGGGGGTGCGTATTATTGCATGGCGGTATCCACAAGGAGCGGGTTTGGATTATTTTATTGAATCAAAACGATTATACCCTATCACTATCGTTCCTTCTTTTCCGTTGTCTATGGCAGAGAAGGCTTTGTATAATGGAATCTTATTGGCGCGAGATGTTTTATCACGACGTCCAGAAGAACTTTCTCGCATCCTTATGATTGATTTGCGTCAGGCACAACGTATTATCAATGAGGCGCGCCTCGTGGGATAATTTGTCTTTTTGTATTAAACAGGGTAGTTTAATACAACATATCGGGCTGTAGTATAACGGCAGTATATACCCTTGGGGTGGGTACGACCCGGGTTCAATTCCCGGCAGCCCGACTAGATATATAACCTCCACACATATGTGTGGAGGTTATATATAGATACCACTGGGAATTGAAGAGTATTCGAAAAAAGTGAACTTCTTTACTTTTTGAGAAACTCAGGCTTTGAAGGAGGAGCGGAGTATGTGCGAAAGCACAACGAAGCGACGGGTGAAAAGAATTCCCGGCAGCCCGACAAATTATAAAGAAAATAAAGTGAATTTCTAATTTTAGGGTTATTTGACTATTCTTCTTATTTGAGCCATATTGAAACTCTTACCCCCCTTATTCGTTGTAATAGGTATATAAAATGCCTATTTTACTTACGTTATTGAGGTAACGGGCACTATTTTATGCGTTTTTTCTCATCTTTTTCATTCATAAAGCGCGTATATCGCCATTTAAGTGTCTTTAAATGGTCTTTTTTGGCATCTCTTGGATTTGTAGCTTTATCTCAGGGTGTTTCTATTGTTTCTCCATTAGCCTATGGCCAGGTGGTGGATGCTCTCTTTCTTGGATCTCCTTTTGGTGTGGTGGTGTGGTGGATTGGACTTTCGTTTCTTTTGTGGATGATCAATCTTGTCTTTGGATATTTCCGAGATATTTATGAATTACGCCATGTTGATTTTCACATAGATAGACATATTACCAAAGAATCATTTGGTAAGTTTCTCTCCCTTTCTATTGGACAACACAACAACCATCACTCAGGTATTAAACAAAGCATCATGAATCGGGGGAAGCACTCTCTTTCTACGCTTGCATTCACCGTTTTGTATGAAGTTTTTCCCGACACGCTCCGCTTATTGTTTATGTTGATTGCTATTGCATGGTCACACCTTGTCATTGGCGCGGTTGTGTGGGTAGGAGCCGGATTGTTTCTAGGTCTCTCATTTTATATAAATCGTTCATTCCAACCACGCATACGCAAACTGCAAGATATGTGGGATGAGAATGGCAAATTGGAATCAGAACTTATGCGCAACGTGGAGTTGATTCAAGTAAATGCGCAAGAAGAAAGAGCGCTTCACGAAATGGATAGTAGCTATGAATCCATTGGTACCTACGGGCGAGAGGTGTGGATTTGGTTTACTCGCATGTCTCGGTTGCGCGATATTATTGCTATTGTGACCCGATCACTGGTTATGGTGTTGGGAGTGTGGTATGTCTCAAAAGGAGTTTTTCTTCCTGGATATATTGTGGTGCTTATCTCGTGGTCGTCTGACGCATTTGGCAGACTGTCTGATATTGGTGCGGTTCATCGCCGTTTATTAGACATGGGGACATCAGTGCAAAAATTATTTGAATTCTTTGATATTCCTCCCGCGGTTCTTTCTCACGACACTCATACAGAATCAAGTCCTATTATAGGATCGGTGGTGTTTGATCATGTCTCCTTTGCGTATCCTAAACGTCGTTATATAAAAGATGCTGATGATGACACCTCTGTTGATAATGTCTCTCACGAAGAAGAAAAAAACAATAGACCTGCGCTTCGTAACGTGTCCTTTGCTGTCCCTGCGGGCGCTCGCGTTGCTATTGTGGGTCCTTCGGGGGCGGGAAAGTCAACTATTGTGCATCTTTTGTTGCGTGCGTATGATCCCGATAAAGGAAGTATTTTTGTTGATGATCACGATATTCGCACGGTGAATCTTGCGCGCTATCGTCGTTCCATTGGACTTGTGGAACAGCAAGTGGCGTTGTTTGATAATACGCTTCGGTACAATATTGCGTTTGGTCGCAATGATCATGAAGCGGCGCTCTCCGATGCTGATCTACTCAGTATTGCACGTATATCTCGTGTGGATGGATTTTTACACAAACTTGAAAATGGATTTGATACGATGATTGGAGAGAAGGGGATAAAACTTTCAGGAGGAGAGCGCCAACGTGTTGGTATTGCGCGCGCCCTTGCAAAAAATCCTCGTATTTTGATTTTTGATGAAGCGACTTCAAGTTTGGATACTGAGAATGAACACCTGATTCAAGAGTCTATGCATGATGCGTCAAAGGGACGCACAACTATTGTGATTGCGCACAGACTTTCTACGGTGAAAGACGCGGATCAAATTATTGTTTTGGAAGATGGCGCGGTGGTGGGTATAGGAACACACAAAGAACTTCTCAAAACATGCCCCACGTATGAGATATTGGTGAAGCATCAACTAGAAAAATAATATTTGTTTGAGTATAAAAAAGAGAGGATCCCTCTCTTTTTTTGTTTTTATGCGCGTGGATAATTGTGTAATTGGAAATTCGGCATAGCGTAGGGTATACTTCTGTGTATGACAGAATCTAAGAAAATTGAAACAACACGCGTCGTTATTATCGGAAGTGGCCTTGTGGGATCTACTGCGGCATTTTCTATTTTAGCGCAAGGTATTTCTTCTGAGGTTGTTCTTATTGATACGAATAAAGAAAAATGTATTGGAGAAGTTCTTGATTTGGAACAGGGGGCTTCTTTTGTGCCTCGCGCAAAAATATGGGCTGGAGATTATTCTGATTGTGTTGATGCGGATGTTATTGTTATCACTGCTGGGGTGAGCCAGAAACCTGGGCAAACACGAATGGAAATAGCGGATGTTGACGCAAAGATTATGAAAGAGATTATTTCTAACATAAAACAGTATTCAACCAATGCTGTTATTCTTATCGTGAGCAATCCACTTGATGTGATGACCTATGTGGCATTAAAAGAATCTGGTTTTCCTAAACAGAAAGTTTTTGGTACGGGGACCACCCTTGATTCTGCCCGTTTTCAGTATTATCTGAGTACTGAATTTCATCTTGATCCTGCGAGTGTTGAGGCGTATATCTTGGGCGAGCATGGAGATACTTCTGTTCCTATTGTGTCTCATATGAATGTCATGGGGGAGCCACTTTCAAACTTTCCCGAATATTCTGAAGAGAAAATACAAAAAGCATTTTCTGATGCGCGTGGTGCCGCATATGAAATCATAAAACGAAAAGGGGCTACCTATTATGCCATTGCGTTTGTTATTGCTCGTATTGTACGTGCAATATTAGATGATGAAGATCATGCGTTTCCTATCTCTACTCTTTTAGAGGGTGAATTTGGGTTACATGATGTGTGTTTGTCGGTACCTGCTCTTGTGGGAAGGTCTGGCGTACAGAAAATTATTCCTATTAAGCTTTCGGAATCTGAACAGGCGCAATTACAAAAATCAGCCCAAACCATTCGATCGGTGATTGATAGTGTTTTGTCAAAATAGATATTTGTCGGGGTGCCGAGAATTCCTGCCTGCGCAGGCGGGGAACTCGGTCTACACAAATTTACCTTTTGGTAAATTTCCGGAGAATATATTATGATATTCTCATTAATAATTTTGTCGGGGTGCCGAGAATTGAACTCGGTCTACACGCACCCGAAGCGTGCGTACTACCGACATACTCCACCCCGTTACAAAAAACCATATCACGCTATCATAAAAAAGTGAAGCATATGAAACAAAACCCCTTCAAACCAGAGCATTTTATTGAACCAGATATCCAGAAGGAGATGGACAACATGCACACGAATGAATACATTGCTCGTCAGGATCGCGCTGAAGATGAAGACGAAAATGTTTTTATACAAGAAGGGAATTTTTCTCAAGAAAATTTTTACAAAGATTATTCGGAAGATGATCAGAAATTATTTGGAGAAATTGAAAAGGGAATATTTGCTCATATAAATGAAGTTACATCCCTCCCTCCCTCTATTGCACAACGCGCCGCACAATCTTTAGAATTTTTAAACCTTGCCTCTGTAACAACGCTTTATGCAGATGCAGCGCGCTATTTAGGAAGCCATCGGGGAAAGCTGTATCTTTCTGGATTATCTCATTTTGAATTTGGGGTTGCCGAGGCTTTGGGAAAACATGTTGGGTATTTAGATTTAGCTCGTTTAGAAACTATTACTCAAGAAGAGGCGCGCGTGCTTGCTCACCAGAAAGGGGATTTACGGCTCTCTTCTCTCAAATTATCTTTTGATGAGATTCATAAACAGGAATCAGAGGCGATATGTGATGCGTTCTTGCATCATGAGGGAGAAGTGCTTCTTTCTGCGGAATCGCAAGAGGCGTACGAATTGTATAAAACAAAAAGGCAAGATTTTAAAAAAGTAATTTAATATGATTTCATACGAAGATTTTAAAAAGGTAGAATTAAAAACAGTCACGATACAATCCGCACAGCGTGTTGAGGGGTCTGAGAAATTATTACAACTACGCGTTGTTGAAGGAAAAACTCCTGAGGGTGAAGAGGTAACTCGTCAAATCGTTGCGGGTATTGGAAAGAAATATGAACCCGAAGTGCTTATAGGAAAAACAATTATTATTGTGGCGAATCTTGAACCACGTTCGCTTATGGGCTTGGAGAGTCAGGGTATGCTCCTTGCGGCGAGTAATGAATCTGAAGGGCCTATACTCTTAACTACTTTTGAAGGAGTTGCACCAGGGAGTGAAATTAGATAGTAAATATATTTTATTAAATAAATACCTCTATATGAGATATTTACTTTTTTGTCGTGACAAATTTTATTCTTGTGGTATAGTATTTATAAGTAAAGTAATTTGAGTTGATATCAAAAGGATATTGTCTCTACGTAGAATATGAAATCTGAATCTTTTGATAAAACAATTATTAGCTCTATTGAAGGAGGAGAAGTATCTGTTCCTTTTATGATCACGCGAGATATGAAGCAGCAGCTTGCCGATCTTGGTTGGGGTGAGGATGCTCAAAATTCTTTAACCCCAGAAGATGCAAACTTGATAATAAACTCTTCAAGAATGTACGAAAAGAGTAATAATAAGACTCAGGAAACTAAAGAGTCTTTTGGTGATAATATATCTCTAGAAAGTACTGCTCCCTCCCCCGGGAATGTGGTTTTAATAGAGAACCAAATAAAAGATACCCATACATCACTCACAAATACACAAGAGAAAATAAAATCCTTAGAAGATCAATTAGGGATTCCTCATGATAACAAAGATTCTCCTAGCGTAAAATTTCTTAAAGACAAATTAGGTGAATTGCATTCTAAATTGAAAGATTCTAAAAAAACAGAAGAAGAACAACCTTTGCAAAAAGAGAATTATGTAGAGAGCGGGCCTTCTCAAGGTGTATCTTCCCAGGAATCTGCCGAAGACAACAAAGAGAAAAAAGAAGATGGTTTATCTGAAAAGCTTGAAATTATAAAGAATATAAAAACTACCATTCTCGAGAAATTTAAAGTTTCAATAGAGAGAATAACTAATTTACATAAAACATATCTTTCTGAGGTGGATGGCATGGAAAATTCTCAAAATACACTCCGTGCAGATTCTCAAGAATTTTTTGATCCAGAATCTGTCGCTCAAGTTGGATTATTATTCTCCGAGGCGCTTAAAGAATCTGATAAAAATAGAATGTTTCTATTTTTCAATATAAATTCTCTGGAGTTGCTTCTTTTTATGAATCCCGAAAACACAAGCCCTGAAAAACTACAAGAAATTCGAGAAATGACAAAAATTGAAAATCTCAAAGAAGTCCAATCTTCGCTTGAGGAGTACTTTGATAAAATTGATACTCATATTTCTTTTTTGGAGAATGTTCTTACCAGAGAGAATAAGCAGGACATATTTCATAGCGATGTGTTAAAAGTAAAAGACCTTTTAATTAAATACAAAGGTATTATTTCAGAGACACCAGAGATACGAAAAGAAGGTAAAAATAATTCATTGTCGCATGATTCTGTGTCTATGTCTGAAAATAAAGACGATGATTTTCTTGGAGATTTTGTTGTTGATCAAAATGGAGTTATGAGAAAAAAGAGACCAGGGGATAGGAATATGTTCGTAACTACAACAGAAAAGAAAGATATCTATAAATAGTATTCTCAAAACAAAAGAGGCATTTCTGCCTCTTGAGTCTGCTAGGGTGGACCGTACCGGATTCGAACCGGTGACCTCGTCATGGTGTTTCTTTTAAAACATGTGGACCGTAGGAGATTCGAACTCCTGACCTCGTCATTGCAAATGACGCGCTCTACCAACTAAGCTAACGGCCCACACGTTTTAAAAGAAATAGCGAATGGATAAAAATGTAGCTATATATATTTTTATTCTCTACCAACTA
>JAKAIF010000019.1 GCA_021814445.1 bacterium
GTTGGGTATGTCCGGTACAGATATTTCTCGTCGTCTCCACGAAGGACTAGAAAAATACAGTCATTTTAAAGTACGTTATACCGATTCGGCAAAACAGGCATTTTATGCGTGGTGCGAAATATATCATGCGTTTTGTAACGGTACTATTTGTCCATTGGAACGCAGAGAACATCCTGAACATCCTCAGGAAGAATCTTGGAAGTGTCCCATCTGTCATGCGCGTTGATGTGCTATACTGGCACGAGAAGAGAACGTGGCGCACTTATTATATTTAAACCACACAACATATATGAAACACGAATTACCTCAACTTCCGTATGCGTATAACGCATTGGAACCATATCTTGACGCGCGCACTATGGAGATACATCACACGAAACATCACCAAAACTACGTCAATAAACTGAATGAAGCGCTTGATGTCCACCCTGAGTTATATATGCAATCCCTAGAGGAATTACTCAAAGATATTTCAAAGATTCCTGAAGATATACGGACTGCAGTTGTTAATAACGGGGGAGGACATTATAATCATCAACTTTTTTGGAATAGCATGGCGATGCCAGATTCCACAATCTTGCAGGGTCGTCTCAAAGAAGCTTTGGAGGCTATGTTTGGTACGAATGAATCTTTTTGGCAACAATTTTCTGCTGCGGCCCTGGGTCAATTTGGGAGTGGGTGGGCGTGGCTGGTTATTACTTCAGATAAAAAATTAGCGATCATAAAAACAGGGAATCAAGACACTCCTATTTCTCATGGAAATGTTGTTTTGTTTGGTATTGATGTGTGGGAACACGCTTACTATTTGAATTATCAGAATCGGCGCGTGGACTATATTGAAGCGTGGAAACATCTCATAAATTGGGATCATGCCTCACATATATACGAAACTATTTTCCCCGCATAACGTCATATATATATGAAGGGGATAACGCCCTTTCAGAAAATTAATAAGGTTGTATACTTATATATACACGGTATGCGTTGGCTTGGTTCGTCACCATGGTGGACGCATGTATAGTATTAATATTTTTATTTTATGAAACGATCTATAACAGCAATTTTGTGTGGAGCTCTTCTTTTGTCGGGAGTTGCGGTATATGCGCAAACTACCTCAAGTACTCCTCGTCAAAATCGCGAAGGAGTAAAACAAGAAATACAAAAGTTGCGTGTTGAGAATAAAGCCTCCACGACACAACAAAGAGAGCAGTTTCAAGAAAAAAGAGGTGAACTCGTTACCGATATGAAAAATGCATCAACGACTCAAGAGAAGAGCGCGTTGCGTTTGGAAATAGAAAAAGTTCGCCAGAGTTTGTTGCAAAAAATAAAGACTCAGAAAGAAGCACTTCAGACCCAGATAAAGAAAATAAAAGATGCTCAAAAACAGGAGCTTGTACTTTCGCTCCATGATTCTCTTGCGGCACTTAATGAAAGAATCACCAACCAGTTATTGGAAACAACCGATAAACTCGGTACTATTTTAGGAAATATCTCAACGCGTATTGCAAAGACAAAAGCGCAAGGTGTTGATGTTACTGCGGTTGAGACTGCGGTCCAGAAAGCAACTACCGCTATTCAAGCAGCAAAGGATGCAATAAAAGCGCAAGCAAGTAAAACGTATCCTATTACTATTTCAGGAACAGGAACTGCAGTGCAGTCAGATGTTGTGAAGGCGCGACAAGCATTGATGAGTGATTTATCTGCAACTCGGATGGTGGTACAAAAAGCTCGTGAGACCTTGCAACAAGTCGCGGTTACTCTTGCGCAGATAGTAAAAACAACCCCCGCCGCTACTTCAACAGCAACAACGACGCAATAAGAAATTGGGAGCATATATTAAGTATTAAATGTAATTACATTATGAATAAAAAATATATTATCATCGGTATCATCATCGTGGTTGTTATTGTGCTTATTATTCTCTTAAGTGGGGGAAGCACAAGCTCAACGACTCCCACCTCGCCTGTTTCAGATTCTGTGGGACAGCAAGTTGCTGATAGCCCACAACAAATCACCAATGATTTGAATGGTCTGAGCACCAGTGATATCAATAAAGAATTTCAAGACATTGATACACAGATAAAGGGATTGTAGTATTCCTATAAACTATTTCAAAAATGCTCTCATTCTGGGAGCGTTTTTGTATTTTTATAATTTATGCTTTTGAGCTATACTCTCCATATGAACGATTCCGTGCAACAAATAAAGGAGAAATTGGACATTGTAGACGTTATAAAAGAACGTATACAACTTATTCCCGCAGGAAAGAATTTTAAAGCGGTATGTCCGTTTCACCGAGAAAAAACCCCATCGTTTATTGTGTCACCCGATAGACAAACGTGGCATTGTTTTGGAAGTTGTGGTGAAGGAGGAGATATTTTTAGCTTTGTCATGAAGTATGAAAATATTGAGTTTTATGAAGCACTCAAATTGCTTGCCGAGAAAGCGGGGATTGAACTGAAACATACCAACCCTGCAATGCAACAAGAGTTTGGAGTACTCTATGATATTCAAGCAACTGCGGAAACTTTTTTTATTCATCAGCTCAAGCAAACTTCAGAGGCACATGCATATGTACAGGGAAGGAATATTTCTACTGAGACACAAGAATTATTTGGGGTGGGGTATGCCCCTCATGAATCGGATGCGCTCGCGGTTTATTTAGTAAATGCGGGGTATGAAATGAAAGATGTGGAACGCGCTGGACTCGTTATAAAAACAGATCGAGGAAATTATGTAGATCGTTTTCGAGGACGTATTATGTTTCCTCTCAAAAACACATTTGGGAAAACGGTTGGATTCTCTGGACGTATTTTACCCGCTTTTGAAAATGAAAAAACGGGTAAGTATGTGAATAGTCCCGAGACCCCCATTTTTAATAAATCAAAAGTATTATACGGTTTTGATATTGCAAAACCATATATTAGAGAAGCGAAAGAATGTATTATTGTTGAAGGACAAATGGATTTAATTGCGATGCATCAAGATGGAGTGCAAAATACCATTGCTACTTCAGGAACTGCGCTTACCGCATCGCATCTGCAAACACTGGCAAAACTAACTGACCACGTTGTTTTCTTTTTTGATAATGATGAAGCGGGGACTATGGCAACGGAACGCGCTATTGATTTAGCCCATACACTTGATTTTGTGGTGCACACCTATCATACCACTCAAGAAAAAGATGCCGCTGAATTTATTCAAAAACATCCACACACTATTGCGCACGATATTCATACTCACAAACAAAGTGCCCTCGCGTATTATACGGAACGATATATTTCTGATCCACAAAGCTCTGAAGTAAAACGGGGCGTACGGAGTATATTAGAAAAGTTATCCTATATACCGAGTCCTATAGAACAAACCCGATGGATACGCGCCATAGCTCAACATTTGCATGTATCTGAACATACCCTCATGGAGGAACGCGCGTTATTACAGAAAACAAAAAAACCAGCTTCTGTTGCGCCTGAGGCATCCACAACTCCTTCGCCCCTTCCTCTACATACGCGACCCGAGACAATTTTTGCGTATATTCTGCGGTTGGTACAATACGTCCCACAGGCGTGGTCTGATATTGATGCTTATCGTCCTTTCATTCCATCTTCCTATCTCTCTATTGTAGACGCTCTACAACATAAAAAAACATCTCCCGAGCTTGATGCCGTTGCTGCTTTTATAGAATTACAATCAGCTCTGCATGCGCCTTCAAGTGATCCAGAAAAAATTCTACTTGATGTTCAATGCTCATTGCGTGATTTAAAAAATGAATCTCTTAAAGAGCGACGTGAAGAAGTTATGAAAAAAATGAGAGTTGCTGAACAACAAGGAGGGGGAGAACAGCTTGCCGCAGTATTAAGAGAATTTGACGAAATCACTAAATTAATAGATAATTAGCACGATTTTATACATACATCGTATGACTACAAAAAAACATCAGAAAAAACATAGCTCTTCTTCTCGTGTAACCAAGAAGAAAAAATCATCACAGAAGTTGTCTCAAAAAACTTCTCATAAAAAAATAGTCATAAAAAAGACGCGAAAAAGCGCGCCTAAGAAAACAGCAAAAAAAGTTGTTTCCAAAAAGAAACCTACTGGGAAAATTTTAAAAAAGAAGGTGGTAAAAAAGAAAATAATTTCTAAAAATACAAAAAAACAAAAACCAGAAACGTATGCAGTGCACAACGATCTTGCACTCATGAGGAAGAAAGATAATGAGCAAAAGAAAGGAAAGAAATTATCGGTGAATGAAGAACTTATTAATGAATTAGCAGAACGCGGTAAGACGCGTGGTTTTGTGACCGATTCTGAAATTCTCTCGCTCTTTCCTAAGATTGAAACCGACATTGAATTTTTAGAAGAGTTATATACGCAATTAGATCAGCGCAATATTAAGGTTATTGAAGTCAATCAGTTGCTTGATGTGGCTCCCGCGCCTGTTATTACTAAAGGAAAAGGAGGGCGTGAGTTTAGCGATATGGAAACCTCTGATTTGCCCGATGCGGTGCAATTGTATTTGAAGACTATTGGACGTACCCCATTGTTGACTGGGCAAGAAGAAAAAGATCTTGCAAAACGATCTGAGCGGGGAGATGAAGAGGCCCGTCAACGCTTGATTCAAGCAAACTTACGTTTGGTTGTTTCTATTGCAAAACACTATGTGAATCGTAGTAGTAACATGGGTATCTTGGATTTGATTCAAGAGGGAAATATTGGACTTTCTCGCGCCGTGGATAAATTTGATTATCGTAAAGGATTTAAGTTTTCAACGTATGCAACCTGGTGGATTCGTCAGGCAATTGCGCGCGCGCTTGCTGATCAATCGCGTACGATTCGTATTCCCGTACACATGGTGGAAACTATTTCAAAATATACACAGGTAAAGCGTCGTCTCGCGCAAGAATTAGGACGTGATCCGCTTGCGGAAGAAATCTCAATTGAAATGGGAATCTCTGTTGATAAAGTGCGCCACATTCAAGAAATCTCACAGGATGTTCTTTCTCTTGAATTGCCCGTAGGAGAAGATGATGATAATTCTACCCTTTCCGAATTTATTAAAGATGAGAAGGGACTCACGCCAGATCAAATGACCTCTCATTCATTATTACGCGAAAAGATTTTAGAGATTATGGATGACTTAACTCCTCGTGAACGAGAAA
Organism: bacterium; assembly: GCA_021814445.1. Taxonomy (GTDB): domain Bacteria; phylum Patescibacteriota; class Minisyncoccia; order UBA6257; family JAGOQP01; genus JAKBUF01. The sequence continues at coordinate 5,163 of JAKAIF010000019.1, forward strand.
TTATTTCATTGCGATTTGGACTTATGGATGGAGTCACGCATACGTTAGAAGAAGTGGGAAAGAAATTTGGTGTCACGCGTGAACGTATTCGTCAGATTGAAGCAAAGGCGTTGGAGCGTATGCGTGATCATGAAAAATCCGGAGCGTTGGAAGAATATTAAACAAAATCAATTCGTGATTGGTTTTGTAATATCTATTTTTAATTTTTTAATGAGACAGAAGCAAAACAATTTTGCATATATTGATGGAGCCAATCTTGATAAAGGGGTAAAATCCTTAGGATGGCGATTAGATTATAGAAAGTTACGAATCTGGCTTTCTGAAAAGTATTCTGTTACTCAGGCGTATCTTTTTATAGGTTTAATTCCAAAATATAAAGATTTGTACACACATCTACAGGAAATTGGTTATACGTTGATATTTAAGGAAACAACATATGATGGAGATGGAAAGCCAAAAGGAAATTGTGATGCTGATCTCGTTTTGAAAGCAACGCAAGACTTATATGAGTCTGCGTTTGATAGAGCAGTTATTGTTTCAAGTGATGGAGATTATGCGAGCTTAGTTAAATTTTTGAAGGACAAGAAGAAATTATATATTATTTTATCTCCCAGTAAGGAAAAAAAATGCTCCATACTTTTAAAAAGAACTGATGCTCCGATTGCTTATATAAAGAACCAACGTCTATTGTTAGAATTAAATAATTCCCAAAAAGAAAAAGCCCCCGATGGAGACAGAACTCCATAAGGGCCTTTTTCGTGGTTATAACGATAGTATACAACATGAAACTAAAAGATCAAGTGTCTGTGGATAACTTACATAAAAAACATGACCTCAAACGAATTAAGAAAGAAATACCTAGAGTTTTTTAAAACAAAGGGACACACTGTTATTCCTTCAGCCTCATTGGTTCCCGAGAATGATCCCACGGTGCTTTTTACGACCGCGGGTATGCATCCCTTGGTTCCATTTTTGTTAGGTGAAAAACACCCCGGGGGAAATAAAGTGACTTCTTGTCAAAAATGTATTCGCACCGGAGATATAGATGAAGTGGGTGATGCGACCCATCTTACTTTTTTTGAGATGTTGGGAAATTGGTCATTTGGAGACTACTTCAAAGATAGGGCAATTGAGATGAGCCTTGAATTTCTTACCTCAAAGGAATGGCTTGGGTTAGATAAAAATCTGCTCGCGGTATCTGTTTTTGAAGGGGATAATGATGCGCCTTTTGATACGGAAGCATTTGAAAAGTGGAAATCACTCGGAATCTCTGAGGAGAGAATCGCGCGCCTCCCAAAGAAAAATAATTGGTGGGGTCCTGCGGGAGAAACGGGTCCCTGTGGTCCTGATACTGAAATGTTTTATTGGACGGGAGATCCTAAAGACGTTCCCGAGTCGTTTCACGATGATCATCCACTGTGGGTTGAGATTTGGAATGATGTGTTCATGCAGTACAATAAAAAACTAAAAACAGGAGACCAAAAACTAAAAACAGATGAGTATGAATTTGCCCCCCTTGCGCAAAAGAATGTAGATACGGGTATGGGGCTTGAGCGCGTGGTGTCTATTTTAAATAAGTGTGATGTGTATCAGATTGATACCTTCAAACCTCTTATAGATGAAATAGAAAAACTTTCAGGTAAAAAATATCAAGACTATACAAAGGAATTTAGAATTATTGCCGATCATATCAAAGCGAGTACATTTATGATTGCTGATGGGGTTATGCCGTCAAATACCGGACAAGGATACGTACTGCGTCGCTTAATTCGACGGGCAGTTCGTTATGGGAAACTTATTGAGATGACGGAAAAATTTGTTGCAGAGATATCCGTAAAAGTTATTGACACCTCAGGGGATGCCTATAGTGAACTCAAAAAAAATAAAAATATAATTCTTGAAGAAATCGGAAAAGAGGAGGAAAAATTTACAGCAGCTCTTGATAAAGGATTAAAGGAGTTTTCTAAACTTACTCATATTGATGGAGTTATCGCATTTGATCTGTATCAGTCGTATGGATTTCCTATAGAGCTTACCGAAGAACTTTCTCAAGAACGCGGATTTATAATTGATATACATGAATTTCAAGAAGAATTCAAAAAACATCAAGAACTTTCTCGTGCTTCTTCTGCGGGAGTATTTAAGGGAGGACTTGCCGATCATTCTGAGATTTCAACAAAATATCACACCGCGACACATTTGTTACTTGCGGCGTTACGAGAAATATTAAGTCCCGATATATATCAAAAGGGGAGCAATATTACTGCGGAGCGTATGCGATTTGATTTTAATTACCCACAAAAATTAACTACGGAACAGATTACACAGATAGAAGATTTGGTGAATAAAAAAATTCAAGAAGATATCCCCGTAGAGATCATCACCATGCCTAAAACAGAAGCGCTTCAATTTGTAAAAGTTTCTTTTGATCAATCTAAATATGGCGATATGGTGAAGGTATATAAAATAGGGGATTTCAGTATTGAATTATGTGGAGGCCCTCATGTAGAGCACACCAATCAAATCGGTACGTTTCATATTGTGAAAGAAGAAGCAGTGAGCGCTGGTATTCGCCGTATTCGCGCTACTGTGGTATAACTATGTCTATGCCGTCTATTTTTGGAACTATTATTGCAAATGCTCAGCAAACACAGACTCTATTAAAGCGTGTAAAAAATCGCAAGCGTTTCGCAGTTCTTTCATTTGAAGATGATGGTGTGCGGTGTAAGCGCATGTACTACGACGTAGACACACGGAGCGCTCAAGAAGAGAGAGGGTTTTTTCTTAAGGGAATTACTGAAAAAAATCTGCGCAATCATAAAACGATGCGTGCGTTTCTTTTTGCATTATATTTTCCATTTCCATATAAAATTTCTGTTCTTGTTCCACATCATTTGGGAGGATCATATTACCATACGTTGACTCTGCAAAGAGCTCACGCCGATACTCCTATTTCTCAAGAAGAATTAGATTTATTCTTTTCTCAACAACTTGGGAAAAGCATTGAAGTGAATAAAAAAGATATTATGCGTCGCACGGGATGCGATGATTTAGATGCGCTTCTGGTGAGTAATAGAGTTATCTCAATCCTCGTAGATAAACAATTAGTTTCTATTCGGGAGTTTCCTCAGGCGCCCCTTGGTATGACCGGAAGAGAAATCTCTTTTGGTGTCATGCAGACGTTTTTTCATAGACCTGTTTTTTCTGCTCTACAACGGTTGTTACCGAAGCGGGCAAAACTTCATTCTTTCTTTCAAGATGGATTTACTATTCCTCTCAGTATGGTGCAATATGCTCTGCGAGGAAATTCCAAAAAGAATTCTGTGAAGTCATTTGCGACCGCGCTTATTCGGGATACGGGAACTGATATATTTGCGTGCTCAGGAGAATCAATTACCTATCATGATTCTATTCCTATTGGATATCATAGTATGTATGAAACATTAAATGCGCAGCTGGGTATTGATTTTGAATCATTTTTGCAACTACTTCGAAGTGTGAGTGATCATACGGCCTCTCCGCATGTCGTGAAACAGGTAAACGCTATTCTTTCTCAGGAAATACGGCATATGTATAATGGGTTGCAATCTGCAAAAAAGGAAACAAAATCAATTGGCATGATTATTGATCCGGGGAAAATAGGACAGTATATTGGAGCCCATACTCCTATGAAGCGGGTTCTTATTTCACGGGATGCAATTTTGTTTTTTGATGATATTGCTATTCACGCGCTCCACGATTCGTTGCGCATGACTGCGGTTATGGCATGCATTCTTCGTTTACCGCGAAAACATTTTATTAACGAAGTAGCAACAAAACATATTCGTTGGCTCATCCCGCATTCTATTGAGAAAATGTGAGGTAGTTTGATCTCGTCTTCCAACTTTTTACTTTGAACTTTATAACTTAGTTTGTTATACTTTACACATGGCACCACAAAAAAAGAAAAAATTAATTCCGGTTACCGATATTATTGCGCCCGGAGTTTCTATTCCCACTCAAAAAAATAAAGAGGACGACATTGATACACTTCAGAGCGTGAGCTCAGAGCAAGCCTCTTTTTTGAATGATATTAAATTTGAAGCCCTTCGGGATTTTGGAAAATCAACTACTCCTCATGCGGAGGAGTCAGAGGCCGACCCTGCATTGCATACATTGAACAACTCTTGGCGAGGAGGAAGAAATTCATCTATCCGTAAAAAAAGAAAATCACCCATGCGTCTTGGTATTATTTTTGTTGTTTGTGTGGTGCTCCTCTATGTTATTTTGGGAGTTTTGCCTCGCGTGACTATTGCTATTGTCACGAAGAAGATTCAGACACAACTTACTACCTCGGTGACTGTGGTGGGATCTTCTACCCCTCTTATTGATGCAACAACTCAAGTTCCTGGGGAAATCATTACTGAACGAAAAACGAATATATTCAAGTTTCTTGCCACGGGTAAGGAAACCACAAAACAAAAAGCACAAGGATCAGTTGCTCTTTTTAATGCCTATGGCACGGCACCTCAGGTTCTTGTGGCGCAAACGCGTCTTGAATCTCCTGATGGGAAAGTATTTCACCTTGTGAATAGAGTGGTTATTCCTGGCGCTAAGAAAACAGGAACTGTATTAGAACCCTCAAGTATTTCGGCAGATGTTATTGCTGATCAACCAGGGGCGGCATACAATATTGATCCCGTGGATCGGTTTACTATTCCTGGATTCAAAGGAAGTGATAAATATGAAAAATTCTATGCCTCTTCGGTGGAGGCGATGAGTGGAGGAAGCGATGGAGAGACCGCCGTTGCTTCTGCTGATGATATTAAAAAAGCTCAGCAAACCTCACTTGATAAAATGAAAGAAAGTATTGCGGAAACTATAAAACTCAAGACCCCGAATGATTTCAAACCTATCTCAGGATCCGAGCAGTTTCAGATGATCACACAAAAAGTGGATGCTCGGGTGGATAAAGATAATAATTTTAGTGTGGCTCTTGAGGCACAACTCTCCCTGTTTATATTCAAGGAGCAAGATGTAAAAACGATTCTTCAAAAAAAAGCACAAGAGAAAGAACAAATGCCCCAAGATTATATTGAGAAAGATGGCTCTCTTTCATACGGACAGGTTGTTGTTGATTGGAAAGCGGGGACCGTAGTCCTTCCCACTACTTATCAAGCCACATTTTGGAAGCCAGTTGATGTGGTAAAACTCAAAACACAGATTTTAGGCAAAAAAGAAACCGATCTCAAAACAACGGTATTGTCGTTGCAAGGAATTGATAAGCTTACGGTTTCGTTTTGGCCATTTTGGGTTTCTCATGTTCCTCGCTCAGATTCTCGTACTACTATTACTGTGGAATAAATGGATTTATAACAATATGTAATTTTAAAAATAGGCTTGCCCCGCTCGTAGAATCGTGGATGATACGCCGATGCATACATATAAGGGTTCGGCGTATACTGATTTAAAAATCAGTATACTATCTCCGCGATTCACCACGGGGCTGCGCCGAGTAGTGATAGGGTGGTGTGCTTTGCACAAAGTTTCATCCTTTAGAAGCGCCCTATCACTACTCGGCTTGACTTATTTTTATGTATCATATAAGATAATAACTCATTAAATGTCATCACAAGCTACACCTGAAAATTTAGTACAAGGGACTGTCATTGAGGCATTGCCTTCCGCAATGTTTCGCGTGAAAGTTGGTGAAGATATTGTATTGGGGCACTTGTCGGGAAAAATGAGGATTCATTACATAAAAGTAATGCCGGGTGATATGGTTTCGCTTCGATTGAGCCCCGATAAAAAGAGGGGCATTATCATGCGCCGTGGTCTTCCAAGAAAATAATATTTATTTTTTACTATTGATTTATGAAAGTTCGTTCATCGGTTAAAAAAGTTTGTAAGAGTTGTCAAACCGTACGCAGAAAGGGTCGTGTGTATGTTATTTGCAAGAACGTCAAACATAAACAACGACAAGGATAGAGGAGAGTATCAAGGGGTTAGTATTATGTATTAAGGAAGATAATAAAATATTAACCCAAAGATAAAACTTTTTCTCTTTTATACTTACTACTTAATACTTACTACTTAATTCTTAATACTTACTCACATGCGTTTATTTGGTATTACTATCCCGGATCAGAAAAGAATTGACGTCTCGCTGACGTATTTTTATGGCATTGGAAAAACAACGTCACAGGCGATATTAAAAAACATTCATATTGATCCCGCAAAACGGACCAAAGACTTAGATCCTGAAGAAACCAACAAAATTAAAGATTATATAGAAAAGAATCTTAAAATTGAAGGCGAATTGCGCCAAGTAGTGCGTGCAAACATTAGCCGCCTCAAAGATATTCAATCATACCGTGGAGCTCGTCATGCGCGTAAACTCCCTGTTCGTGGACAAAGAACAAAAACAAATTCCCGTACCGTTCGTGGTAATACGCGTAAAACCGCGGGAAGTGGAAAGAGAAAAGTAGACTTGAAGTAATCAATATAATTTCTAAATCAATTCATTAATTTTCAAAACAATGGGAAAAAAGAAAGTAGCTCAAAAATCGGGAGATATGAAGGGGGGATCAGATCAAAAAGCTGAATCCGCCGTTGTTTCAAAGAGCAGTTCAAAAAAGATTGATTCTGGTTTTGTGTATGTGAATGCCACATATAACAATACTGTTATCACCGTGACCGATGCCTCTGGTAATGTGGTTGCGTGGTCTTCCGCAGGAACCTTGGGATTTAGTGGACCAAAGAAGGCGACTCCATTTGCCGCTTCTAAAGTTGCAGCGACCGTTATTGAAAAAATAAAAAAATCTGGACCATTCTCAGTGGGTATTGTGGTAAAAGGAGTAGGAAGTGGCAGAGATTCAGCAATTCGTACCTTCGCAACACAAGGATTCACTATTACTTCAGTAAAAGATGCAACACCCATTCCTCATAATGGACCTCGTCCCGCAAAAGTGCGAAGAGTGTAAATATATTAAAAATTAGAAATTATTCATGAAGTTATTACCCGCAAAAGAAAAAAAAGAACGCGCATTGGGAACGAAACTAGGATTGAAACCCTATCGTTCACTTTCTCCAAAGTCAGCCATGACACGTCGTCCTTATAGGCCTGGTGTTCATGGAGCAAAACGAATGCGCGCAGGTTCTGAGTTCAAAACTCAGTTAATGGAAAAACAAAAAGTGAAATTGACGTATGGATTAAATGAAACGCAATTAAAGCGTGTCTTTAAAACCGCGCTTGCGAATAAAAAAGAACCCATTCTTCAATCTATTTTAAATCAGTTAGAGCTTCGTTTGGATAATGTGGTGTATCGTTTGGGATTCGCTCCTTCTCGTATTATGGGGCGCCAGTTGGTGAGCCATGGTCATTTCACCGTGAATGGGAGAAAGGTAAATATTCCGTCATACCATGTGCATGCTGGAGATATCATTGGTATTCGTGAGGCTCGCAAAAATATGCCTTTGTTTAAGGACTTGAAGAATACTTTGAAGGGACGAAAAGAATCATGGATGAAAGTAAATGAACAAGATATCACCGGTACTGTTACTGGTTCTCCCGAACAAGTTGATTTGCCATTCAATCTTAACTTAGTTATTGACTACTACGCGCGTTAATTTTATCCGCGTCATTATAAACCATAACCTTATTCCATATATGGATCACACATTTTTAAGTAAGAACGTCGCTATAAAAAAGGTGTCAGAAACCGATGCAACCGGTGTCTTTGAAATATCAAATTTGTATACGGGATATGGCGTTACCTTGGGTAATGCATTGCGTCGCGTGTTGCTTTCTTCTTTACCCGGAGCTGCGGTCACTCAAATTAAAATAAAAGGTGTTAAACACGAATTTTCTACAATTTCAGGAGTGTTGGAAGATGTGGTTGATATTATGTTGAATATCAAAAAGATTCGTTTTTCATTTTTTGCAGATGAGCCACAAATTCTTACCTTAAAGA
>JAKAIF010000046.1 GCA_021814445.1 bacterium
TAATCCTGTTGATGAGGAGTTTGTAGGATCAATAGGAAGTTTGGAAAGATTTTGGATACCCGAAGCAGTGAAGTCTATAGGAATCCAACCAGTACCATTGGTGAGAGTTGAGGATGCCGTGGGCACACATGTATAGCTATATCCTGAAGGAAGTGTGGGAAGTCCCCAGCTGGCACAGGTAGGTGAGGTATCGGGTAACGAGGTATATATAGTAGATGCCGTGCCTAATGATACAGAAGGATTCTGAGTCAGTAATAACTGTATCGTTTTATGGACCGATGCCATATCGGTCATTCTGGTAGAATCTCTCCCTTGTCTGAGAAGTTCCGCGGGATTGAGGACGATGACGACAGCGGCCGTAAGGATGGCGAGGATACCAATGACTATTAATAACTCAATCAACGTAAATGAGTGAACTGCAAAATATTTTTTCGACATTATGATAATATATTTATATATTACATATGAGTATATCACACATGTATACATAAAAAAAATGAATAAAAGTGCATATCTCTTCTTAAATTTTAAACAGTATCACAATACCCGCCATGGCGGGTATTGTGATATAATATTATTATAACGTATTATAAGTATAAAACGAATAGCGTGAGAAATTAGTAGGCCATACAAAATAAAAACACAATAAAAATGAAAGGAAACACACCTCATTCAAAAAATACTCAAAAGATCTTACTCTTCTTATTAACCGCAGGTGTTTTTGTCGTAGCTCCTTCTCTGACGTCAAAGATGGCCCGTATGTTATGGAGCGCGGTATTTAAGAAATCAAAAACAAACACAGGTGATGCACTTCCCATATATCGCCTTGTGCGATCAAACTATATAAAAGTCATAAAAACAAAAACTGAGACACGCATAGAGCTAACCCAGAGAGGAAGAGAAATTGCACAAAGATTTATATATAAAAACAAACACACCCAAAAAAGATCATGGGATAGATTGTGGAGAGTGGTTATGTACGACATACCCGCAAAACACAAACAGGAAAGAGATGCTCTCAGAGAAAAAATAAAAGAGGTAGGAATGCATCAACTACAAAAAAGTGTATGGGTATACCCCTATAATTGCAAAGAAGAGATACAATTCCTCTGTGATGTTTTACATGTGTCTTATAAAAAACATATATTGTATTTTGAAACGAAAGAAATACCATATATGAATGAATTATATAAAATATTTGGACTTCACGCGTAGAGATGTTTTATGGAGGTTTAGGGGAATATAGAGTATGTGTATCTCCACAGAAAGAAATAAGCAGTATCACAATACCCGCCATGGCGGGTATTGTGATACTAAATAATAACGAATGAAAACTAACAATCTTATTCCTTATTTTCCCCTATCTTCATCCAAAAGTCGCAATATCTTCTGTTCTACTTTCTCCATTTTCTCTGCGTCTTTTTCTTGTATATGATCATACCCCAATACATGCAAAATTCCGTGTACCACCATGTGATCAAATGACTGCCTATGTTTATGTACAAAATCAGGACTAATATAAATTTCTCCCAAATAATTTTTATCCAACATTAATTCTGGAAATTTTTCCAAAATATCTCGTTCTGCAAAACTCAATATATTCGTAGGCTCATCCTTTTCATGCCATTGTTTGTTGAGCGCGTGTATTCTATTCTGGCGTAACAGAAAAATGTCAACTACTTTATTATTTTTTTTAAGTACATCTAAAACAAAACGCGCTACTTCATGTGCGCGTGCAGCATCTTTATGAAAAGAAATTTTTGTTGAATGAATATGAACAGCATTCATGTTACACTAATCTTTCTTTTACCAATTTCGCAATCAACGATCCATCCGCGGACCCTTGCGCCTGTGCACTCACCTCTTTAATAAGCATTCCCATATCTTTTTGAGTTGCCTCGGGATGAGTCGTGAACACTTGTTCAACAAGCGCACGCACTTCTGATTCTTCCAACATACGAGGAAGAAATTCTTTTATAATATCCCCCTCGGTTAATTCTTTCTGAGCAAGATCAGCGCGCCCTCCTTGGGTGTACAGGGTAATAGCATCAGTACGTTTCTTGTATTCTTTTTTTAGAACATCTAGTATATCGGATTCCTGCAATTCTTTTCCTGCCCCCTTGCATTCAATTTCTTTATTTTGTATAGCAGACGTAATTCCGCGCAAAACCAAAACCCGCACCTCTTGTTTTGCTTTCAGTGCCTCTATGAGAGTTGATTGGATTTTTTCACGCAACATCATAAGAGTTAGATATTGAAAATTGGATATTAGATATTTCTCTTAATTATTTTCCTAATTTTCTCTGTTTTTCTATCTCTACTTTTTTGTTCGCGCGATATGCCGCTGAAGCTCGTCGGTTTGTCTTATTAGCGGGACGTACATACGTGCGACGCTTCTTTGCTTCTTTCAGCACTCCTGATTGCTGAATTTTTTTAGTGAATCGGTACAAAAATGCATTTGGTGATTCTCCTTCTTTCTTCTTAATTTCGATCATAAATAATATTAGTGATTAGTAATTAGTTTTTGTATCTCTTCGCACACTTCTGCAACGGTTTTAGTGGACAGCGGGTTATCTACAATACTTTGTATAGAACCCCCTTTATCGCCTTCAAATCGAGGCATTAAATGAATATGAAGATGATCAACTTCTTGTCCGCTTACCCTACCATGGTTAATACCAATTGTAAACCCCACAGAAGAGCCTTCAGGTGTGCGTAGAGTTGTGTTATCTGATTCTATATATTTT
>JAKAIF010000020.1 GCA_021814445.1 bacterium
GAGCTCGTTGCTCAATGACCCACCCAATATCTCCCAATGTTTTCCCCGGGCGAATAATAGCCAAAGCCTCATCAAGGGCTTTCTTAGTACTTTGTAATAATTTTTTTGTTTTAGGGGATACCCTCCCAATAGCAACGGTCGTTGCCGCATCAGTATACATACCCTCATAAATAACCCCCGCATCTATTTTAAGAACATCTCCCAAAGAAAGTTTATAATTATGAGGCGTCCCATGCACAATCGTATCGTTCAAAGAAGTACAAATAGACGCAGGATACGGATGTGTTGCTCCTTCGGGTTTATAATGAAGAAAGGCGGGTTGTCCTCCCTGTTCTCTTATATAGGTATATGCAAATGCATCAAGATCAAGAAGGCTAACTCCCACCTTTGCTCGCGCAACGAGTTTTTTAAGTAGTCCAGCAAGAATACGTCCCGATTCTTTTAGTTGCACGATTTCTTGCGGAGTTTTTATGGAAGTCATGAGATAAGTTTAGTAATTCTATTAAACACAATATGTGGCATCGCATTTCCAGAAATTTCATGAACCACAAAACCTCGCGCGCGCAATTCTTTTATAATAGGCGCAGTTTTTTCTTCATATTCAGCAAATCTCACTAAGATGGTTTTTGGATCATCAAGGGTGCGTTTATATAATTTTCCCCCACAAAACGGACACGTGGTAATCCTAAGATGCAATGCCGCCCCTAATAATGGAGTTTGACACACAGAGCAAATAAGCCTTTTGGTATTACGCGCAAGCGCTTCTTTCTGAGTGACTTTCAGAAGTATAAAGAGAACGGATTCTTTGCCGTACATTTTCATGAGAATATCTACAATTCCCTCATGGTGTTTTTTATCACCGAATGCATCAAATAAAGCTCGAGGAGATCCACTAAAAACAATACTTTCTCCTCCTTGAGCAAGTTCTTTTACTCGTTTCCCGGTATGCGCAAGCACAAAATCGGAATCCATGAGCTTCCCTGTATCAAAAAGTTTTTTTTCACGTTGAATATCGGGATGAGATGCAAGATCAGGATTGTGCACTAAATTTTCCACAAATCGTCCTGTATTGAAATGATATAACCCAAATTTTTCAGCCAACAGCACTGCTTGTGTGCTTTTTCCCGAACCAGGATATCCAAAAATGACAATTGCCTTTTTGCCACGGTTAAGTTTTTTTGACATATATATTATTAGATTACCCCGTCCTACAAAAAAGTTTTATTCAAACCCTTCGTATTCACGCATTATAAGTTGCGAGTTGATTTGACGCAAGACTTCTAAGGCAACCGAAACAACGATAAGAAGCGCAGTACCCCCTAATGAAACAATAGTGATACCCGTTACCATAGTAGTTATGTTTGGCAAGATAGCGATAACGCCCAAAAAGATAGCTCCCCACAAAGTAATACGAGTAATAATTTTTCCTAGATATGTTGAAGTAATATCTCCCGGACGGATTCCGAGGATAACTCCCCCTGAACGCTGCAAATTTTTTGAAATTTCTCGAGGATCAAATGTAACAGCAGTATAAAAATAGGTAAAGAGAACCACAAGAACAAAGTAGAAAAGCGCGTGCCAATATTGATTGTTGAATACTTTTGAAACTACATCAATAAGATATAAGGAAGTGCTCTTAGAAAAGACCGCCGCCGCTTGCGCTATGAACTGAGGAAACATAAGCACCGAGATAGCAAAGATAATAGGAATAACTCCTGCTTGGTTTACTTTCAATGGAAGGTAGCTTGATACACCACCAAACATCTTAGTGCCACGTACTCGTTTTGCGTATGTAATAGGAACTTTACGCTCTGCTTCATTGACATATACCACTCCCGCAATAACAATGACGGCAATAACTAAGAATGCGAGATAGCTAATAAGCGTGGTTGAATCAAATGACACAAATAATTGTTGCACAGTTGTGGGAAGATGGCTCACGATTCCCGCAAAGATAATAAGAGAAATACCATTTCCTAAATGTTTTTCTGAAATAATATCTCCAATCCATACCAACGCCATAGAACCCGCAACCACAATAAGAGTATCACGCAATAAAAACAGCGTGCTCATCTGTGGAAGAACTTGTTGAGAAATAAGCAAATTAAGAAATCCATATCCCGAGAGGAATGCAAGCGGAATAGTGAGATATTTTGAATATCTATTAAATTTTGCGCGTCCGGCGCTTCCCTCTTCATAATACATCTCCTTTAATTTCGGAAAGATCATGGTCAACAACTGCATAACGATAGTTGCCGTAATATAGGGTCCCACTCCCAACATGACAATGGAAAGGTTAGAAAGACCACCTCCAGAGAAGATGTTTAAAAATCCAAATAATTGATTTCCTTGAAAGAAGTTCGCAAGACGAGATAAATCAACGTCAGGCACGGGAATAACGGCCAATAAGCGAAACACTACCAGCCAAAACAAAACAAATAATATTTTCTTTCGTAAATCCGGAATGCGAAATATGTTAGTAATCTTTGGCATGGCTATAAAATAATTAATATCAAAAGAAACACGAGTCACGCATATATTATGCAACGCTTCCCTTTGCCTTCTCAATCTTTACACGCGCCCCAGCTGAGACAGAAATCCCCTTGATTTCTTTTGCGTTCATAATAGATCCTGATGCAACTATTTTAAGTGGTTGCGTGAGTGATCGAATAATGCGATGGGCCAACAAAATTTCTTTCGTGATCTGAGTTTCTGGAAGCACTGAAATACGCTTCAAAGAAATAGCAAGTATTTTTGGTGATTTGGGGTTGTTTTTATTTCTTCCTCGTCCACGTTTTTTAGGCGTACGAAGCACTAGATCACGAGCCCCCGGACGCATATTTCTTCCCGCGCGTGCTTTTTGTCCTTTCTGTCCACGTCCTGAAGTAGTTCCCCGCTTTCCTCCACGACCAACGCGTCGTTTTGAGCGTGTTTCTGTTTTTGGTTGTAATTCGTGTAATTGCATAGAATTTTTATGCGGTTAATTTCTTGAGTGCCTCAAGAGTTGCGAGCGCATTCGTTAATTTATTTTTTGTACGTCCTAAACATTTTGCTGATGCATCTTGGATTCCCGTCATAAGAAGCACGCTTCGCACTGCTCCTCCCGCTTTCAAACCAGATCCTTTTTTACCCGGTTTAATAAGAACACGAGCGGCGCTAAACTTTGCTTCCACTTCATGCGCAATAGTTGTTTCTTTCAATTTTACTGAGAATGTCTGCTTCATGGCGTCATGGCGCGCTTTATCAATAGCTTGGGCAACGTCAATTCCTTTTGCGACACCCACACCCACCAATCCTTTTTCATTACCCACAATAAGAGTGCAACGAAATGAAAAACGTTTTCCTCCCTTTACCACACGAGTAACTCTACGCAAATCAAGCGTTTTCTCTTTTAATTCACGCTTGGGTGCCAAAGACACATTTGAGCGAGGTCCTCGAGAAGGAGGTCTATTTCCTCCGCGACGATCTCCTTGTTGTGGTCTGTTTTGTTGTGGTTGATTATTCATTGTAATAGTTCAATTAAATACGAATACCGCTTTTGCGCAATCCTTCCGCAATGGTTTTTACAGTACCATGAAACCGATATGATCCACGATCAAACAATGCAGTAGTAATTCCATTTTCTTTTGCGCGTTGCGCTGCGGTCTCTATTAAACGAGCAACTCTATCTTTTCCTTTTGTGGTACGCAAATCTTTCATAGCAGTTGAAACCCCCACAATAGTTTTTTGAGCTTCATCGTTGATATATTGGATATACAGATGAGTATTGCTTTTGTGAACTGAGATACGAGGTCGTTGCGCGGTTCCCACTAACGTAGCCCGAGTTCTTCGCGCGCGACGCTTTTTCATAATAACAGTTTGCTTGTTCTTATTCATACGATAATTTTATTTATTTTGCGGCAGCTCCAGCTTTCTTACCATCTTTACGACGAATAACTTCTCCCTGGTAATGAATACCCTTTCCAAGGTATGGTTCTGGTTTCTTAATTTTGCGAATAACTGCGGCAGTTTGTCCTACAGCTTGTTTTTCATTTCCAGAAACAGTAATAACATTTTTCTCAACCGTGATAGTAATATCTTTCGGAATAGGAAAACGAACTAAGTGAGAAAACCCAACCTTCAATACTAATTCATTTCCTTCAAGACTCACCTTAAATCCGACTCCTTCAAGTTCAAGTTTTTTTACAAATCCGGTTGTTACCCCCTCAATAGCATTCTGTATCAAAGAACGAGTTGTTCCCCAATTCATAATGGTTTGCCCCAATTCATCTGAAGGCTGTAAAACCAAAGAAGACCCTGATTGAGTAATTTGAATCGTAGCTGGTTTTTGCACCGTTAAAGTGCCACGAGGTCCGGTAATAACCGCGTTTGATCCTTCAAATTTTATAGAAACGCCACTGGGAATTTCAATTGGTTTTTTTCCTATCTTAGACATGCAAATTTTATTTGTGAGTGGAACGAGCAACTATAAAATTGAGCATCCCTCCCCACTTTTTAATAATGAATAGATTATAATTATTTGTTTTTTTATATATTCCTCATTCCACGATTTACTATAAAGTAAAAGTGGGGAGGGATAAAGGTTTTGTTATCCCTCCCTAGTTCCATAAAACAGTTTTCAGAACTGGGGAGGGAACAAAACTCATTACTACCAAATATTAAATAATACCTGCCCCCCGACTTTCTTAGTGCGCGCCTGCTTATCGGTCATAAGTCCCTGAGAAGTTGAAATAATGGCAACACCATATCCCTGTCGCACTGATCGTAATTTTGTATACGGAACATAAATCTTTCGTGAGGGAATGCTTACAAATTGTACATCGGTAATACCGTGTTTCGTTCCTGATCCAAACAAGTTAATTTCAAAAAACTTCTTGGGGTTCTTCCCTTTTTTCTCAAAAGCAGAAACAAATTTTTGATCAGTGAGAAGAGTGAGAATCTGCTCATCCATTTTTGAATATGGGAAACGGACTGTTTCCTTATTCATTATTTGAGCATTTTTTATTTTAGTAAGTAATGAGATATACATGAGTGGAATTTCTAATTTCTAATGAAAACATGGGCATAATTACCATGAAGATTTTTTTACTCCAGGAATTTCTCCTCTCCCCGCCATTTCTCTAAAGCAAATTCTGCATAATTCAAAATCGCGCATAAATCCATGCTTACGGCCACACTTAAAACAACGTCGTACGATGCGTGTTGAAAATTTTGGTGTTTTTTTAGATCGAGCGATAACTGATTGTTTTGCCATACTTATTTCTTATGTTTATTCTTTGGGGTTGTATCTTTAAACAAAAATCCCAATTTCTTATACAACGCGACTGCATGATCACGATGACGAGCATTCTTTACCACAATGGTGATTTGCACGCCAAACTGAACCGTAGATGCTTCTGGACTTATTTCTGGAAAGACCACATGCTCTTTTAAGCCGAGGTTTAGATTACCTTGTTTATCAATGTTTTTCAAGTCTATGCCTCTAAAATCACGGACACGAGGATACACCGCAGATGTTATTTTATGCACAAAATCATACATGCGAGCTCCCCTTAATGTTGCAGACAATCCAATCGTTTGTCCTTCTCGCGATTTAAATCCTGCAATTGATTTCTTGGCGCCCCGAGGAGCTGGTTTTTGACCACACAATGCGGTTAATTCTTTTTCAATAGCAGGAAAAATTTTATCTTTAAATGAAGGTTGCTGACTCGCGCGTCCCAATCCTGTGTTAATAACCACTTTCACCATACGAGGAGCTGCGTTTCTGTTACCAATACTCAACTCTTGCATAAGTTGTGGTACGGCGGTCTTTTCAAATGTTTCTTTTAAACTTGTTTTCATGATCGTATGATATTATTTTTTCTTCGGCGCTTCTGTTGATATAACATTAGATACGTGAAGTGGACGAGGAACAAGCACCGTTTGTCCTTTTTCTTGTTGGGTGCGAGGACGCACGTGTTTTTTGTATACGTTAATTCCCTCCACAATTACCTTGCTCTGTGTCGGAAGACATTTAATAATTTTCCCAGTCTTTCCTTTATCTTTTCCGGTGAGAATTCGTACGAGTTCTCCTTTTTTTACGTGTAAGCTATTCATAGTCAAATTTGGAATTTATTTATACAACATCCTTTGCCATAGTAACGATTTTTTCAAATCCACGCTCTTTTACCTCTCGAGGAATAGGTCCAAAGATACGGGTCCCTCGTGGTTCTTTCTTTGCATCAAGAAGCACTGCGGCGTTTTCATCAAATCGTACATATGATCCATCACGACGACGAAATGCATTTTTTTGTCGCACAATAACCGCTTTCACAATATCTTTTTTTGCAACAGGCTTGCGTGGCTCTGCTATTTGGACAGAGGCAACAATAATATCTCCAATTTGCGCGTACCGACGGCGAGTAGCCCCAAGCACACGAAAACAGCGGATTATTTTTGCGCCAGAATTATCGGCAACTTTTAAAATGGATCGTTCTTGAATCATGGTAGTGTATTAAAATATAGTATATATATTATGCCTCAGTTTGCTCATTAACAGATAAATCATCCACCTTTTCTTGTTTTTTACCCGCGGTTACCAATTGTAAGATTTCCCATCGTTTATCCTTTGATAAAGGTCTTGTTTCTCCAATAATAACCACATCTCCGGTATGAAATTCATTCTTTTCATCATGCGCTTTGAAGCGAGTGGTTACGGTAAAGAATTTCTGATAGCGGGGGTGTTTTTTTGATCGCTCTACTTCAACAACGCGTGTTTTGTTCATGCGGTCTGAGACGACGGTCCCGGTCAATTTTCTCTGTGTAGTTGTTGGTGTGATATTATGCATGGTTTCGTTTTTCATGTATGAGCGTAAGTATAGTCGCTATTTCCTTTTTTATTTTATTGGATTCCTTCAGGGTTGCTGTCTTTCCTCCTCGTGCGCTAAATTTTAACTGAGCAATTTTTTGTTTAAGGGTTTGCGCCTGCGCCATAA
The DNA here is from genome assembly GCA_021814445.1 of bacterium. Taxonomy (GTDB): domain Bacteria; phylum Patescibacteriota; class Minisyncoccia; order UBA6257; family JAGOQP01; genus JAKBUF01. The sequence goes on from JAKAIF010000020.1 coordinate 6,975, forward strand.
GATGATTAATATCTCGTGCGCGTAATTCATCGCGATAACTTTTTTTCATACAATTGATTTTGATTACTTTTGTTCCTTAACAATAATGCGGGTTTTTATCGGTAATTTATATGAGGCGCGTTCAAGTGCTTCACGAGCTGTCTTTTCAGGAAGTCCGTCTAATTCAAACAATACACGTCCTGGTTTTACAGGAAAGACATAATGATCCAATGATCCCTTTCCTCCTCCCATGGTTAATTCTGGAGGACGTTTGGTGATTGGCTTGTCGGGAAAAATACGAATCCATAACTTACCGCCACGCTTTGTAAAATGTGAAATTGATTTTCGGACTGCTTCAATTTGTTTCGCGTTTACATATGCAGATCCCAATGATTGCAACCCGATAGTACCAAAACTCAACTCGAGTCCTCGGGTTTCAACGGTTCGCTTGCGGGAACGTCCTTTTTGTCCTTTGCGGAATTTTGTTTTCTTTGGGGCTAACATAGGTATACGTTAATTCGTTAGTTATTCTTAAATATTTGACCCTTATAAATCCATACTTTCACACCAATCGTTCCATAGGTCGTAAAAGCAGTTCCTTCTGCATAATCAATATTTGCGCGAAGCGTCTGTAGTGGCAAACTGCCCGAGGTTAATTGTTCCGTACGAGCAATTTCAGCGCCATCAAGCCGTCCGCCTACTTTTATCTTAGCTCCTTTCACATCTCTATTTTGCATAATACGCTCAAGATATTTTTTGATCGTACGACGATAGGGCATACGTTTTTCAAAATCCCACGCAATACTTTGCGCTGTAACAGCCGCAGAAACTTCATAGCGTTTAATTTCTTCAATCGTGATGTTTAAAGTGGGGGTTTCTTTTATCCCCTTTTCTTTGCGGAACGCTTTTAATTTTGCATTCAAAAACGCGTTTAATTCTTCAATCCCCTTACCGCCACGTCCAATAATAAGTCCTGGTTTTGCAGTTTTAATGGTCACACGGCATGCTCCTGCTGAACGCTCAAATACAATAGAATCAATCCCCGCGATACCAATTTTTTTATTAATGGCACTACGCAAAATATGGTCTTCTTGTAATTGAATACCAAATTTAAAGTGACGAGGTACCCAACGGGCACTCCATTCTTTTGTAATACCGATGCGTAATGATGTTGGTTTAATCTTTTGTGACATAACGATGTAATACGACTATACTGATTTTCTCTGAAACATTTTCTGAGAGAATCCTTTGTCTTTTGTTTTTACTTCTGTCTTAGTTTCGACATCTTTCTTTTCCTTATCAGTCTTCTTTTTAGAAGCACCATGTTCATGTTCGTGTCCATGTTCTGGTTGTTTCTTTTCCTTTCGAGCGGCAACGAATCTGGATTGTATCATTTTTTCTGCTTCTTGCAACGTGATCACCACATGACTCGTATGTTTATGAATGGGAGTTGCGCGACCCTGTGCGCGAGGCATCCATCGCTTTAACATAGGTCCTTGGTCGGTACGAATTTCATGCACAATAGTTTTTGTGATATCTAATCCATTCTTCTTTGCGTTATCAATCGCCGAACGAAGCAATTTCAACATAGGTTCCGCGGCACGGCGCGCATGAGTAATTAACTGAGCCTCAGCTTCATTCACATGCATGCGTTTAATCACATTTCCAATAAGGCGAACCTTGCGTGGCGCCATACGAAGATAGCGCACTTGCGCAGTTGCGGTTTTTGGTTTCACTTCAGTATGTAATTTTTTTGTTTTCTGTGCCATGAATGTATCTATTGATAGTTATGTTATTTTGCGGCCGCCTTCTTTTCTACTTCTTTCTGGATTTTACCACCATGTTTCACAAATTTACGCGTAGGAGAGAATTCACCCAATTTATGCCCAATCATTTCTTCGGTTGGTTTTACTTTTATAAAATCCTTTCCATTATGAACCATAAAGGTATAGCCAATCATTTCTGGAGAAATAGCGCACGCGCGTGACCATGTTTTAATAGGCCCATCATCTGCTTTTTGTTTGGAGATTTTTTTCTCTATATTTGGGTCCATGTATGGGCCTTTTTTGGAACTTCGTGACATGCAAATTTTATTTGTGAGTGGAACGAACAACTATAAAATTGAGCATCCCTCCCCAGTTTTTAATAATTAATAGATATGATTTGTTATATCGGTCATATGTACCCGCTCCACCTAGTTATGCAAATTATGAACAAAAACTGGGGAGGGGTAAAGGTTTTGTTGTCCCTCCCTAGTTCCATAAAACAATTTTCAGAACTGGGGAGGGAACAAAACCAATAGTTTATTTCTTAACGCGGCGTTTTACAATAAGTTTTGTTGACCATTGTTTCGGATTGCGTGTCTTGCGACCACCGGTCACCTTACCCCACAAAGTCTTTGGTCTCTTCGTACCACGTTTCTGACGTCCTTCTCCTCCTCCGTATGGATGATCAACGGGGTTCATAGCAGTACCACGCACGGTAGGACGAATACCCAACCAACGTGATCGTCCTGCTTTTCCGATATTAGTCAATGCATAGTCAATGTTTGAGACCTGTCCAATGGAAGCATATCCATCCCATGAAACTTTTCTCGTTTCTCCTGAAGGCATCTTTAATGTGGTATATCCTTCATCTTGCGCCAAAATTTCAACAAATGCTCCTGCTGATTTTGCAATTTGTCCTCCTTTCGTGGGACGTAATTCAATATTGTGCACCATATATCCCACAGGAATATTTTTGAGCATCATACGATTCCCCTCTTTTAAAGGAGCCTTTTCAGCAGAAATAATAGTCATACCCACTTCCATTTTTGAAGAAGCGAGGATATATCCTTTCTTTCCATTTTGATAGGTAACCAATGCGATAAAAGCGCTTCTGTATGGATCGTATTCAAGAGATACTACGCGTGCGGGCACATTTAATTCCAATTGTTTAAAATCTACCAAGCGGTACAATTTTTTATTTCCACCTCCTTGATGGCGGGTGGTAATACGTCCGCTATGATTGCGGCCAGCATGTGTTTTTAATTTTGTCGTCAATTTACGCTCAGGTGATTTTGCGGTAATAAGCGTTTTATATTCAACGTTAGTAAGATGTCTGCGTACTGGTGTAGTTGGAGAAAATTTCTTCATAGTAATAGTTATGCGTTACCGGTCATATCAATATGCTGACCTTTTGCAAGTGTGACAATAACTTTTTTGGTAATAACTTTTCCACCCATAGCGCCGCGAAATCGCGCCTTGTGGGTAGTTTTGTTTACTGCTTGTGAGCGAACTACCTGCACGTTATACATTTTTTCAATTTCCTTTGCGGCTTCCTGTTTTGAAATTTTTGGATCTACATCAAATACATACTGATGTTGAGAAGAAATACGAAGTGATTTTTCGGTCACATGAGCTCCTTTTACCACAGAACGAACGATGGGGGTAGTAGAAGAAACAGACGCATGTTTTGCGGTCTTTGAACTATCTTTTTTCACTTCATCTTTTTTATTAAATAATGCCATAACGATAATTATTTAGCTTGCGCTTTCTTTGTTTTAGTATAATGGGACACTAATTCGGTAATTGAATCTTTTTCAAACACCACAGTCGTTGCTTTCATAACATCAAAAATATTCAACGAGGTAGGAGCAATACAAGAAATACGAGTCACATTACGTAACGCGCTATTAATACTTTTATGCGCCTTGCTCGCCACAATCAATGCAGAGGTATTTTTAATAAGAGGACGAATAAGCGGAAGTACTGATTTTGTTTTTGCGGTTTTTTGAGTAACTGCGGGCAACGAATCAATAACCAATAAAGCATTCTGAGAAAGTTTCTGAGAAAGTACGCTAAATAACGCCGCATCTTTCATTTTTTTATTGATTTTCTTGGCGTACACTTTGTCTTTCAGAGGACCATGGGTCACTCCACCACCAATCCATAATGGTGAACGGATAGATCCATGACGAGAACGACCGGTTCCCTTTTGTTTCCAAGGTTTTTTTCCACCTCCACGCACTTCTGAACGATCTTTCGCATGCGCGACAATATTACGATAATTTGCTTGTTGTGTTACCACTGCTTGATGTACTAAGTCAGGATTCCATTTTGCATCAAACATACGCACAGGAACGGCGATTGTTTCAATTTCTTTTAATTCAGAATTTAATACAGGAATTTGTTTCATATACGTTACATCGTTTTTATTAACACTAATTTTCGCGCATTTCCTGGAACGGGTCCCTTGACGCTAATAATTCCCTTCTCTACATCTACATCAATAACACGCACTTTACGTAACGTGACGGTTTCATTTCCCATATGTCCAGCTAATTTCTTTCCAATCAAGACCCGTTGAGGAGCGGTAGCTCCCAATGATCCTGGAGCACGCAAACGATTTTTTTGTCCATGTGTTTTAGGTCCCCCATGAAATCCATGACGTTTCACAACTCCTTGAAATCCTCTTCCTTTTTCTTCTCCGGTTAATGTCAATAAATCATCTTTTTTGAACGCAGAGGCGTCAATGACATCTCCTACAGTATATGCTACAGGACTTGTCGTGCGGCACTCACGCAAAATACGGAATATCTTGTCTCCGCTCTTTTTCAGATGCCCTGCTTGAGGTTTGGTTACTTTCTTAATAGAAGAATCATATCCTACTTGATATGCATCATAGCCATCTTTTTCTTTTGTCTTAACTTGAGTTACCACAACAGGGCCAACATGAATATGAGTGACCGGAATCATTTTTCCATTCTCGGACCAAACTTGGTCCATCTTGATTTTCTTTCCAATGATAAATGGCATAGTTGAGTTATATTACAACGAAAACAGCACGGCGTATCCGAGCTGCTCATACAAGCTTTTAAGCTGTAAAATACGCTAGAGAAGTGTATCAAAACATGCACGGCATGTCAACACCATTTATCAACAATAAACCGCAAATCATCAGCAAAAGGTCGCAACTATAACACAAGACCAATATCCCAGTAATTTTTATTCAAAAAAAACACCAGAGTATATATCTTGTATATTTCTGCACACATACCACGAACGCGCATGTTTTGCATAACCATCCCACGCATGAATAAAACTATATATATTAATTAGGGAAATATTCCCTTGTTTAAAACGCCTGACAGTCCTTCTCATCTTTTTCTTAATACGTTTTACAGTCGATTTTCGAAGGGTCATATACTGAGGAAATACACGGTATCCCAAAAAATCAATTCCCCGTTCTATAGAAAATATTTCAGATTTGCGAGGATGTAGTTCTATATGAAGAATATCGCGTAGAAATTCAGCAATACACTCTTTATCGGTATGTAATCTTTTTTTATCAGCACTCACAATAATAAAATCATCCATGTAACGTATATAACACCGTTCATGCAAAACCCTCTTTACGTATTGATCTAATTCATTGAGATAAATATTTGCAAATAATTGACT